>CALLUJ010000043.1 GCA_938011245.1 uncultured Aquimarina sp. | reverse complement strand
TTTTACTTTGACAAGCCTTTTTTTAAAACTTTTTTTATTTATTCTTAATTACATGATAAACAGATTACTACCTCCCCCTAAAACACTACTACTAAAACGTAACTCTTTTAATCTTTGAAAAATTACAGTAAATAGATTTTAATATAGTGAAGGATTCTAACCCCAAATTGGCTATTAGGATATATACACAGTAAACAATAGATTAAATAAGCCTATTTCTTCTTAATAATTTTAATTGATTGTTCGTTATTAATTTTCACAAAGTACATTCCCGGAACTAAATTTTCAAAGTTAATTGAGCTACTATTACCTTCTGATATTTTTTTAGATATCGAATTATATAGTATCCAATTTACTTTTCCTTTTTGTATGTTAAGCTTTTCAACCACTGGATTTGGATAAATCTCCACTTGACTCTCCTTATTTAAGTGTTCTTCTACACTTAATGTTGCATCTCTTAAACCCCAAGTAACAACATTACCTACTGAAAGCTCCCCTACTTCAAGAAAATTACCCACTACCGTTAATTCATTAATAGTAGTATTATTTTGTATCAGCTTTAAACTATTTATTTTTGATTGTGTTCCTACACTTGTTCCTTCTCCCATAGCTTGCCAACCTGCAATAGTATTCCACCGAGCAATATTATTTACTTTTAAAAAATCTCTTGAGTTATTTTCTACAAATTCAAAAGCGCCTCCTACATATAAATATTGTCCATCATGTTCTAACGAGTTTACAATATTACTTACTCCCCCTCCTAAAGAAGACCATTGATTAGTTGCTTTACTATATGTGGCTATTCTGTTTACTGTTTCTCCTCCTGCTATTGCAAAATTACCTCCTATAAAAATTTCATTTTCTGTAACCTTGATTGCTTCTACAAAACCACTTGTTCCAACTCCTAGTGTTCCCCAATTAGAACCATCCCATACCGCAATTCGATTTGCTGTGTTACCTCCTGCTTCATCAAAATTCCCTCCAACGTATAATCTACTAGAAAATGTATCGTATTATTCCAACGCTCTAATTTCGTTGTTTGTTCCTGCTATATTAGATAAAGCATCTGTTAACGCTGTCCAAGATGCTCCATCCCACATAGCTATATTACTAACTTGTTGTCCATTAATATTTTCAAAAATCCCTCCAACATATAAATTATCGTTATTATCCAAAGCCAAAGTTGCGATAGAACCTTCAATTCCTCCTTGTAAAGTACTCCAGTTAACACCATCCCACATAGCTATATTAGCTACTTCAACAGAACCTGCTTGGGTAAACACTCCTCCTACATATAAGTTCCCTGAACTATCAACTACTAAATCGTTAACAACTCCCTTAATTCCTTGTCCTATATTTTGCCATTTTTGGACAGGATTCCATTGAGCAATATTATTTGCCATTTCATTTCCTATCTTTGAAAACTTCCCTCCACAATATATGTTATCATTAAAACTGTCCACTCCTTTTACTTCGCCATTTGTCCCATTTTCAAAAGGATTAGACCATTTCCCTACTCCTTCTACAATTGTTCCTAATGATGGCGTTACTCCATCTATAATCTTATATATTTTCCCTCCTAACCCATAATCTGCAAAATAGATTTCTCCTTGTTTGTCTTCTGCAAATACAGAAATGGAATTACCCGATGCTTGAAATAGTAATCTATTATTTGTTTGTCCTGTACTTGGGTTATATTCTAACGACCAAACTCTGCCACTAACAAAATCTCCATATACATATGTTCCTTTTATATTAGGAGATAAGCTTGACACAGCCGCACCTCTATACACAAAACCTCCTGTTACTGATCTATTTCCATTGTTTTGCGCATAAGTGAATATCGGCTTTTGATCTGTTCCGTTTAAATTAACTCCTGGGTTAGCAATTCTATTACCTTCAAATCTTGCCCATCCATAATTTTTTCCTTTTTGAATTATATTTATTTCTTCTGTTGCATTTTGACCTACATCGCCTCCATACATTATACCTGTATCACTATCCCATGAAAATTTCCATGTATTTCTAATACCATAAGCGTAAATTTCCTCTAAACCATTTGTATTATTAATAAATGGATTATCACTAGGGATTTCATATCGCCCATTAGGGAAATTCGGATTTGTCTCTACAGGATTATTCCCGTCTAAATCTATATCAATTCTTAAAATAGATCCAAAGGCATTGTTTGTGTTTTGAGAATTTCTTTGGGGGTCATTTCCTCCTCCTCCATCTCCTACAGAAATATATAAATATCCATCTGGACCAAAACCAATTTTACCTCCGTTATGGTTAGATTGTCTTTGATTTTTATCGAATCTTAAAATTACCTCTTCTGTAGATGTATCTATTGCTTTCGAATTAATATCGTTAGCCACAAATTTAGACAATATCATTCTTGCTCCTGATCCTGAAACTGGACTTGTACTAGTGTAATAGACAAAGAATATTCTATTATTAATAAAATTAGGATGAAACGCTAAACCCAACAACCCTAATTCCTGTCCAAAGCTAAAATTTACTTGATTAGAAATATCTAATACATCTTGAACTTCCGACTCTTGTACATTATCTCTATTGGGGAATCTTTTTATAAATCCATCTTGTTGTACTATATAAAAATAATCCTCCTCTGCTACTGGGTTTTGAATTTCTGTTATAAAATCGAATCCTAATTCACTAAAAGTTTCTTGAAAGGTTATTTGAGAAAATAGGTTATTAACATATCCTAATAGTAAAATTATAAGTAATAACGGTTTTTTCATCTTCATGATGCTTTAGTTAAATTAATAGAGTGTTTTTATGATTTGTGTACTTTAAAATTTAAAAACATACTGTTTTTAAATTCCTTTCTTAAGTACAAACGTAATTACTTTAATTTTATGATATTAAGAAATCTATTTCTTAATATCATAAAATTAAATGTATTTTCGGTTTAACAAAATACAGTTTTACAAAATAGAAGCATCTAATATAATTTACAAATAGAGGATTCGTTTAAATAGATTAGAACTGCTATGATTATTAGTAATAAATTTCCATAGCACTATAAATACACGAAAAAAATAATCGTATAAGAAAATAAACTAAGTATAAGCTTTATTTTATTGAAGAGTTTAAGAAAAGTAAATGTCTCAAATTTTAAATTTCACAAAAGTTCTTATTCTATACCAAAAAAGGCCACCCCAATGGGTAGCCTTTTTTGGTATAGAATAAGATTTATTATCCTCCAAAATCATCAAAACGCACATTTTCATTTGGAACTCCAAAATCGTCTGCCATTTTTTCTACTGCTTTATTCATTAATGGTGGACCACAGAAATAGAATTCTATATCTTCTGGTGCATCATGTTTTGATAGGTAGTTATCTATAACTACTTGGTGTACAAAACCAACAAAGCCATCTCCCTCTCCTTCTAAATCTGATTTTACTTTCCAATTATCTTCTTCCATTGGTTCTGAAAGTGCTATATAGAATTTGAAATTTGGAAAATCTTTTTCCAAAGCTCTAAAGTGATCTGTATAAAACAACTCTCTTTTAGAACGACCTCCATACCAATAAGAAACTTTTCGCCCTGTTTTTAATGTACGGAATAAATGATACAAATGAGATCGCATTGGAGCCATACCTGCTCCACCACCTACATAAATCATTTCTGCATCGCTATGATTAATAAAGAATTCCCCATAAGGTCCTGAGATTATACATTTATCTCCCTTTTTTAAAGAAAATACATACGATGAAGCTACGCCTGGATTTACATCTGCCCAACCTCCTTTTTGTCTATCAAACGGTGGTGTTGCAATACGCACATTAAGCATCACCTCTCTTCCTTCAGCAGGATAAGAAGCCATAGAATAAGCACGCTCTACTAATTCTGGATTAGTCATTTTAAGATCCCATAACTTAAACTTATCCCATTCTAATTGAAATTTATCTGGTGTTTCATGCTCTTCTGGATGTGCTGTAATATCCATGTCCTTAAAGTCTACAGTACAAGGTGGGACTTCTATTTGAATATATCCACCTGCTTCATAGTCCATATCTTCAGGAATTTCCACTACAAATTCCTTAATAAACGAAGCCACATTATAATTTCTAACTACCGTAGCTTCCCACTTTTTTATTCCAAAAATTTCTTCCGGAACTTGAATTACCATATCTGATTTTACTTTTACCTGACATCCTAAACGCCAACCTTCTGCTGCTTCTTTACGTGTAAAGTGTGGCTCTTCGGTAGGTAATAAATCTCCACCTCCTTCTAAAACTTGACATTTACATTGAATACAAGTACCTCCACCACCGCAGGCAGATGGTAAAAATATTTTATTATTTCCTAGAGTACTCAATAAAGAATCTCCCGATGACACTTCTACTTTATCTCCTCCGTTAATTGTAAGTTTTACTGGTCCTGATGGGGATAGCTTTTGCTTAGTGAATAATAGAATTCCTACTAATAATAGCGTTAAAATTAAAAACGCTACGATAGTTGCAAGAATTGTTCCTCCTATACTTGCTGCTAATATCATAATTAGTGTTTATTTGTGTTTAATACCATTTCCTTAGTGCTATCAATAAGTTCTTCTGCTTCTGCTTGAACCTCTGTATTAACACTCTTTTTATTTCCTTCATCTCCTGTTAACATTCCTCCAAAACTCATAAAACCGATAGCCATAAGACCTGTTAGAATAAATGTAATTCCTAATCCACGTAATGGTGCTGGTACATTAGAATACCTAATTTTTTCACGAATAGCGGCTATTGCTAAAATTGCTAAAAACCATCCTATTCCCGAACTTACTCCATAGTTTAATGCCATTCCCAAAGTAGGAATTTCACGAGATTGCATAAATAAAGACCCGCCTAGTATTGCACAGTTTACTGCAATAAGTGGTAAAAAAATACCTAATGAATTATATAACGATGGTGAAAACTTTTCTACAACAATTTCTACTAATTGAACCATTGTTGCAATGGTTGCGATAAATAAAATAAAAGATAAGAAACTTAAATCGTAAGAAGCGTATTCTTCTCCCAACCACGACAAGGCTCCTTCTTGCAAAACATATGTGTCCAATAACCAGTTTACAGGTACTGTAATAGCCATTACAAAAATTACGGCTGCACCCAAACCTACTGCTGTAGATACTTTTTTAGATACTGCTAAGTAAGAACACATCCCTAAGAATGTAGCAAATACCATGTTATCTATAAATATTGATTTAAAAAATAATTCTAAATGTTCCATTATATCGTATTATTAAATTAAAGAGTTTTGTTTTTAACTCTCAATTAATGATTGATTTCTACTACGTTGAATCCAAATAATAACCCCTACTGTAATTAGTGCCATTGGCGCTAGTAGCATAAAACCATTATTTTCGTATCCTAGAGCATATAAACCTGTTTTTTCTATAGGGTCTCCTAAAACTTGAAATCCTAACAATGTTCCTGACCCCAATAGTTCGCGAAAGAAGCCTACTATTATTAGAATAAGACCATATCCTGCTGCATTACCTATTCCATCTAAAAAAGATTTCCAGGGTCCATTTCCTAAAGCAAAAGCTTCAAAACGTCCCATAATAATACAGTTTGTAATAATTAATCCTACAAAAACAGATAGTTGTTTACTTAACTCATAAGCGAAAGCTTTAAGTACTAAATCTACAATAATTACTAGTGTAGCTACCACAACTAATTGAACTATTATTCTAATTTTAGAGGGAATAATAGTTCGCATTAACGAGATTACCACATTACCCATTGCTAATACAAACATTACAGCAACTGCCATTACAATTGACGCTTTAAGCTGCGCTGTAATTGCTAATGCTGAACATATACCTAATACTTGAATAGTAATAGGGTTGTTATCAAACAACGGATCCGTCATTAAACCTTTATTTTTCTTTGAAAATAAAGGTTCTTTTTGTTTTACTTTTTCTGCTACTTCTGCCATAATTAGTTTGCTTTTACAGTTTGAAAATAAGGCACGTACATTTTTAGATCTGTTTTAATCATAGCTGTTACACCATCACCTGTTATTGTAGCACCTGCTATAGCGTCAACTTTATTATCATTTTTCCTTTTATTGGTAGGATCGTTATTTCCTTTAGCAACTGTAATTCCTTTAAATTCGCTACCATTATAAATACTTTCTCCTTTAAAATCTTCGTAAAAAAACTTTTCTTTAATATTGGCTCCTAATCCTGGTGTTTCTCCTTTATGATCAAAGAAAGCCCCTTTTACTGTTTTTAAATCTTCGTCTAAGGCTACATACCCCCATATGGCATCCCATAACCCTTTACCATATAAAGGAACTACATAAGATTTTTTTCCTTTTATATTACCAATAAATAAAGGCAATTTTCTAGTATAACTATCTTTTTTAGCTAGTTGCCCTTCTTTTTTCACATCAATTTCAAAGGCTTTACTTGTTTTTGTTGCTTTTGTTCCCTCAATAATAAACTGATTTTCTCCAACATATTCCGAAAATACTTTGTCGGCTTCTGTTGCATCAACAGGTAAATTTACATCTTCTTGGTTTCCAGAAATAGTTGCTTTGGTTATACCCATTGCAAAAAGTATATTCTGTTTTTTTTCTTTCTTTTGATTTTCTTTAATTTGGCTGTTAAGCGACCCAAAAAGACCGGCTAAAACTGCCCCTACTATTACCACCATTCCGATGGAAAAAAGTATTGTATATGAATTTTTTTCAGTATTGGCCATTACTAAGCTGTTTTAACTTTTAATCTTTTTAATCTCTTATTAATATTTCCTTGAACGACATAATGATCTATTGTTGGCGCAAATACGTTCATTAATAATATTGCTAACATAATTCCTTCTGGATATGCTGGATTAAATACACGTATCATAACGGCAAATAATCCAATTAAGAATCCATACCACCATTTTCCTTTAATAGTTTGTGCGCCCGAAACTGGATCTGTCGCCATAAAGGTTATCCCAAAGGCAAAACCTCCAATAACTAAATGATTCCAGAATGGCAAGCTCATTAAATCATAAAATTTGCTTCCTTCTGTTATCCATCCTTGAGAGACTACACCGTTAAAGATTAATCCCATTGCTAAAGCTCCTATTACCCCACTTAAAATAATTCTCCAACTTGCTATTTTTGTAAATATAAGAATAGCTGCTCCTATTAGTATTAATAATGTAGAGGTTTCTCCTACTGATCCTGGAATAAAGCCAAAAAAAGCTTCGTCTATACTATAAGATAATTCTTTTTTCTGCGCTAACATTCCTAACATCGTTTCTCCTGAAATTGCATCTGGTGTACCTGCACGTTCTACAGCTTGATGTACCCATACTTTATCTCCACTCATCCATGTTGGATAAGCAAAAAACAAAAACGCTCTAATGGTTAAAGCTGGGTTTAAAACATTCATTCCTGTTCCTCCAAATACTTCTTTTCCAATAACCACACCAAAAGCAACTGCTACTGATAACATCCAAAGTGGTGTATCTACAGGTACTATAAGAGGTACTAACATTCCTGTTACTAAGTACCCTTCCTCTACCTCATGTTTTTTGATTACTGCAAATAAAAATTCAATTGCTAAACCAACAACGTAAGATACTATTACTAAAGGAAGTACTTTTTGTGCTCCTATTAATAAATTATCTAAAGTAAAGAAATACTTTAAATGATCGAAAAACGATACAAATTCTGGAGTTCCTCC
This sequence comes from uncultured Aquimarina sp., assembly GCA_938011245.1. Classification (GTDB taxonomy): domain Bacteria; phylum Bacteroidota; class Bacteroidia; order Flavobacteriales; family Flavobacteriaceae; genus Aquimarina. The sequence goes on along the minus strand of CALLUJ010000043.1, from coordinate 21,563 downwards.
TGCAATTGCAGAATAATGCTGATATCCCGCATTAAACATACCCCATATTAAACATGGAACCATTGCCATGATTACCATATTCATGGTACGCTTTAGATCGTCCGCACCGCGAACGTGTGATCCCGAGTGGGTTGTCTCATTTGGCAAATACAAAAAAGTATGGATTGCGTTAAACGCAGGAGCCATCTTTTTCCCTTTGTACTGCTCTTTTAAATTATGTAATTTATTTTTTAAACTCATGGCAGTTTTATCCAATTTCTTTATACATTAAATCCAAACCTTCACGTACTAAATCTTGATGGTTTTGTTTAGAAACACATACAAATTCTGTTAACGCAAAATCCTCTGGAGCTATTTCATAAGCTCCTAATTTTTCCATCTCATCCAAATCCTTATAGCTAAAAGCTTTAAGTAATTGCATTGGATAAATATCTAAAGGAAATACTTCTTCATAATTACCCGTTACCACAAAAGCTCTATGTTCTCCATTGGTATTGGTATTTAAATCGTATTTCTTCTTTGGAAATAACCAAGAAAAAGTTAGCGCTCTAGAATATGAAATTTTATTAAATATAGGTTTATTCCAACCAAAAAACTCGTAATCATCGCCTTCTGGGATTATAGTAAAGGTATCTACTGTTGAAGCTAAATATCCATCAGGTTTAACCGTTGTTCCTGTTAGTACATTACCGTTAATCATTCTTACGTTATCCCCATCGACCCCAGCAGCATATACAAAGCTTGCTACTTCTGCTCCTATTTTAGTTTCGTAATATTTTGGATTTTTAACTGAAGAACCTGCAACTGCGATAATACGTGAAGCATTATATTTTCCTGTTAGCAATAACTCTCCTATAATTACTAAATCTTGAGCTGAAACAGTCCAAACTACCTCTCCTTTATTAATAGGATCTAATTTTGCTATTTGTGTACTTACATTTCCTATAGGATGTGGTCCTGAAACTGTATGTATTATCGTATTTGAAACTTTAGCTAAAGGAGATGTACTACTTCCTACAGAAGTATAAACTTTTCCTGATGTTAATTTAGATAATGCTGTAATCGCTGCTTGAAGCTCTGATTCTTTTTCTTGTAACACATAATCCAAATCTGCAGCTAAAGGAGCACTATTATATGCTGAGATAAATATTGCTTTAGGCGCTACATTTGGATTTGCTATAATGTCGTATGGACGTTGTTTAATAAATGGCCAACATCCAGATGATAGCAGATGGGATTTTATATCTTCTCCACTCATAGATGTTACATCTTTTATTCCAAAATCCTGATACTGCTGTTCTTTGTCTGCAAGCACTTTAAAAGAAAGTATTTTTCTCTTAGCACCACGAACAATCTCAACAACTTCACCACTTACAGGAGAATTAAAAAGAATTTGATCATTAGTTTTGGAATAAAAAAGAGGCGAACCTGCTTTTACTTCTGAACCCTCCTTAGCAACAATTTTAGGTATTACACCATGAAAATCGTCTGGGTTAATCGCATAGGTATTACTTTTTACTGTTGTTGCAGTAGATTGCTCTGCTGCACCAACTAAGTTAATATCTAAGCCTTTCTTGATACGAATGTCTTTTGACATATTTGTAGTTGAATTTAACTTAAAAACCACACAAATTTAATGATAATTTCAACCCTAATGAAAGTGTTATTAAGACTAATATATTATTTAAATAGATTATAAATAACGTTTTCTATATCTACACAGTTATTCTTTTCTACTATCAAAAAATCAATTACAATAGTTTGGTATATTTTTAGTTATATTTATTTCTTAAAGAATTACAACTTATGAATTTTAAAAGATTAATTTTCTTTTTCTTCTTAATTACTTCTAAAATAATTTTGAGTCAAGTAGCTCAAGAAATCCCTCCTCCAAACTACATTAAAACTATACAATTTGAACAAGACGACACTACTCTAAATGGAATCCCCATTATGGAATTTGGCAGTCAATTTGAAGTGAATTTTGATGATATTGTTGGTGACGAAGCTTTTTACTACTATAAAATAAAATACTATGACTTTGATTGGAATCCTACTCAATTATCTAGAAACGAATACCTCGAAGGCATTGATAATGTTCGCATTCAAAACACTGAAAATTCATTAAATTCATTACAAATTTACACTCATTACAGAATTTTCTTTCCTAATCAAAGTGTTACACAATTAAAAAAAAGCGGAAATTACACTATCGAATTATACAATGATGATGATGAAATTATTTTTATAAGGAAATTTATTTTATACGAAAGACAAAATATTAATATTGAAGTAGCCGTTCAACGTTCTAGAACTTTAAAACATATTCATCAAAAACAGAATGTTCAATTTACAATCAACACAAATGATTTTCCAATTATTAATCCGAACAACAACCTCAAAACATTGATATTACAGAATCGTAATTTGCAAACTTCGATTAACCACTTAAAACCGCAGTATAATTTTGCTAATAAATATATTTATAGATATAATGAAGAGTCAAGCTTTTGGGGAGGTAATGAGTATTGGAATTTCGATAATAAAGAAATTAGAAATGCTACCTTAAACATTAGCCATGTAGAGCTTAAAAATTTATACCATCATCACCTCTACACTCATCGTCCTCGAAAAGAAGCAATATACACTTACAATCCTGATATTAATGGAAATTTTGTTGTTAGAAATATTGCTGCAAACAATAATGATATTGAGTCCGAATATGTTTGGGTTCACTTCTCTTTAGCTTCTCCTACAATAAAAAATAAGGAGATACATGTATATGGTAATTTCAATTATTATAATTGTAACGAAAATACACTTTTGAAATATGATAAACAGTCTAAAATCTATCGAGGAAAAATACTACTAAAACAAGGCTTTTTAAATTTTAAATTTGTTACGAAAGACCATAACAATTATATTGATGAAGGTGCTTTTGCTGGAAATTTTGATAAAACAGAAAACGAATATATTGTACTTGCATATTATAGAAAACCTGGTGGGCGTTTTGACAGAGCAATTGGTATAGGCAGTAATAATTCAACAAACATCACTAATTAAAATAAAATATCTAGTATATTTTTTTTTTATTTATTATATTTATACCAGTAAGTATCTTTAAAAAAAGATGTAGTTATGGTTCAACAAGTTACCAGCGGCATTAAAATATCGGTAAACACCCATTTTGAAGGCACGTTCTACAAGAACTATAAAATTCATTTTGCCTTTGGGTATCGCGTAACCATTGAAAATCAAAGTAAAGATTCTGTACAACTCACTTCTAGGTTTTGGAAAATTAAAGATGCCTTAAACAATACCGAAATTGTAGAAGGGGAAGGTGTTATTGGAAAAAAGCCGGTTTTACGTCCAGGAGAAATTCATACCTATTCTAGTGGTTGTTTACTTTCTTCTCCTTTTGGAGCTATGAATGGATATTACAACATGGTTAATTTTACTTCCACTAAAAAATTTAAAGTAATGATTCCTTCTTTTAAACTTAGTGCTCCTTTTGCTATAAACTAAAGCTTCTTTCCTACTCTTTATTAAAATGAGGAGAACTCTCCAATTCTACGTTTATAATAAAGTATTTAGTATCTCCTAGCCAGGCAAAAGTTCCAAAACGTTCTTTATAAGTAAGTTTTACATATTTGCCTTGATAATCCATAAGTTTTTTTACCACAACATCTTCTTTTTCTTCTACAGAAAAACTAAATATTTGAGCTCCTGAAATCCCTTGACTTATCTCTCCTTCGTAAGTTTTAAAAAACACTCCTTTTTTACTAAATTTAATGAGCTCTCCGCTGCGTGTACCTTCGCTATATGAAGCATAATAAACTACTGCAAAGTACATCCCATAACCTAGTGCAATCAAAATTAGTAATACCGCTAATATTTTTTTCATTATAATTTTTCTTTAAATTTCTTCTTCGTTAGCACGATTTAAAATGTTTTCAGGGAGTGCCTTTTTGGCTTTAGCTCCCATTTTCTTTAATTTTTCCACACTTGTAATTAAATTCCCTCTTCCTGAAACTAATTTATTCATGGCACTACTATAATCCTTTTTAGTATCATCTATCTTTTTCCCTATACCTGTAAGATCTTTAACTAAACCTTCAAATTTATCATATAAAGAGCCTGCTTGTTTTGCTATTTCTAAAGCATTACGTTGTTGTTTTTCATTACTCCACATTGTATCAATAGTACGTAATGTAGCTAACAATGTAGATGGCGTAACTATAACTATATTTTTTTCAAAGGCTTTATTATATAGTGAGTTATCTTTATTTATTGCTACAGAAAAAGCTGTTTCTATTGGCACAAATAACAATACAAAATCTAAAGATTGTATATCGTAAAGATCCTGATAGTTTTTAGCTGATAATTGTTCTACATGCTTTTTTAACGATACTAAATGCTCTTTTAAAAACACTTCTTTAAGCTCTTCTTCCTCTTCATTAACAAAACGTTCATAGGCAATTAATGTAACTTTACTATCTATAATTATTCGTTTGCCGTCGGGTAAATGAATAATAACGTCTGGCATTGCTCTACTTCCATCTTCTCTTGTGAAGTTTTGTTGCACAAAGTATTCTCTATCTTTTTCTAAACCTGATTTTTCTAATACACGTTCTAAAACCAATTCGCCCCAATTACCTTGAACTTTATTATCTCCTTTTAAAGCTCGAGTAAGGTTTAATGCTTCTTTACTCATTTTTTCATTCAAATCTTTTAACCCAACAATTTGCTGTTTTAAAGAAGCATTAGAAGTCAAATTTTCTTTGTGAGTTTGTTCTACTTTTTTTTCAAAAGTAAGGATACGCTCTTGTAATGGTGTTAAAATATTTTGGATATTTTCTTTATTTTGTTCTGTAAATTTAGACGACTTTTCATCTAAAATTTTATTTGCTAAGTTTTCAAATTCTTTTGTAAACTTTTCTTGTAATTGATTTACTTCTTTCTTTTGTTCTTCGTTACGTAACCTTATGTTTTCCAATTCAACATTCTTTTTAGCTAATTCAGAATTCAAAAAATCTTTCTCTCTCCTTATCGTTTCCCGCTCATTAATAAGTTGCTTTTCTTTTTCTAAGGATTCTATTTTTAAAACCTCCAACTGTTTTTCGAAACGGTTTTCTAATAACACTTGTTCTTCTTTTTGTGTGTTAATACGGTTACTTAGGTTTTTAACTTCATTTTCCAACAATGCCAATGTATTTCTTTTACCTAAAATACCAATATGCTTTCCAAAGAAAAAACCAATACTAACACTAACAATTAAAACAAGGATTAACAAATATTCTTGTGGCATAAAACATATATTTTGAAATTCAAATATACTGCTTAGAAAAAGATATTGGTAATTAAAACCTAATCATAGATTAAAAATAATACTTCATTGTTTAAACGTAATTTTTAAATTAGTTTCTGTTTATTTGCTTAACTAAGGAGCTTCAAATAATTAAAGGGTTAAAAACAAGATTTTTAATATTTTTTAGAATTACACTTTTTTAAAACAAAACCATATTCAAGTCTATTATTACATTCTTTACCCCCAAACACACATAAACAATTAGTAAACAATACATTACATACCACTTAAAAGCGCTTAAAATTGAAATATTCGTAAAAGAATCAATAGCTTAAAGCAACAAATGAAAAATAAATTTGTAATTTTAGATAATAACTAAAAACAAAAATAATGTCTGGAATATTAGATTTATTAAATGGCCCAATAGGGCAACAAATTATAAGTGGTGTTGCTGGTCAAACCAATCAATCTGCAGATAAAACAAGTGGTCTTTTAAGTATGGCCTTACCTGTTTTAATGGGAGCTATGAAAAAAAATGCTTCTACACCAGAAGGTGCCCAAGGTCTTTTAGGCGCTTTAAACAAACACCAAGGAGGTGTATTAGATAATTTGGGTGGTTTTTTTGAAGGCGGCGTAGATGAGAGTTCCCAAAAAGAAGGCGATGGTATTCTTGGACATTTATTGGGAAGTAAAAGACCTGCTGTAGAAAACGCTTTAAGTCAACAATCGGGTATGGATTTAGGCTCTGTTGCTAACATCCTTAAAGTAGCTGCTCCATTACTAATGGGTGCTGTAGGCAAACAAACCCAACAAGCTGGAATTTCTGATAGTAATGGTCTTGGGAGTCTTTTAGGTGGTTTAGTAGGTGGTTCCTCTCAAAGCAGTGGTAGTTCATCCATATTAACTTCAATTTTAGATGCCGATGGTGATGGTAGTATTATTGATGATGTTGCTGACATGGCAATGGGCAAAAAGAAAGGCGGCATTGGTGGTTTATTAGGTGGTCTTTTTGGAAAGTAACGATTTGTTTATATAAAACTCTATAAATCCGAAAAACTTAAAATACTGTTTTTCGGATTTTACTTATGATAAAATACGGTTTATACATATTGTTGTTTTTAAGTTTTGTTTGCTGTACCCAAACCATAAAACCTATTGTAGAGAGAAGCTCTACAGAAAAACCTGTACGTATAGCAAATGATAGTTTGTCTTACGAAGTTATTGTATTTGACCAAGGGTTTAATTTGTTTTTAGATGCCACCGCTCAACCAAAAGGTTTTCACAGCCTATTTTTTCTTGAAAACCAAAATCAAAATAAAATTACTACTTACAATATTAGAGCCAACCAACCAAGTAAATTTGGCAGTCTATATCCTCAACCTATTGATTATAATTCACTTATATCCTACGGATATGAAGTCAATTATTTATTGTTCAATTATTTATTATTCTTTGAACAAAAATACTATCAAAGTCTATAGACACATATACTCCCTCACTAATTAACTGCTTCTTTTGCATAGTTTACAAATTACCTCTACTTAACAAATTAAATGTCTATTAGTTAATTATTTTTACAATTCTATAATAAAAAATAGCAGTTACAGCCTATGACTACGATACAATAATTGTAAATTTGCTGTATGAAAAAGTTAAAGGAACGCTGGGGAATTAAACATAACTGGGAAATACTTGTTATTATTTTTGTTTTTGCACTTACTGGATCAAGTGCCACAAAATTAGCTGCTCCAATTACTGAATTTATTGGACTTGGAAAAGAAACTACCAATCCTTTTATATTTTGGCCCATTCGAATTTTATTAATTTTTCCAATTTACCAAGTACTACTTGTTTGTTTTGGATGGTTATTTGGTCAATTTAACTTTTTTTGGAATATGGAAAAGAAAATGCTGACTCGTATTGGTCTTAAACGTTTTATTAAAGATTAAACTACTTTTTAATTAAGACTAAAACCTAAATTAGCATCGTGAGTATCAATAGAATTATCTTCATCATCAGATAATTTTCTTAATTCTTCGATTCCTCTAGAAGGAAAATCTTCTTCTAACCATTCTCCTTTTACTATATTTTGAGACAAAAAAGTATAAGTAACTAAACCTGTTCTTATATTTCCATCTCCATCTTTATAACTGTAATTAAAAACTAATATTCGAGACGACACCAACATTCCATAACCGCTATGAGTATATCCCGAAATATTCCATGTTGCTTTAAGCTCTTTTCCTTTAAAAAAAATCTCTAAATTACCAATGTATGAAGAGTCTTGATCGTCTGGATTTTGACCTATAATCCTATAAGTTCCTATTACTTGGCTTGGAGTTATTTTTATTTTTTCTTTTTTAAAGTTTATAACTGCTTCTTTTCTTAGTTTTATTTCGTAATCGAATTTAGCTTTAAAATTATCACTCGCAAGACTTGCAATAAACTTAGAGTTATTTAACCATTTTTTAACTGCTTTCATCTTTAACAATATAGTTATTTAAGCACAAAAAAGACCTATAATTAAAATCATAGGTCTTTTTTTATGTTTATAATTTATTTTCTAATTAATTCCTGGCAAATCTCCTTCGTTATTTTTAGTTGGCAAATCCGATTTACCCATTAAATAAATGTCTACTTGTCTCGCTGCTTCTCTCCCTTCTGAAATTGCCCAAACAATTAGAGATTGTCCTCTACGCATATCTCCAGCCGTAAAAATATTAGAAACATTAGTTTGGTAATCTCCGTACTCTGCTTTATAATTAGAGCGAGCATCTGTTTTAACACCTAATTGATCTGCTAAGTAATTTTCTGGGCCAGTAAATCCTAAAGCCAATAATGCTAAGTCACAAGGCCATGTTTTCTCGGTTCCTTCAATTTCCATTAATTGAGGGCGCTGTCCTGGAACTATTTTCCACTCTACATTAACGGTTTTTAAAGCTGTTAAATTTCCGTTTGTATCCGTTACGAATTCTTTTGTATTAATTAACCAATTGCGCTCTACTCCTTCTTTATGGGACGAAGATGTTTTCAACTTTAAGGGCCAATATGGCCAAGGTGTTGAAGCTGCACGATCTCCTGGTGGTTTTGGCATAATTTCAAAATTAACTACCGATTTTGCCCCTTGTCTATTAGAAGTACCAACACAGTCTGACCCTGTATCTCCTCCTCCAATAACAATTACGTTTTTATTAGTTGCTAACACTTGATCTTTAACTTCTTTTCCAAAAACCACTTTGGTTTGCTGTGTCAAAAAATCCATTGCCTGTACTACCCCATTAGCGTCTATACCTGGTGTAGGCAAAGAACGTCTTTGAGTAGCACCTCCTGTTAATACAATAGCATCGAAAGCTTTCAATTCGTCCACAGAAACATTTTTACCAACATTGGCATTTACTTTAAAAGTAATTCCTTCTGCCTCTAAAATAGCTACACGACGGTCTATAATCCCTTTTTCCATTTTAAAATTAGGAATTCCGTAGCGTAATAACCCTCCTACTTCATCATCTCTTTCAAAAACAGCAACTGTATGGCCTGCTCTATTTAATTGTTGCGCTGTAGCCAAACCTGCTGGTCCAGAACCTATTACTGCAACTGTTTTTCCTGTTCTTGTTTTAGGACGTTGTGGTTTTATCCACCCTTCTTTAAAAGCTCTTTCTACAATATTTTTTTCAATATTTTCAATTGAAACAGGATCTTCGATAATCCCTAATACACAAGCTTGCTCACATGGAGCAGGACATAAACGCCCTGTGAATTCGGGGAAGTTATTAGTAGAATGCAATATTAATGATGCTTTTTGCCATTCTCCTTGATGCACCATATGGTTAAAATCGGGAATTAAATTCCCTAACGGACAACCACTATGGCAAAAAGGAATACCACAATCCATACATCTAGAACCTTGAGTAGTAATTTCTTGTTCACTCAAAGGAATCGTAAATTCTTTATAATCCTGTACACGCTCTTTTACAGGCTCGTATGCTTCGTCTTTTCTTTCGAATTCTTTAAATCCAGTTACTTTTCCCATAATTACGCTTCTGTTAATTCTTCAACCATAGGTTCTTCGTTAGCAATTCTATCTAATGCTACCTTATATTCTTTAGGCATTACCTTAACAAATTTAGTTAAACTATCTTCCCAATTTGCTAAAACTTCTTTACCTCTATTACTTTCTGTATATAATACATGATTTTCTATCAATCCTTTTAATTCGGCAGCATCTTCTACTGTAATAGGATCAAAGTCGATAGTTTCTTCATTACACAAGCCTTTAGTAAATACTCCTGTTGTATTTAATACATAAGCATAACCACCACTCATACCTGCGGCAAAATTACGTCCTGTATCCCCTAATACAACTATTCTACCACCTGTCATATACTCACAACCGTGATCTCCTAAGCCTTCTACCACTGCAGTTGCTCCGGAGTTACGAACTGCAAAACGCTCTCCTGCAATTCCGTTTATATAAGCTTCTCCTTTTACAGCTCCAAACAAACATACATTACCAACAATAATATTATTTTCTGCCACAAAATCGGCTTCTGCTGGCTTCTTAACAATAATCCTAGCTCCAGATAATCCTTTCCCTAGGTAATCGTTTGTATTTCCTTCTACTGTAAATGTTATACCATGTGCTCCAAACACCCCCAAACTTTGTCCTGCAGAACCTTTAAAGTTTAGGTTTAATGTGTCTTGTGGTAATCCTAAATGACCATATATTTTAGAGATTTCGTTTGAAATAATAGCTCCAACGGAACGATCTGTATTTCCTATTGGGTATTCCAAAGTGGTTACTTCTTTCCTAAAAATTGCTGCATGTGCATCTTTAAGTATCTTAAAGTCTATTACCGAATCTAAATTATGATCTTGTTTTTCTGTATTTTTAATAGGCATTTCATTATAGCCCTCTGGTTGATACAGGATTGCCGATAAGTCTAAGCCTTTAGCTTTGTAATGCTCTATTGCTTTATTTGTGTTAATTTTTTGAGTTTGACCAATCATTTCATCCATTGTTCGGAATCCTAATTGCGCCATAATTTCTCTTAATTCATTAGCCACATAGTAAAAGAAATTAATTACATGTTCTGGAGTTCCCTTGAAATTCTTACGTAACTCTTTATCTTGAGTTGCAATACCCACTGGACAGGTATTTAAATGACATTTACGCATCATAATACAACCTGAAGCTACTAGTGGTGCCGTTGCAAACCCAAATTCTTCTGCTCCTAATAGAGCCGCAATAGCTACATCTCGACCTGTTTTTAATTGACCATCACACTCAACAACAATTCTAGATCGTAAGTTGTTTAATACTAGTGTTTGTTGCGCTTCTGCTAAACCAAGTTCCCATGGCAAACCAGCATGTTTTAAAGACGTTAACGGCGAAGCTCCTGTTCCTCCATCATATCCAGAAATTAGTACTACATCTGCTTTTGCTTTTGCTACACCTGCTGCAATAGTACCTACTCCTACTTCTGATACTAATTTTACATTAATACGAGCTTCTCTATTCGCATTTTTCAAGTCATAAATTAGCTGTGCTAAATCTTCAATAGAATAAATATCGTGATGCGGTGGTGGAGAAATTAACCCTACGAAAGGAGTGGAATTACGAGCATTAGCAATCCATGGTAATACTTTAGTACCTGGTAATTGTCCTCCTTCTCCTGGCTTAGCGCCTTGAGCCATTTTAATTTGAATTTCTTTTGCCGAACTCAAATAATGTGACGTTACTCCGAAACGACCAGAAGCTACTTGTTTAATAGCGGAGTTTTTATTATCGCCATTAGCATCTGGTTGAAAACGTTTTCTATCTTCACCTCCTTCGCCCGAGTTAGATTTACCTCCTAAGCGATTCATTGCTATGGCTAAATTTTCATGGGCTTCTCTTGAAATGGATCCATAAGACATTGCTCCTGTCTTAAATCTTTTTACAATTTCAGTCCAAGGTTCTACCTCGTCTAAAGGGATTGGATCTAAATTATTAAATTCAAATAATCCTCTAATAGTTAAATGTTTTTTCGATTGCTCATTGATGTCGTTTTTATAGACATCATAAGAAGCCTGATCACTTAATCTAACTGCTTGCTGTAATTTTGCAACAGTAGTTGGATTAAATAAATGACGCTCTCCATTACGTCTCCATCGGTAATCTCCACCAATATTTAACCCTAAACGCTTATCTATTTGAGTATCTGGATAGGCGTATTTATATCGCTTATCTATTTCTTTTTCTATTTCATATAATCCAATACCCTCAATTCTTGAAGCCGTATATGGGAAATATTTATTTACAAATTCTGAGTTAAAACCTACTATTTCAAAAATTTGTGAACCTCTATATGAATGTAACGTAGAGATTCCTATTTTGTTCATTACTTTCAGGATTCCTTTACCAATAGCTTTATTAAAGTTATCTACTGCTTTTTGTTCGTCCATTTCAATAAAGCCTTCTTGTACTTGCAAACGAATAATTTCGTTTACCATATAAGGATTAACTGCCGAAGCACCATACCCAAACAAGGTAGCAAAATGATGTGGCTCACGCGGTTCTGCAGATTCTATAACAATATCAAAATAAGAACGCTTACGTAAACGGTTCATTTGATGATGTACAAAAGAACAAGCTAGTAATGCTGGAATTGGTGCTAGTCCTTCTTTTGCCCCTCTATCGGATAGAATAATAATATTAGCACCATTATTTACAGCTTTAGAGATTTCGGTAATGATGGCATCCAAACCATCTTCTAAACCATTCATCCCCTTTTCTTTTTCGTATAGCATTTCTATGGTTTCTGCTTTAAAACCATCTATACTAATGTTTCTAATTTTTTCTAAGTCTCCGTTAGAAATTACAGGGTTTTGTATTCTTAGTTTATGACATTGCTCTGGAGTAATATCAAAAATGTTTTTATCATTTCCTAAAGCCAAACTAATATCTGTAACCACTTCTTCCCTAATACCATCTAACGGTGGATTAGTTACTTGAGCGAAAAGCTGCTTAAAATAGTTAGAAATTAATTGTGGCTTATCGGATAATACTGCCAATGGCGTATCTATACCCATGGAACCTAAAGCTTCTTTTCCTACTTGAGCCATAGGAACAATTACTTCTTGAATATCCTCAATGGTGTAATTGTATAGTCGCTGTCTTGTTTTTAAATCTAATGTTTCAATTGGACAGACTTCATTGGTATTAGGAACATCTTTTAGTTGTAGACTATTCTTTTTTAACCATTCTTTATATGGCCGTTCTGAAACTATTTTATCTTTAATTTCTTCATCATCAATAATACGTCCTTTATTCATATCTACCAAGAACATTTTCCCTGGTTCTAAGCGTCCATGGCTTACTACGTCTGATGGCTCTACATCTACCACTCCTACTTCGGATGACATAATAAGTTTCCCACTTTTTGTAACTGTATAGCGAGAAGGCCTTAAACCATTACGATCTAATAATGCCCCTACATAATCTCCATCTGTAAAAGGAACTGAAGCTGGCCCATCCCAAGGCTCCATAATGCAAGAGTTGTATTCGTAAAATGCTTTTCTATCTTCCGACATAGTAGCATGCTTTTCCCATGCTTCAGGAATGGTCATCATCATTACTTCTGGCAATGAACGTCCTGTTAAAGTTAATAATTCTACAGACATATCCATAGAAGCTGAATCTGATTTGCCTGGTAGAATAATTGGAAATAATCTTTCTATTTGATCTCCAAAAATTCCAGATTCCATAATTTCTTCACGTACACGCATTCTAGAGACATTACCTCTTAAGGTATTAATCTCTCCGTTTTGACACAAGAATCTAAATGGTTGTGCTAATTCCCATGCAGGCATCGTATTCGTAGAGAAACGTTGATGCACTAACGCTAAACGCGTTACTAAATCTGGTTGTTGTAAATCGGTATAATAAGGCCCTATATCTTCTGGCATTATTATACCTTTGTAAATAAGGGTTGTATTAGATAAACTTGGAACATAAAAATAATCCGATTCGGACATTTTAGAAGTACGAATTGTATGTTCTGTAATTTTACGAGCTGCATACAATTTTGCTCTAAAAATATTCTCTTCTAAATCTCCTTGAGCAATAAATATTTGCTCAATATTAGGCTCCGATGCCAACGCTATCTCTCCTAACTGAGAAGAATCTACAGGTACTGATCTCCATCCTAAAATTTCAAGCCCTTGAGCCTTGAATTCTTTTTCGAATTCTTTTTTACAAAAATTGTATTGATTTACATTTTTAGGTAAAAACACCATTCCTACAGCATATTTTCGCTGCTCGGGTAATTCAAAATTACAGACTCTTGCAAAATAATCATGTGGTATATCGATAAGTAAACCTGCTCCATCGCCTGTTTTACCATCGGCACTAACACCTCCTCGATGTTCTAATTTTACTAAAATCTCTAATGCATCATGAATAATTTGGTTAGTTTTTTCTCCTTTAAGGTTACAAATAAAACCAGCCCCACAATTTTCATGCTCAAATTCAGGCAAATACAGTCCTTGTTTATGCATATTCTTTTCTCTTAAGTTTTTCCGAAATGCAAAATTACGAAATAGCTAAGGATTCCGAAAATTTATAGTCCTATTATTAATCTTTTACATTTTACTTAAAAAACACATTGGTATTTTATAAAATTCTAATTTTTAAATTCAATAAATAAGAATTATTTAGCAGAACGACAAATAGACCACGAAAAAAGGTTAATTACACAAATTAATATTTTTAGACTTACCTATTGTAAGAATAAACCTTAAAAAAAATCAATCGATAGAAATACTTAATTTTAAAATATGCATCAATCTTCGCTTTTCACTATTAAATACTATTAATATCTAAATATTTATTGCATTTTTCTTTCAAAACAATAAAAATACGTAGATATCAAGACAAAAACTTTTTAAAAATACTTAGTTATTATAGATTTGCTTTCTTATAATACTAACCATAATTAATTCTTATGAAGAAAATAGAAGCAATTATCAGAAGATCTAAGTACAGAGCCGTTAAGGATGCTTTGCACTCTAAAGGAATCAATTTTTTCTCGTACTGGGACGTAACTGGTATTGGAAATGAATCTACTGGACAAGTGTATCGTGGAGTAAGCTATAGTACTAGCGATATTCAACGCCGATATATTTCAATAGTAGTTAACGATGACTTTGAACAAGTTACCGTAGATACCATTATTGAATATGCAAAGACCGGAGAAGTAGGAGATGGTAAAATTTTCGTTTCGGATATTTCTGAAGCATACCGTATTCGTACAAGCGAAAAAGGCGGAGAAACCCTAAACTAAAACTATCAAAAACAAAGACTATTAAACAAAATTATTATGAGTAATATAGAACAAGATGCTTTAAAGGAAGCTATTGCCGTTATAAATGGTGACATGGGAGCTTTATGGATTACTATATCTGCGGTATTAGTATTTTTTATGCAAGCTGGATTTACCTTAGTAGAGGTAGGTTTTACAAGAGGGAAAAATGCTGGTAATATAATTATGAAAAACATTATGGACCTTGCTGTAGGTTCTATTATGTTTTGGGCTGTAGGTTATGCATTTATGTATGGTGACCAAGTTTTATTAGGTGGATTTATGAGAGGTAGTTCTGCAGATCAAGGATATTTCTTTTTTCATGCTACTGATTGGTATAACTTATTTTTCCAAACGGTTTTTTGCGCTACTGCTGCTACAATTGTATCGGGAGCTATTGCGGGAAGAACTAAATTTTCTACGTATTTAATTTTCTCTGCTATACTAACAACAATTATCTATCCTATTTCTGGTAGCTGGTATTGGCCATTTGATGATGATGCTTGGTTAAATACTTTAGGGTTTATCGACTTTGCAGGTTCTTCTGTAGTACACGCTGTTGGTGGTGCTGCCGCTTTAATTGCTGCTAAATTAGTAGGCCCTCGTATTGGAAAATACGTAGATGGAAAAGTAAATGTAATTCCTGGACACAATATGATGTTTGGTGCATTAGGGGTATTAATTCTTTGGTTAGGATGGTTTGGTTTTAACGGAGGTTCTCAATTAGCTTGGGGTGGTGATGATACTATTGCCGCAGGATCTGTGATTATCAATACTAACATTGCTGCTGCCATTGGTGCCATTACTGCTTTACTTTTTACTTGGGTTAAATATGGTAAGCCCGATATTTCTATGACTTTAAATGGAGCTTTAGCTGGATTAGTAGGTATTACTGCTGGCTGTGGAGCTGTTAGTGCTTTTGGCGCTTTCTGGATTGGATTAATCTGTGCTATTGTAGTGGTATTGTCTATCGAGTTTATTGATAAAACACTAAAAATTGATGATCCAGTTGGAGCTATTTCTGTACACGGTGTATGTGGTTTTGTAGGAACTGTATTAGTTGGTGTATTTGCTTTAGATGGTGGATTACTTTCTGGTGGAGGCGTTAAATTAATTGGAATTCAAGCTTTAGGATCCGCCGCTTATATATTTTGGGCTGCGATAACTTCATTCATTGTACTTTTCGTTCTTAAATCTACTATTGGTTTAAGAGTTACAGAAAAAGAAGAAATAGAAGGTTTAGATATTCACGAGCATGGAATTACTGCTTATACAAATGAATAGTTTTTAAAGAATTTATTTTTATATATTAAAAAGACCGCTTTAAAGCGGTCTTTTTTTGTCTCTTAGATTCAAGTTATAAACGCAACAGCTTTAGCTGTTGTAAAAGAAACTCTTCACACTTATTCATTTTGCCTAGGCAAAATGAATAAGTGTGAAGAATACTAAAAAGGTTATATTTTTAGGTCGCTAAAACTTGAGAATAATAGTCCATTTAAAATTACATCAAAGATATTAAATCTACTATTTGCAAAAGCAAGGAAGTAGTTTAGCAGAAATAGCCAAAAGTATTGGGGTTCACAAATCTACTATTTCAAGAGAATTACAACGAAATTCAGACCAAAGAAATGGTGATTACAAAGTTGATTTAGCCCAAAAGAAATATCATCAAAGACATGCCAATAAGCCTAAATCGATTCGTTTTACTCAAGAGATTAAAGAAGACTATAGTATAGCCCAGAACAGATTATAGGGTACTCTAAAATATGCGATGTTCTTTGTGTTAGCGTTGAGCGAATTTATCAATTTATTTGGGAGGATAAAAAGCAAGGAGGAATGCTCTATAAGCATTTAAGATCTCGGGGGAAACGTAATCAGAAAAGAGGAAACATCAATACTAAAAGAGGACAAATACCTAATAGAGTTGATATAGAAAAACGCCCTAAAATAGTAGAAAAAAAAAGGAAAGATTTGGTGATTTAGAAATTGATTTAGTTATTGGTAAAGATCATAAAGGTGCTTTGCTTACTATAAATGATAGAGCCACTGGCTTCTTAAAAATGGCATCTATTAACAGTAAAGATGCTAAGCTAATAGAGCTTAAAACTATTGAACTCTTAGAGCCTTGGATACCTTTTATATATACCGTTACTGGATAATGGAAAAGAATTTGGCTAATCATAAAGCTATAGCTGAAGAATTAAATATCGATTTTTACTTTGCCTAGCCTTACCATATTTGGCAAAGGGGAGCAAACGAAAATTTAAATGGTTTAGATAAGACAGTATTTCCTTAAAAATTCTAACTTTGATAACATCAAAACCCAACAGATGAATGATGCTGTTGAAAATTAAATAATAGACCCAGAAAAAGATATAACTTCTTAACGCCTAATGAAAAGTTTAATGAGTTTATAATTCAAAAATCTAGTCTTGCGTTTATAACTTGAATCCACCTCTTCTTAAAAAAAGTAATAAGTACTATAAAAATTGCAGAACTACCTATAGTAGCATAGCTTTGCTATATGATTGTACAAACTAATGATACTATTACAGCTTTAGCTTCTGCATCAGGAGCTGGTGCTGTGGCTATAATTCGTATATCGGGAATTAAAGCCTTTTCCATTATCTCTTCTATCTTCACTACAAAAAGCAAAAAAGATATTACTACTCAAGACTCGCATACCATTCACTTAGGACATATAAAAGATGATGATAAAATAATCGATGAAGTGCTAGTGTCAATTTTCAAAAACCCAAAATCATATACAGGAGAAGATGTTATTGAAATTAATTGCCATGGTAGTAGTTATATTCAACAAGAAATTATACAACTACTCCTTCGCAAAGGTTGTCGTTTAGCTGAAGCTGGAGAATTTACTCTTCGTGCTTTTTTAAATGGAAAGATGGATTTGAGTCAAGCAGAAGCTGTTGCCGATTTAATAGCTAGTGATAGTGAAGCAGCACACAAAGTAGCCGTACAGCAAATGCGAGGTGGTTTTAGTAATGAAATTAAATTTTTAAGAGAACAACTTCTAAATTTTGCTTCGCTATTAGAATTAGAGTTAGACTTTGCTGAAGAGGATGTAGAGTTTGCAGACCGATCTCAATTTATAACGTTACTTTCTAAAATTGAAGTTTTACTAAAACGACTTATAGACTCTTTTGCTATTGGTAACGTAATAAAACATGGAATTCCCGTAGCAATTATTGGTGCTCCCAATGTAGGTAAATCAACTCTTTTAAATGCTTTATTAAATGAAGAGCGTGCTATTGTAAGTGATATTGCTGGAACCACTAGAGATACTATTGAAGACGAAATTAACCTAAACGGTATGCGCTTCCGTTTTATAGATACTGCAGGGATACGTAGCACGAAAGATAAAATTGAATCTATTGGCATCGAAAAAACTTTTGAAAAAATTAAACTTGCTCAAGTAGTTATGCTTTTAATTAATTTAGAGTTAAAGGCTAATATTATCGAGTTAAAAAATGAAATTGAACAGCTAAAAAATCAATATCCCTTAAAACCTTTAGTGGTTATTGGAAATAAATGCGATAAACTTTCTAAAACAGAATTAGATCAGTTACGAGATGGAATTCCTGAAATTATTTTTATATCAGCCAAACAAAAGCACGGCATAGAACAACTTACCACTACCCTAATTAATTTTATTAACAATGGGGCTTTACGCAACGACGAAACTATAGTAACTAATTCTCGTCATTACGACTCTTTAATTAAGTCTTTAGAAGAAATACAAAACGTACAAGCTGGTATGCAATCCCAACTTAGTGGTGACTTATTAGCTATTGATTTACGAGAGGCTTTATTTCACTTGGGAAACATAACAGGAGAAGTTACTAATGATGAATTATTAGGAAACATTTTTGCTAATTTCTGTATTGGGAAGTAAACTAAGAAATAATATAAGAAACTAAAAGAAAACAAATAGCATATATAATAGTAGTTAAGCGATTATTTGTTTTCTTTTAGTTTCTTATATTTTTACTTTTTTTTACTTTTATTACTAATATTTTACAAACAACCTCTCAAAATTGTAAAATATGTAAAAGATATAAAAATGAAAGTCAAATTAAGTGAGCGTAAAGTAAAAAAAGGAACTTCACTGTTTTTAGAAATTTATTGGGGATATTCAAAAGATAAAAATGGTAAGATTAAGCACCAACGTGAATTTGAAAAACTCAATTTATTTCTTTTAGAAAACCCTAAAAGTAAGGACGAAAAAAGACATAACAAACAAGTAAAACAATTAGCGGAAAATATACGCTCAAAAAGAGAAATTGAAATCCAAAGTGGTAAACATAGCTTTATAAACCCCAATCAACGTAAAATTAAATTATTAAGCTACTTTAAAAAATTAACAGAAGAACGTAAAGAAAGTAAAGGCAATTATGGAAACTGGGATAGTGCCCTTAAGCACTTACAGAAATTTTGTAGAGAAAATACTCTTTTGCTTGATGTCGATATTAATTTTGTAGAAAATTTCAAACAGTTCTTACTCACAGAAAAGCTTACTAAAAGTGACAAAAAGTTATCTATAAATTCTGCCAGTTCTTATTTTAATAAATTTCGCAGCTGTATCAATAAAGCTTTTGAAGAAGATTTAATCACAAAAAACCCTGTATTAAAAGTAAAAAGTATTAAAGGCGAAAAAACCAAGAGAGAGTACCTCACAGAAGAAGAAATACAAAAATTAGCTACTACTGATTGTAGATACCCTGTTCTAAAAAGAGCTTTTTTATTTTCTTGCCTCACAGGCCTAAGATGGTCAGACTGCAACAAATTACTTTGGAGTGAAGTTAATGACGAAGCTAATGGTTGTAAAATTATCTTCAAACAACAAAAAACTAAAGGTCAAGAATATTTAGAAGTTTCAAATCAAGCAAGAGAACTTCTTGGAGACA
Organism: uncultured Aquimarina sp.; assembly: GCA_938011245.1. GTDB lineage: Bacteria > Bacteroidota > Bacteroidia > Flavobacteriales > Flavobacteriaceae > Aquimarina. The sequence continues at coordinate 1,986 of CALLUJ010000043.1, read as the reverse complement.
GAAAAGAGCCTAATGAAAAAGCCTTTATAGGTCTTAGGTATTCTTCTTATATGAATGTTGCTTTAGAAAAATGGGCATTAAAATCTGGCATAACTAAACATGTTACATTTCATTTAGCTCGCCATACTCATGCTACTCTATTATTAACAAAAGGAGTTGACTTATTTGTAATAATGGATATTCTTGGACATAAAGATATTAGAACTACGCAGATATATGCTAAAATCGTTAATCAAAAACGAAAAGAAGCAATTGAAAAATTACCTAAGTTTAATTTAAATATAAGTTTTGATGATTGATATTGAAAAACAATCTAGTGAAATATACAGATCAATTATTTTATGGTCCACAAATGGCATATTTACGGTCGTTCCCAATTGGCAAAACATAATTGTTAACAGACTTGAACTTTTTGATTCTAAAATTAACAAGATTATGTTTTTGAGTCAGCTTTGGGACAACTTAGCACAAATTACGCAATCATTAGATCTCATAAATCACATACTAAATTCAAGTTACTCTTTAGAAGATACAGAATCAAAGTTTATTAAAGTTTCCGAAATAATTAAGTTTTTAAATCGAGAAATAAGACTTATTGAAAGAAAATCATACTCCTTAATCGAGAGGAAAGAATTAGAAAGTATAATATACCCTAACCATGTTGATTTGTTCATCGAAATTGAACATGAATTAATAGATAGAAATATTCTTTCACAAAATTTACAATGGATTTCTAAAAGCAAGAAAAAGTTAGCTATACTTATCACAGGAGTTGTTGAATCCAATATAATCAAGCCCAATATTGATGGTTTAAACAAAAAGGATACTTCCGTGAAATACTGGAAAAAAATAAGAGAATTTTATCAACAACGTTACCAAATAAGTGATTTAAAAAAAGAACTTCAACTTAATAGGCGAAAAAAATATAAAATTGATGCCGAATTTCACTTTATCAAAGAAATATTAGACAAAAATTCTCAAATATAGAAATACCATTTTAATCGATTTCAATACCAATTAAACATTTTAAAAAGAATGTAACCAATATATTTACAGACACTTAACTTGTTTTTCACAATACCATTTTGACCTTTCTTTTCCTTTCTTTTTTTATTTGTACCTGTATACATTAAATAACAGTCGACTGTTTCATTTATTAATCCTAATTGAAACAAAATGGATAAAGAAATTATTAAAAAATTAGAAACTATTGAAGGAATTCTATTAATGCAAGACATTTTAATGAAACCTATTTTATCATTAAAAGAAGCGTCATTATACTTAGGCATATCAAAGTCAACCCTATACAAAATGACTTTTGAAAATAAAATATCGCATTACAAACCATCAGGAAAATTAATCTATTTTAAAAAAGAAGATTTAGATGATTATTTATTAAAAAACAAAATTATCTCTAATGATGAATTTGAAAGTAATATTGATTCAAAGCTATACTAACAAAAAAGCCCTTAGTTCGATAGACTGAATTAGGGGCTTTCTAATGAACAATATTATGAGTAATGAAAAATACCTATTGATTCCTGAATCAATTTATAAGACAGACTTAGGTTCAACTGAAATATTAGTTTACGGTCTTGTATTAGCATTAAGTCACAAAAAAGGCTATTGCTATGCTAAAAATTCAGTATTCGAAAGTGAATTAAAAAAATCAAAACCAACGATTCAAAAGTCACTAAAAAAACTTATTGCAAAAAATTACATAAAGAAAAAAAACACAAATGGTTTTAGATATTTAACACCTGTATTTGTGTTAAATAGATCAAAAATGATACCCGAAAAGATCATTAATGATACAGAAAACGGTATCAAAAATGATACCCATAATAAGACCGTTGCAAGGAATTTTCAAAAAAATACAGAATTCCTTATCTTTAAATATGGAATTAATATCTCAGCCTACTTTAGCCGATAGTATTTGTGATTTACGGACACGAAAAATAAAGAAGACTTTCTTCACCCAAATCA
>CALLUJ010000042.1 GCA_938011245.1 uncultured Aquimarina sp. | reverse complement strand
TTCTCTAAAGCATCGATATCTAGATTAGCTGCTAATTCGCAACGTATTTGACTTCCTATTTTAAAGTTGGTAAGATGTGTAAAACCTAAATGAATATCACAGAAGAATTGATAATCTATAGTACCATTAAGTTGCTCTATCTGTTTTTTGTCTGAACCGTATTTACAAGGGTTTTGGATATTCTGAATAAGCCTATAATTTACTTAAAGGAGTATTGTATTATCTAAAAAATATGTTTGTAAAAAAAAGTACTCCATTACTGTTTCTAGTAACCGCAATCCCTGTGCTACTAAAATTGCCTTGTATGTTTTCTAAATGACCAGGACTTGTAATCCATGCATTAAATACGTCTGTAGCATTAGAAAATCCATTGGCTACATTTTCTCCTGTAGCAATAGCATTTTCTAAATTGAAAATAGTACAAAATCTAAATTGTGCGTTATCATGGTTTATGCTATTAATTCCTATTTGATAATCGTTATGCTGCAAAGCTAAAAATTTAGCAGTGTCATTACTCATTAGTTCAGATAAACCTCGATTTCTTCTATAATTATTTAGTTTAATAAATAGGTTATTACTAATTTCCGTTACATCTTTTGCATTTAAGCTATTAAACTCTTCAGGACTTGCAGGTCGAATATCGTTTTCAAAAGAAGAACATTTAGAATTACCAGGTATTGTTGTAAATTTTGTGGAAATACTAATTTTGGGATTTTCTATATTAGGGAATTGAAATGCAGGGTTAACAGCATTATTATCAGTATCACTACAAGAAATAAACAAAAGACAGGTGCTAAATGTTAAAACACATAATATTTTAAAATTCATAACAAAAAAGATTGGGGTTAATATATAAATTTAAGAAATTATGGAATAAGTAGTAAAGGATTCACCCCTTTAATATGAGTATTAATGTACTTTTTATAGTAAAAAGAGTCAATATTTATTTTTGATTTTTGAATTTCTTCATAAATTAAATTATTCTTTTCTAAGGTTAAAAATTGCTTCAGCAATTTTTTTGAAATAGGAGCATAACTATAATGCCAAGGTTCATACTTAAAACCACTTCTATTGGCTTGATTAGTGTATACTAAATAAAATCCAAAACGATAGGCATTTTGATCCATCCATTCTTTCATTTTGCAAAAAGCTCCCATTGCTTCATAATTCTTAGTAACAAGTAAATTTTTGGGCATTGTTTTAACTCGTTGTATTATATCTATATCGGTTCCCCAATGATGCCTAGAAGTACCAGGAATGGTTGAATATTCTATAATTTTATTTAGAATAACAGTTTCTAATAGACCTAATTTTTTATAACGTAAATACTTTTTAGAAAAAATTTGTTGTTGCCTTTTAAAGCTTCTGTATCCTGATACAATTTGAATATCAATACCTTCCTTTAGAGCCTCTTCTTTCATTTTTAAAAAGGCATTGTAGGTATTTATATTTAATTTATTAATAGGATTGTGTAACGTTGAGGTTTCTTTTCCTATTAATTGATTAAGTGTATAAATATCATTTTTACTTTGCGAATAAGTTGAAATATTTTTAATAAATAAGATTATAAAAATACTATTGATAAGAGTTAATTTCAAAATTTATCTATTAATATAAAGATAACCAGCAAGTGTTTTTTTTCTTCCTTGTACACCTGTTTCATATTCTAAGACATAATAATATGTGCCAACAGGCAATAAATCATTTTTTTTTAGGGTTATTCGGCCATTGGATTGTCCACGGAAAGCGTTATTAGGTTCAGCCACTCCTTGGTCAGCATCATAACCGTTAGCTTCATATACTTTTACTCCCCAACGATTAAAAATCTTAAGGTTGTTATTAGGAAATAGACTAATGTTTTTTATTACTAAAAAGTCATTTGCAGCATTATTATCACCAGGAGATATTCCATTAAAAACAAATAATTCTGTGGAAGTGTCTTCGGGAATATTTCTAGCAAATGTAATAGCTTCGAAATCATTAGGAATAAATACTTGAGATGTAATTGAACCTTGATTAAAGTTTCCAGTAGTTCCAACGTTTCCTAAGCTAATCCATTGTTGTTCGGATTTACTCCAACCAACAACAATTAATTCTTCTAAATTTTCGGAATCTAAAATTTGTGAAATATTACTAAGTATATCCCAAGTTAGCGTTACAGAAGTAGGTTGCTCTCCATCCAAATCCCAAAATTCAGCTCTCGATATATTAGAGATAGTTTCGGGTTTTTCTTCAAAAGGCAAATTCAAAGGAAATTCTAAAGGGCTACTGGCGTTATCAAAAAAATAGGCAGCCTTAGAGGTGTTTACAGAAGCATTTTCAACAATTGACAAGGAGCGTAAACGATTATCGTCACCCACAGGAAAAGTATAGGCTTCGTTTCCAGTATAGGAAAGGTAGCCATCTACATGTCTAAGATCAGCTTCATTAGCGTTAAGGGCATCGCTAAGTAAATTAATAGAAGTATTAGGTGTGTTTCTAGGTGTAATAATAATACCTTCCTCAAAGAAAAGTCCAGTAGTTACATTTACAGCAACATCTACAATAAGATTGTCTTTTACGTTTACAAAAAGTTCTGAAAATACAGGAACATTCTCACCAAAAACTCTTAAAGAAGTATTGGGGTTTGTAAAACTAACTCTTCCCCCTTCTTCTGTAATATTTCCCGTATTAGTATTTTCTAAATTACCAAAAAAAGTGATTTGACTATTGGGGTGAGTTTTTAAATTTCCTCTATTTGATATATCACAAGGAACCTCTTGGGATATAGCTGAATATTTCGCTACGAGGAGCAAAGTAAATGTAATGTTTAGAATTTTAATAAAGTAAACCATTCTATGTAAAGATAATAAATTGCTTTTTGACATTATAAATTTCAAAAAAGGATTTAGTGTTGTTTAGTTTCTAGTCTTATTTTTTATACTATTTCTAAATTAATTAGGATTAACTCTATACGTAATTCTTTTATTGGTAACTACTGTTCCAGTTCTAACAATAAGTGTAGCAATGGTAGAGTTTTTTTCATCACATTGATTATTGTTATTTATATAGCGAACTCTATATTGACTTTTATTTAAAGAAAGTGGAATACTATTTATAGATAAGCTATTTGTAGTTGAATTAGAATAGGTAGGATTAACTCCACCATTTATTAAGTTGGTCCAAGGAGAAGTGGGGGTTAAACGTTGCTGCCATTGATAAGATAATATTCCGTTAGCAGTAATATCAATTGTAAAAGATTCATTTGAACCTACAATTGAGGTAATATTAGTAGGGGAGGTGTTAATTGTTTCTGTTGCAGAAGATATTACAGTTACATTAGTTGCCTGTCCATTTGGAGACACTAAATTAGGAATTCCATTTATATCTTGACCTCCAGAAAGTTGAGGGATTATTCCAGAGTTATCAATATTTGTAATTATAAAGTTTCCAGTGGCTTCAATGGCATCTAAGCAATTGTCATTATCACTATCAAAATCTAAAAAATTAGGTAAATCATCAGTATCAGAATTAAGATTCATAAAACCAATGGCAGCATCGTCATCTAGTCCATCATTATTAGTGTCAGAAAATCCAGAGTCGTTAGTATTTAATGTTCCGTCGTTATTGGTATCTAGATTACCATTATTAGTTTCATCAATATCTAAAATTCCATCGTTGTCACTGTCTAGATCTAAATAATTGGGAAGCCCATCACCATCATTATCAACAAATAAAGGGATGTCGCATAATGGATTGAACCGAATACGATGGTCGTTATTTAAAGCGCCAGTGGATGCTGAAAAACCAAAAAACACTAAATTTTGACCTCCAAAAAAATTAGAAACTAAATCATCTGTATAAGTTCCTGCGGTAATAATATTGCCTGGAGTAATTTCAATGGTGTAAGAGATAGTTTGAGTATTTGCATTCCAATTAATGTTTATACTATGCCATAGACCATCTTCTATATTACCTAAGTTGATTGCAGGTGTTAATAAACCACCAAGACCTGTTCTGTTATCGGAATCCCAAATCATACCATGGTCATTTGAAATATCCCCAAAGTTTCCATTATTAAAGGTATCCAATTCAAGAACAATTCCGTTAGCGATTCCTTCGGCTCCAAGACCATCTCCAGGGTTTCCTACAGCATTAGCTCCTGCTGGATCATTATGAAATATGATAGCAATTCCATCTGCACCGTTTCCATCTCGGGAGCCTAAGTTTACCTCAAAAGGGAAATTAAAATTAGTAGAAAAATCGATTCGATCGTTAATGTTCATAGAACCAGCTTGTCCATTTAGGGGAGGCGTTAGTTGAGTCTCAAAATCAGAAATTTGGATAGCGTTTCCGTTTATAGAAAAAACATCTGAAATAGTAGTATTTTGAGCTCTGTCTTCAAAACAATTAGGAATACCATCATTATCTATATCAAGATCTATATTGTCGGGAATTGAATCGTTATCTACATCATTATCATCTATAATAATACCTTGCCCTTGATTATTTATTAGAGTGACATTAGCAGATGGATTAAATAAATCAACAAAAAAAGTTTCATTTACCTCGGGTAAAATACTATAAATTATAGGAACACTAATTGTTTGAGTAGTTTCGTTTGGTAAAAAAGTTAGAGACCCAGTAGTGGTAATATAGTCAGCTCCAGATATAGCGCTTCCATTTGATGTAGAATAATTAATGGTTACGGTAGAGTTTAGAACATTAGTTCTAGTAACAGTGAAAGTAGCACTATTAGATTCCTCCGAAATGTTTAGTTGATTATCTATAAAAAGAACCGCTCCAAAATTAGCTTCAACTCTAAAATTATCAATACGTACATTTTCGTTACCTTCAAAAGTTAAATTACCTCCAATTACTCTAAATTCAATTATTGTATTAGGAGAAATAAACCCGTTTAAAGAAATATTAAATAGACCACTAGTAATATTATTTATATTAAAAGTATTGTTTCCTATTATGGTTCCGTTACCCACTTGTTGAAAAGGTTGACCATTACTTGAAATAAAAACACCTAACTCTTCGGTGAATCCAAAACTAGCCCCTCCATCTAAATTTTGAGTACGCCAATTAAATATCAAGTTCGCATTAGTGGCACCACTTAAATTGATAGTTCTTCTAATTCGAAGATTTGCTCGGTTAACTCCGTCGTTTGCATTAAAAAGTAAATCTTCAGCAGTTCTAATTCTAATATCACCACTAGTAGGTAAACCTGCAGTAATAACATCATTAATTTCGGTCCATGGTCCAGAGAAATTTCTAGTTCCTACATTTTGATTATAAGTTCTAGGCGGCACATTAAAATCATCTCTAAAAACCTCTTGAGAATACCCGACCCAATTAAATGTAAAGACAAATAAAAAGCATTTTAATAAATAATATTTATTGATAATATACTTCATGAATAATACGATAACATTTTTTAGGTCTGTTATTTAACTATAAAAACTACATTTATAAGACTGTTAAAACCTGTAGGTTGTCCAATTACATCATATGTCATAACACCCGTGTTTCCATCTATTGAAATGTTTGTAAACACAGTTGGATCAGCAAAAGTTACATAATAATATAAGTCGTTAGACGCATAGGTTGGAATTGGAGGAGCGGAAACTCCAGCAATGGTAGAAGCTGCAGTTATTGGTGTGCCTCCTGCTACAGGGTCAGGATTTAATGAATACTGTTTGATGTATTGGTCATATAAGTCTATGGTTCTTCCAGTTCCGTTTGTGGATACGTCAATAGCTATCGATGGAGGATAGAATATTTTAGCAGCTATATGGTCTACTTTTACAACTTCGCCAGTTGCATTTACTCCTAATAGTTTTGTTACAGAATTATTGTTGAAGTTTGTTGTTAATGCATATTGATCAAATCTTATAGGCTCATCACCATCTGTAAAAGATATTATTCTTGTAAAATTTCCTCCTCCTACGTTTTCGTTATAGTCGGCAATAAAAAATTCTCCAACCCCTACGGTAGATGCATTTAACCCGAAGAAGAACGATTTTAGGGTGTTATTTATAGTACCATTATATCTATCAAATATAAAAGAACTTGAATTATTAGATCTAGAAACCCTTACTACGGAATTATTACCAGCAATATGTACAGCTCTCTGAGGAGAAGTTAACCCAATACCAATATTCCCTAATGTATAAATATTATTATTTATAGAAGTAGCATTATTTGTAGTATTAGCAACGTACCAATCATCGTCACTAAGAGAGGATAGGTCTTCTATAACCGCACCTCCGTTTTCTAAAGAAATAGTAAGTTGGTTATTCGTTGTGTTAAAAACGGTACCTGTGGGGTTTAATTGTTGATCGTCAGTTCTGGCATCTGTTATCCAAGAAGTTCCATCAAAACGATATATTCTATCGTCATCTGTTACGTACACAATACTACCTTCATTAGCTATGCCATCATTAGTATCTAGGTTAGCCAAATCGGAAAATGTATTTACAGTAGGTAAGCCCATTGAAGATTTAGCCTTAGTGATTTGAGCAATAATATTACTACAAGTACTAATGGTCAATACTAAAATGGTTATATAAGTTAATTTCATTTTTTAAATTACTAATTTGGTTGTTTTAGTAGTTAGGTTATCATTAAATCAAGGGATTCTAAATACAGAAATTGTTGTAGGTGCTGCTATAGGTAAGCTATTATTACTGCCAGCAGGTGATGGTGTTGAATCACTTATACTAAATCCATTGAATCCAGATGTTCCTGTTAAAACATGATTGTAAGTTAAATCTACATTTTGTGAAGATGTAATAGTTACACCTGGTGATGTTATTGTTATTGTGCTATAAGGAGTATTTTGAATAAATACTTCATAATTTAGTGGAGTTGGTCCGCTACTTACATTTGCTCCAATTTGAAAAGTAGTTGCGTCATTAAAACTATTTATAGTAGTTATAGCATCAATATTTGTTCCTGTTGGAGAAACAGATGAGTTATTACTTGGTAATTTCATTACTGTAAACATAAATTCGTGATCAATATCTACTTTACCGTTAGATCCATTATCACTATCTCCTACATTTACTTTAAAACCTGTTGGTTGTATGTCATAATAACTAATTCCTGGATCATCATAATTAGGACCACCTGCAGGAGGGCAATTTCCAGAGCAATCCATAACTGTTAGTTGCACTACATAATTGCTACTAGCAATAGGATTATTAAAAGTAATTTGATAATCACCCGTAGTATCACCACTTACTCTAGTAGTTGTAGCTCCAAAAATAAAAGAAGGAATGGCATTACCCATCACCCTTCCCATTGCACAAGTGATAGGAGCATAAAGGTAGGCACCACCATCAGACCCAACTTGAATAGCATTTGGTCTAACACCTCCAGGATTATCAGTACTAACTACATTAGCGGTTTCTTCGGTTCCATTTTCGTTAGTATATGTAATAACCCCTGTAGACGTATTCTGTTCTAAAGTAGTAATACTCTCTTCAATATTTTCTGTAGTACCGTCAGCTTCATGAGTGGCAATAGTTCTACTAGTTAAACTTCCTGCTTGTGCTTGAGGAGTTACTACAGAAATGTCATTGTTAGTAGGAGTAATTACAGAAATATCGAAATCATCTCCAGTAGCAGAAGGCACAATAGTTACAGTACCGTCGGAAGAAGTAATGTTTTGAATTTCATTTCTAGGATCGGCATCGGCATCTTGAATGTTGATGGATATATTATTACCACCGCTAATAGAAATATCCCCAGCCGTTCCATTAGTACTAATATTTTGATTGTCAGTGGAAGGATTTCCATCGGCACCTCTACAATCTAAAGCATTAAAAATAGCATCCCCGTTAATATCTTCAGAAGGGTCGTTTAAACCATTTCCGTTTGTGTCCCAACAGTTAATTCCGTTAGTGCCAGTAGCCCCATTGTTGCCAGGAGGACCTTGTACACCAGCAGGTCCTCTTCTTCCTTGGGGGCCAGTAGTACCTGTAATCGTAATTTGTGTTTCAACATTATTTTCATCAGTATAGATAATTTCTCCAGGTAAATTTCCTAAGCGAATACTAGTAAGTGTTTCATTGTTTTTTACTACACAAGCTAAATCAATACTTTGGGGGGTATTGTTTTGATCGTTAAACGATAAAGTTGTACAAGTAGAGTCTAAACTTAGGTTAGTAATTCCAACCATATTGTTTCCACTACCATTTCCGTTATCACATAGACTAACCCAAGTAATACCTGTATATTGATAAACACAATTGCGAGTAGTATTGTAAACTAAAGCACCTTGTAATGGAGTTATAGCCAACATTTCTGCATTTGTAACCCTTGTAATGACTAAAACTTTAGAATTACTTTCGAGTTCTAATAGGGACGAAGGATTAATTTGGTTTGGATTATCACCAATTTTTACTTGTCCAGATACACTTGTAGATAAGAAGTATGACACAAGTAGTACAAATAATAATTTTGTTTTCATAGGTGTACTTTATTGTTATCATCAAAATTTATTAAAAATCAGTACCGTATTATGTGCACCAGTATGATAGTTTAATAATAAAAAATCGATAAAAAACATTATTTAACGGTTGAATTGCTAAAATAGGTATTTATTTTTTAATAATAAAATGTGTACTAACATTATGATATTCAATAATATAGTGTTTTATAATGATTTGTTAGTGTATTAACATGAAAGTAACTTTGTAAGAATTATTAACGTGCCGAAATTCTGATTCTCTTGAATTGTTGTAAAATATAGATTAAAAAATCAAAAACATATTCTTAATCCGCTTGTTATGGTATATATTAGTTCGTAAAAATACTTATCAAGCTTAATGATAAAAGCATATAGAGTAGTCTGTAATGCTTATGATTGAAACTTATAGAGTTTATGTTGGTCGCAACTCTTTAGTTTGAAAAAAACAGTATGTTTAATATTATTATAAATATAAAATAAGAAAAACACCAATTAATATACCCGATAATGGGATTAGTTTTTTTCGTTTATTTTGTTCTTTAAAAATTAAACCACCTATAAGTACAGCAATTAATAATTGGCTACGTTTTATAGCAGAAAGTAACATAATTAGTGCTTCGGGATCTTGTAAAGCTTTAAAGTAAAAATAGTCGGCTGTTTGTAATAATATGCCAACAGCAGGAATGGACCAACGCCATTTAAAAGCATTTCTTTTTTTGGTATATGGGAACCAATTTATAGTTAAAATAAGTACTAATATAAGTGTGGTGTACATACAAAACCAAAATTGTAAGGTTTGGGGATTAAGAGTTAGTTTTTGAATAAGAAATTTGTCATACAACCCACTAGAGGCTCCTAAAAAAGTAGCCCCAATAATAGCAAAAACCCATCGGTTATTTTTAAAACGAATGCCTTCTTTTTTTCCAATTTTAGAATACAAAAGAACAGAAAGAATAATTAGAAAAAAACCAATCCATTGCCAAGAATTGGGCTTTTCGCTATAAATAAAAATAGCACCAATAAAAGTAAAAAAAGGTCCAGCAGATCGTATTGGAGCAACTATGGTTATAGGTAGGTGTTTTAAAGCTTGATAGGCTAAAATCCAAGATATAGCCATAATCGTCGACTTTAGAAATATAAAAAAATGCATTTTCCAAACTAATTGAGGAATGAAAAAGCCAATTTCTTTTACGTATTTTGGATAGAATATTGAACCTATATAGAAAGGAAGTAATACTAATAATCCAGAGCTAATGGTTCCTAAAAGAATAGGGAAAACTTCGTTTCCTTGCACAGCATGTTTTTTACATAAATTGTGTAACCCTAAAAATAATGCAGCTAAAAGACCTAAATACATCCACATGTTGCGAAGATAGGTTTTAACACTTTTTAATAGATATATTTATGTAAGTATTTTAATGCGTAGTTTAGGTTAAAATAATTTAGTTGATAAAAAATTCAAAAGACTATAAATTCCATTCGTAATATCGTCTGAAAGATGAAGTTTATAGGCTAGTGTACCAAAAGTAATAGTAGTGATGCAGCCTTTAATTAAAATGCTAAGTATAGGCGAAAAAGTTTCAAGAGGAATAAAATGCAATAGAGTCCCTAAAGAAATAATTAATAATAGTACTCCAATACTTTTTGTTTGGTAAGGTTGTAATCCAAATTTTAGATACACAAAAATTAGTTTTATACAATTAAAAAAAGCATAGGAGATACCTGTAGCTAAAGCAGCGCCTACAATTCCGTTATTAGGAATAAAAATAAGATTTAGAAAAAAAGCCAATCCTAAAACACCAATTCCAAAAAATAATACCCAACGGTAAGCATCCGAGTTTAATAGGATACTATTAGTTACCCCTAAACTAGCATCAAAAACACGTATTACAGCAAGGTATAGTACAATCTCAATAAATAATTCGTAATTATTAGGGACTAATTTAAAAATAGATAAGGAATTACTCGTAATTAGAAGAGCTATAAATCCAGAAACAATTAAGCCGTTTAAACTACTTTTTTTGTTTAAAGAGTCTAATTGTTTAAAGTTTTGTTTAGCAAGTAGTTTGGCAGACAATGGAGTGGTTATTTGCAGTAAAGCTCTTGTTGGAACAGCGATTACCGAAGAAATATAGATACAGATACTATAAGAAGGAAGTTTTTCTATTGGTAAATAATACTCAATCATTACTTTGTCTAAATCTACTAAATATACAGCTACAATAGAAGTAATTAACACTAATATAGAATATGTAAATAGAGGGGTACTATGATTTATTTTTTTTAAATCAAATTTAAATTTTTTAGCTAAATAAGCAATACGATACATAATTAAAACTCGTAAAGCACTAGCCAAACATAAAGTATAAATAAATTGAGAAATAGTTAAAATATTACAGTAGGCTAAAAGTAGTAATACGCTAATGATTAATCTTAGGAAAATAGTTTTCACAAAATTCCCTCTAATGCTTTGTAAATGTACTTTGGTCCAAGTATATAATAATTCAAAATAAGCATTAAAGACACCAAGTAACATAATAGCCCATACATAAGGTGCTACTATAGAATTAGAAGATAAAAAATAATTTAGAATGTTTTTATACATAAAACAATATAGAACAACTATGCAAAAAATTATAATTAGAGGAACTACGAGTAACCAGCTAAAAAAAATATGTTGTTCCTTTTCTGTTTTAAAATGGTAATAAAATTTAGTTAATGTATTATTAGTCCCCATTAATAAAACAGGCCATAATAAATTGGAAGCAGTAAGTAAATAGGTTACTAATCCGTATTCTGCTTTTGGGAAAATATGCGTAAATAAAAATAATGTATTTAAAGCGCCAAAAACAAAACCAATGTATGTGTATATGGTATTTAGAATAGATTGTTTAGCAACGATTCCCATAATTTATTTTTCTAATACTTTTGCGAGTTGTTTAGTAAGAGCTTCTCGAGTATATTTTTTAATGCCGGTTGAATAACAATTTAGGTTTTGATTTAAGTATTCTTCAAAATAGTAAGATAGTTGTTTTTTAAGTGCCGCTTTCTGGTTGTATTTAAAAAAGACACCTGCGTTGGTTTGCTTTAAAATAATACTAAAATCAGCACCTTCGGGGCCAATCCCTAAAATAGGGCGTTTAGCTTGTAAATATTCGAATAACTTTCCTGGTATAATAGCTTTTGTAAGTTCACTATCAATTTCAATGAGTAATAATACTTGAGATTTTCTTTGTAGTTGCAGGGCTTCAGTATGGGATATATAGCCTAATAGATTTATGTTTTTTTTTAAATTATAGAGTTCAATATTTTCAATAATATGTTCGCTAACTACTCCTGCTAAATTTAATTGAAAATATTTAGAAAAAAGAGCATTCTCCCGAATTAGCTCTTCCAGTACTTCCCATAATACCTTTGGGTTTCGTTCGGAAAGTAAAGAGCCAATGTGAGAGATTGTAAATTTTGAATCTAGATTTACTTTTGGTAAAAGCACAGGTTCAAAACCATTTGTTATAACCTCTATAGGGGTAACAGTTTTAGATGAAAATTCTCTTTTGGTACCCCAACTAGTTACAATTATTTGGTCGGAGTCGTCCAATACTTGTTGTTCTAATTGGAGATGTCTATTTTTGGTCCAATTAGAAAGCTTTAACTTTTTGTGATACCCAATAGTTGTCCATGGATCTCTAAAATCGGCAACCCAAGTAGTGTTTAGTTTTTTTTTAAGTTGCCAACCAATAAGATGTAAACTATGTGGAGGACCAGTGGTAATAATGGTATCGATGTTGTTTTCTTTTATATAAGTAGAAAGAAACTTAACAGAAGGAGTAATCCAAAATTTACGAGCATCAGGAATAAATAAATTCCCTCTTACCCATAGTAAAAATTGTTGTAAAAAAGTTTGCTTTTTTTCTTTTGGTAATATTCCTTTACTCATGGTGTTTGTTGCTGAAGCACTTAGCTTTTTAGCAATTCCATAAGGTTCAAAAATAGGCTGTTTTAGTATAGTTACCTCTTTAGGAGTTTCAGTAATAAGATTGTTATCTACTATTGGATAAGTTGGGTTTTGTGGAATATATACTATGGGTTTAATACCATTTTGAGGTAAATATTTCACAAAATTAAGCCAACGCTGTACACCAGGCCCTCCCGAAGGAGGCCAATAATAACTTATAATGAGTACCTTTTTCAAGTGATAAATTTCTTATTTTTTATACTAATTACTATGGCACCTACAAGCAATAGTAAAGTTAAGATACTGGCAAATAAAGAAATCTTACTTCCAATTTGTACTATTGTAGGTGTAAATGAAAATTTTATTTGATGTTTCCCAGATGGAACTTCAAGACCTCGTAACGCATAATTAGTTTTTATAATAGGTACCTCTTCGTTGTCTAGGTAAGCTTTCCAACCATTTTTATAGTACATTTCAGAAAAAACAGCGAAACCTGCGTTTTGATTAGAAGTTTTATATATCAATTTTTGAGGATGTTCGCTAATTAATTTAATAGTAGCCAAGGAATCGGTAATAAATGTTGATGCTGTAAGTTTGCTATTGGCACTAGTAATTGCATTTTTAGATAAATCTATTCCTTTTAGACTTAAAATCTCATTATTGGCATCAGTTGCTTTTTTAACCGAATTAACAAACCAAGCATTGCCAAAAGTATCTTTATTAGGACTTAATTTGAGCCCTTCTTTAGAATTAAAAATAAAATACTTAACATTTAGCATATTTAAGATAGACTGTTCGCCTTTAGCCATATAAAAATCAAATAATTCTTGAATACGTTTGGGTTTAGCACCATGATATCCGCCTACAGAGTTATGAAAATAAGAAGTACGTGCAGTATTCATTGGATTTCCTTGAGATAAATCATAAACTCGAAATCTGCTCTTGTCTTCAAGTATCTTTTGGTCAATAGTATTGACTTTAAAAGGTTTGTTTACTTTGTTAGCGTTTACAAAACCCTCGGTATTTACATAACGACGAGCTACAGGAACTAAATCGGTACATAAAACAATTCCTATTAATAAAGTACAAAGTGTAATTTTGAGTTTGTTTTGAAGCCAAGCCCATAAAACTCCAGCCATAGTTAATACAAAAATTAAACTCCTTATCGAGTCGGAAGTAAGCATTCTAGCCCTGTCTTGGCGTAAAGCAGAAACAAAATTAATCCCAGCACTTTCAATTAAAGAAGGGTCGTTGGGTCCAGCAAAAGAAAATATTACGTTTCTAAAAACTATAAAAATAAGAAGCAATCCACCTAATAAGCCTGTAGCTTTATATAAAGCAAATGTTTTTTTTTGAACAGTATAATGATTATTAAAAAAATTGTGTAATGTGTAAATTCCAAATAAAGGAACGCATAATTCTATAATAACTTGAATAGAGGTTACAGCCCTAAATTTGTTGTATAATGGAAAATAATTAATGAATAAGGATGATAACCATTCTATATTTTTCCCGTAAGAAAGAAATAAAGCCAAAAGCGATCCTATTACAATCCACCATTTTTTGTAGTTGTCAATTAAGAAAATACCTAAAAAGAATAAAAATAAGATACTCGCGCCAATATATGCGGGTGCTCCAACAATAGGTTGGTCGCCCCAGTAGGTAGGGGAGTTTTTAGCTACGTTTTTAGCTTCCTTATAAGGATATCCTAACTTTACCAATTCTTTAATAATTGCAGCATCTTTTCCTGCATCTTCAGAACTAGAACCCCCCATTAATCTAGGAACTAATAAATTAAATGTTTCTAAAAAACCATAGCTATATTGCAATATATACTCTTTATCTAGACCATTACGATTGTCTTTTGATGTGCCTTCAGGAGAAATAGAGAGTTCCGATTTACCACGTGTAGAAAAACTAGAATATTCTTTGGTCGCCATTATAGAGGTTGCATTTAAGGCTATGGCCAACACTAATCCACTAATAAGAATACCAACAGCTTTACCAAACTTAGGGAGTTGTTGTTGTTTAAAAGCTTTTACAAAATAAGTAATCCCAATAACAAGTAGTAGTAGGAAAAAATAATAAGTCATTTGATAGTGATTAGCCACTAGTTCCAAAGCCATAGCTATGCAAAAAAGTAACCCACCTTTTACGTATTTGTGCTTAAAAACCAATAAAACACCACTTAAAACTAAAGGCATATAGCCTATTGCGTGTGCTTTAGCATTATGCCCTACACCTATAATAATAATAAAATAAGTGGAAAAACCAAAGGCTAAGCTCCCCACAAAAGCTAAAAGAGGATTTATTTTTAGACTTAACAACAAAATAAAAAAACCTACAAAATATAAAAATAAATAATCCGCAGGGCGTGGTAAAAAGCGTAGTGCTAAGTCTATTTTTTTGATGTAATTATGAGGGTATTTAGCACCTAATTGATATGTAGGCATTCCACCAAAAACACGGTCGTTCCAATAGAGTTCTTCATCGTTGTTTTTTCGAAAATCAATTTGTTGCTTAGCAGTTCCAATGTATTGAGCAATATCGCTTTGATATATTTTTTTACCCTGTAATACAGGGCTAAAATAAACTAAAGAAATTACTATAAAACCTAATATAGCTAATAAATAAGATGCGTATTTTTGTATTGAATTATTCAAAGTATAATAGTTTAGTTAATCAATTTCTTCAAAATCGATATACTCTCCAACGATTTTTTTAGATTTAAGATTTTCTTTCTTAGAAAATGTAGTTTCTTGATGGTTAGAATTTTGCGAAGGAGATGTCATGTTAAATCTTTTTCCCATTTTTTTTAAAAAATATCGAAGCAATATAGGTGCAAGATATCTCGTTAATAAGATTAATAAATAAAAAACAAGTAATATAATAAGAATAATCTTCATTTATTTGTGTTTATTGGTATCAAAAATAAGCATCTTAGTAGATTATTTGATTGGTTAAGTATAAAAATGATAAAATCAGCTATATTTGACATAAAGCTAATAGTAATGTGCCGCCCTATATTTATTATTTTCCTACTATTAATTTCTGTAAGTGCTAATACTTATGCACAATACACAGAAACTATAAACACGAATCGCCCAGGAACCTCCCAAGGAGCTTTTTCTGTAGGTAAAAACGTAATACAATTTGAAACAGGTTTAGTGTTAGGTAAAGAAAAGCATGATCTTTTTGATACAAAAACAAATACATCAGAATTTCAATACAGTATTCGAGTGGGTTTATTACTAGAGCAATTGGAATTTGGTTTAGAAGGAAGTTACCTTAGACTAAAGTCAGATGAAATTACAGGGATATCGGATGAAGAATTAGAGAGAAAAGGTTTTCCTTTTAATGCTTTAGGAGTAAAATATCTTATTTACGACCCTTATAAATATAAGAAAGAACGCAGTACTAATATTTTAAGTTGGAAGGCAAATAGAAGAATTAATTGGAAAAGACTTATACCTGCAGTGTCTGCATATTTAGCAGCAAATTTTACTTCCTCCAGCGGAGATTTTTCATTTCAAAATAACCCAGATACACGAGCGACAGAAGTACAACCTAATATTACTCCTAAAATAGTAATCTCTGCCCACAATGTATGGTCAGATAAAATGGTTTTTGTGATGAATTTAGTATCTCGAAATTTAAATACAGAATTTCCAGAGTATCGATTTATAACAACTGCTACCTATAATTATAACGATTATTGGTCTTTCTTTGGAGAATATGAAGGAGTTTCAAGTGATGTGTATAAAGATCATTTACTAAAACTTGGAGGAGCCTTTTTAGCTACTCCAAATTTACAGTTTGATATGCGAGTATTAGGTAATTTTAAAGACACTCCTAGTATATTTAATGTTGGTTTTGGAGCTTCTTACCGATTAGATTACCATAAGAATGGTGATAATGAATACATAGATACAGAAGAAACTCATAGTGCAAAAAAATATGTTGAATTAATTAAGAAAGATATAGAAAACGGTCATTTAGATAAATCGACACTTACTGGAAAATTACAAAGCGTTACAGAAGATGGAGTAATTGTTGAACGATTTAAAGGAATAGATTTAGAAGAGTTTACAAAAGAAGAAGAAATAGAAGAAGAAATAGAAGAAGAGTTTGGAGAAGATGAAGAAGAAGTTCCTTCTCCTAAATGGTGGCAAATTGGTAAAAAGAGACGTTTGCGTAAAAAAGCATCAAAGGACACTACGACTACTAAAGCAGTAGCTGGTTTGGGTAGAAAAAGCGATTTCTTAGATGATGAATTTATAAAACAAAAACAAGCTGAAATAACACCAGAAGAACGAACTCCTGAAGAATTAGCAGAAATAGCTTTGAGAAACGAGAAAAAAAACAAGAAAAACAAGCGTTCTAAAAATAAAAATAGAAGCAACCAAATATACGTAGACCAAGTTACTGGCGATAGTATTCCTCCTCCAGATTATTCTTCAATGTCTCGTAAAGAACGAAAAATAGCAGAGAGAAAGCATAAAGAGTTATTTGAATTAGATGATTTAAACGATTTAGTTTCAGATATAGAAGACAAACAAAGCGCTCGAGCTATAAAAAAAGAAGAAAAAAGAAAAGCAAAATTAGCTAGAAAAGCAGCTAAAAAGACGGCGAAATCAACAAAGAAAGGTAAAGAACCTTTGGATTCTAATGAAAATAATGAATTGGTTACAGATAAAGATAAAAACCAATCTAAAAATCTAGAGGTTAAGAATGCAACTAAGCAAAAAGAGTTTGAAAGCAAAAAACTATTAAAAGAAGATAAAGAACTTCAAAGATTAGAAGCGGAAATAGCTAAAGAAGAGGAAAAAGAAAGAAAAAGGAAAGCAAAAGAAACTAAAAAACTTAAATCCAAGAAAAAAAAGAAAAAAAGAAAGAAAGGGAAAGAAGAAGTAAATATTGATTAATGAACTTTTAGTTTGAGTAAAAACTAATAAATTAGCTTAGTGTACAACTTTTTTAAATTGTTTTAAGTTTTTATTTCTTGAAATAAGGCTATTATAGAACGACCTCTTGATATTATATTTGTAAGAAAATAATTTTTTCATGATTCAAATTGTCAAAGCTCAAAGTAAAAAACAATTTTTAGACTTTGTAACTTTTCCAAACATACTATATAAGAATAATAGTTTTTATGTTCCTGCCATTATTAAGGAGGAATTAAGTGCTATTATGAAAAAAGAGAACCCTGTATATAATAATGCAGATGCTAGTTTTTTTTTAGCAATTAAGGATGATAAAATTGTAGGAAGAATTGCCGCAATTGTTAATTGGATAGAAATTAACGAACAAAAAAAATCTAAAGTTCGTTTTGGTTGGTTTGATGTTGTTGATGATATAACCATTACTAAAAAATTAATTGATACGGTAATAGAATTTGGTAAAGCCCATGGACTTCAAAATATAGAAGGACCAGTAGGTTTTTCAAATATGGATAAAGCGGGATTGCTTACCAAAGGATTTGAAGAATTAAATACAATGATTACCTGGTATAACGTTCCTTATTATAAAGAACATTTATTACAGTTAGGTTTTGACGAAGCAGCTACTTGGGTCGAATTTAAGATAAAAATACCTACAGAAATCCGTCCTAAAGTAATTAAAGTAGCTAAAATTATTAAAGAAAGGTATAAGTTACAAATTGTAAAATTTAAGAAGAATAGAGAAATTTTACCGCATGTAAATAGAATGTTTGAATTGTTAAACAAAACATATAGTAATTTACAAACTTTTGTGCCTATTCAACAATATCAAATAGAGCATTATAAAAAAAAGTATTTACCTTTTGTAAATCCAGATTATATAACCTGTGTTTCCAACGAAAAAGGAGAAATTATTGCTTTTTCAATTATTATGCCTTCATTTTCTAAAGCCTTACAAAAGGCAAAAGGGAAAATGTTTCCTTTTGGTTTTTTTCATATTTTAAAAGCACAATACATAAATGATACGGCAGCTTTTTATCTTATAGGGGTAGATCCAGAATACCAAAGCAAAGGAGTAACAGCACTAATTTTTAAAGAAATGAATGAAGTTTTTTTAAGAAATGGTATAACTAAAGTAGAGACTAATCCAGAACTGATAGAAAATAAAGCTATACAAGCACTTTGGAAAGATTATGAACATATTCAACATAAAGAACGTCAAACGTTCAAAAAAATAATTTAATGAGTAGTTTTAACAAAAAATATATAGCAGAAACTTTAGGTACTTTTATTTTAGTATTTTGTGGAACGGCAGCTATGGCTGTTAATGAAGTATATAATGGATCGGTTACTCATGTAGGTATAGGAATAACTTGGGGGTTTATTGTAATTGCAATGATTTATGCTTTTGGGGATATCTCAGGAGCTCATTTTAATCCAGCAGTAACTATTGCTTTCGCTTATGCTAAAAAATTTTCATGGAAAGAAGTTCCTAAGTACGTTGTCTTTCAATTAATAGGTGCCGTTATGGCAAGTATTATGGTACGATATTTGTTTCCAGATAGCGAAACATTAGGAGGAACACGCACTGTTTTAATATGGCATAAAGCTTTTGTTATGGAATTTCTTCTTACCTTTTTTTTAATGGTTGTTATTATAAATGTATCTACAGGTTCTAAAGAAACAGGAATATTAGCAGGTATTGCCATTGGAGGAGTAGTAATGTTAGAAGCACTTTTTGCAGGACCAGTAACGAATGCTTCGATGAATCCAGTACGATCTTTTGCGCCAGCTTTAATAAGTGGATATTGGAAGGACTTATGGCTTTATATTTTAGCACCTATACTAGGGGCTTTAGCAGGAGTAATAAGTTGCAAATGGGTAAAGAATAAAAATTGTTGCGACGAGTGTTAAGAAAATAGCTTATTTGCTAATAGCAAATAATAAAATCAAGTTTTATGAAACTAAAAAATATTAGAAAATATTGGGTACTAACTATAACCTTTTTTATTACGTTTACAATTAATGCACAACAAATTTGGGTAATAAATTCCGATAATAGTTTCACATTAAATACTCAAAGTTTAAATAAAAAATTAAAAGAAATTCAAAATAAAAATACTAATGTTAGTATTTTGTTTCCCAATTTTGATGGGAAATTAGAGTTTTTTAGCGTTTACGACAATGCGATTTTACCAAAATCGTTAGCTTTAAAGTACCCACAAGTGCATTCGTATAAAGGTGTTTCAGAAAAGGATAATACTCTTCAAATACGATTTACTTGTACGCCTACAGGAATAGAAGGAACATTGATATCCAGAGATGGTATCGTTAAAAATTTAACTAGTCCTAAAGCAAATAATAAATATGTATTGCAAGGTAAAGAACATTTAAGAAGGTATAGAAAACCATTTGAATGTAATACCAAAAGTTTTGCAAAGTTTCAAAGTAGTAAAAATTTAAGTACAGGAAGAAGTAATAAAGCAATATCAGGTGGAACTCAGTTAAAAATAATTCGTTTAGCAGTTACTACTTCTGGGGAATATTCAGATTTTTTTATAGACAAAAACAATTTACAATCGGGAAGCGAAGCACAAAAAAAGGCAGCAGTTTTAGCAGGAGTTTCAACCTCTATTAATGCTATAAATGTAGCTTTTGAAAGAGATTTAGGAGTTAAGTTTGAACTAATTCCGAATACCGATGAGCTGTTTTTTTTAAATAGAAGTACAGACCCGTTTAACGACCCTATAAATACAAATTTAGTTATAGATCAAGGAGCGGCGATAATTGAAGAAAGAGTACCAAGTGAAGATTATGATTTAGGACATACTCTTGTTGGTGCTGGAGTTGGGGTTGGGTTGGCTACAGTAGGTGTTCCATGTACAAACTCTAAAGCTAATGGAGTAACAGGGTTTAGAATACCCGAAGGGTTTTTTTTTGATTTTACATTGTTAGCTCACGAATTGGGACATCAATTAGGAGGGCGTCATACTCAAAGTGCAGATTGCCAAATAGAGTCTGCCATAGAGGTAGGAAGTGGAACTACTATTATGGGGTACTCTGGAGCCTGTCGTGGCAATAATATACAATCGGGAAGTGATCCTTTTTTTCACTCTTTAAGTATAGAACAAATACTCCCAATACTCGAAGGTTTAGCATTTAAGAGCGAATGCGGAATACAAATAGAAACGATAAATAATAATGTTCCAGAAATTCCAAAAATTCCAAATTACACTGTTCCTTTGGGAGCTCCTTTATACCTAGAAGCAATTGCGACTGATGCAGATAATGACCCTCTTACCTATAGTTGGGAGCCATTTGATTTGAATTTTGGATTTGATCTTTTTCCATCTCCCCCTGTAGCAGATTCAAAAGTAGGACCTCAGTTTAGAGTTTTTAATCCAGAAACAAGCCCTAGAAGGAATTTTCCTAGAAATGGGCAAAATTCTAAATGGGAAGTATTGCCTACTGTTCCAAGATCTATGAATTTTAAACTTTTTGTAAGAGATGGGAAACCAGGCGGTATTGCTATTTCAGATATTATACAACTAAACATAATTGATCAAGCAACTGAGTTTGGAATAACGAATCCAAATACTAATATTTCGTATGGTCAAAACGAAACCATTCTTGTTAATTGGAATGTAGATGGAACAGACCAATCGCCTTTTAATGTTAGCAAAGTTAAAATTGATTTTTCTTACGATGGAGGAGAAACTTATCCAGTAGTACTTGCCAATAATGTAGATAATAATGGAAGTATAGCAGTAAAAACTCCTGTGGGTAATATAACCTCGGAAGGAAAAATTAGAATTAGTGCTTTGGAAAGTGCTTTTTATACGTTTTCAAACGAATTTATAGAACTAACAAATATTGTACATAGTGATTTTCCTACGTTAAAGGTTGACGGAAACCCCGATTTTAATCGCAATTTATTGATATTTACTGTAGGATCATCTTTTAATGTGCCTGAAGATGTTGTATTCTTTCCCGTATTTTCTAATGCAGAAACAAACGAACCAGTAAATGTATTAGATGAAATATTGTTTTCGGATGATGGTGGAATTAATTTTATGCCTTATAAGGGAGGAAACATTACCTTAAAAGAAGGTACTTCTAAAGTGTTAATAGCAATTCCAATTAGAGAAAACGAAGATCAAGCTAATTCGTTAAAGAGATTAAGGCTAATTGTTAATATTATTGAAGGGGGGCTATTCGGTAATCAGACCATTGCATCAGGAAAAGGGTTACTAGTTAAACTTTTATTACCTATAAACGAGAATGTTAAAATGTATCCTAACCCTTCGAATGGAGAGGTAACATTTTATTCGGAAGCTTTTCCAGAAGAAGGATACGATATGCAAGTGTACTCCCTATCTGGGAAATTGTTAGAAAGTTATTCAATAATAGAAAAAGAAGCTACTTTTAACTTTAACTCACTATCACAAGGTTTATATCTTGTTAAACTAATATCGGCAACGGAAACCGCAACAAGGAGATTGATTATAAAATAATTTGCAAACGAAATAAATTTTTAATGTATGCTTAAGTTAAATTCAGTAAACTAAAATTACATTTTTTTGTAAGTTTCTACAGCCCATTTTTTGGTATCGTTTGTTTTTTTGAAGGAATCTTATAATGGAGATATCAATTATTAATCGAATCCACTTTTTAGCTTCTATGGAATTGTTTTGAAAAAGATAAAATTTAGCTAAATCCACATGAGGTCGTAAGCAATAAGGTTCATTTCCAATATTGCATTTAGTAAAGCTTTTGAACGCTTTTACTCTTTTTCATTAAAAAAAACAGAAGCTAATTGTCTAATTTTTTTGGGAGCCTTATTTGCGAAAACCCCTTTTTAAAAATAGGTAGTTGCTTCTTTATTAGAATTAAATTGACTATAAAGTAAGCTTCCATATATAAAATAGATATAACCATTTGTATCTAAAGTATAAAACCATTTTTTCTATTGTTTTTGAGAAACAGTTTTTATTTGTGATGTGTTGGCTAAAAAAATGTAAATCTATGGTCATGTACATGACCATAGATTTACATTCGAATGATGTAAATTCATTAGGATAAATTTACATCCTCAATTTTCTTGCTGCTTGTTTCTGTTTTTTAATGTCTTTTCTATGCTCTGTTATTTGCTCTCCAAGTTTTCCTATTTCTCTCCCAGCTTTTATAGGGTTTATTGCTCCAGTTTGGGCGTTCTTTTTTAATGTTTTAATTTCGTTTTTCGCTATTTTTCTTTTTCGCTTAGATGATTCTGCTCCTGCAGACATGGCATCAGCTGCAGAGTTCATTTGTGATGAATTTAATGGCATTATTTTTATTTTTTAAAATTAAACTTCTTTAAATTATGTGTAAGCATATTCTAATTTACATTACATATAATTGATTTATATTATAAAGACACTTTACAGATAGGTATACCCTCAAAAAAAGTAGTTTTTTATAAGTTCAAGATAAATATTGGAGCTATTTATATAGAGCTAGTCCAATTATTAGGTAATAATTCTGTTAGCTTATTGGTCTTATGTTCTGAGATTCTTTCTAGTACATCTTTAATACCATTTCTATTGTAATATGATTTTATTGAATAAATCGATATAATGATGATTGCTTACAATAGATTTAATCAAATTAGTATCCATCTCACAAACCATTTGATGTAACCAATTTTTTAAGAGTTCAATATTTTCAAA
>CALLUJ010000041.1 GCA_938011245.1 uncultured Aquimarina sp. | reverse complement strand
AAAAGTAACGCTAGAACCTAAAGATGCTACCCAGAAAAAAGCGTACTTAGATACTATTAACAAAGCGGAAAACAAAAAAACAAACTTGTATTTAGCAATAGATGCCGAAAGTAAGGACAATAATTGGGCAGAAGTCCTCTATGACGAAGTATTTAATGCTACACCCAACGTTTGGTTGAAAGAAGAAGGAAAACAGTTTGGGTTGAAAAATGAAACAATGAACATCTATGAAATTTATTTAGAAAAAAATGAATATAAAAAAGTCAAGACTGTAAAAAATATTATTGATTTTCAATATAAGATTTTTGATGATGGAAAATTAATCAAAACTTATACTCTTAAATCTAACAAGCATAATTTATTAGATTTCCCAAAAACTGGTGATAATTGGGGTAGATATGGTAGTAGGGATAAAGGTGGAGATAATTGGATAAACGAAGAATCGGCAGCAGGTTTTTTTGGTTTTTTACACACACTTAAGAAAGAAAAAATTAAAGAAAAAATATATTTCAATGATATATCAGCACATGACAAAAGAAATATTGGCCATAAAACACATAAAACGGGTCATGACATTGATATAAGATATCCTGGATCTGATAATACCACCGGACAAAAATTATGGAAAGTTTCAAAAGATTATTACAAAACTGAAGAAAAATTTATAACTGCACTTGAGAAAATTCTTAAAATATCTATAGATTGGGGATTTCAAAAAAAATACAATTATGCATATAAGGCGGATATAAAACATACTAGTGGTAAAGCAACTTCTGTACACCAAGACCATTATCATATTGGATTTAAAAGATAACTCATGAACAATTTATTTATATTTTTTTTTATTGTTAGTTGCAAAACAGATAAAACGCATTCTCCTCAACAGAAAAATGATGATTCTGTAAAAACCTCTGTTGAGGTAAAAGATGAAATTCAACATCAAGATTTAGAATTCTATAATAAAGTCGAAAATTTAGGAATAGGTTTGTTGAAAGCTAAGGGAAATCAATTCTATACATATAATGATTCTTCGCTTAGCACTAATAAAAAAAAAGAGGGTTTGTACAACCCTAAAAATGTGAAACCAATATTTTTTAAACCTGATTATAATATTTTTTATTTAACATGTTTAATAGAAAATGAAACATATTATACTATTAATAATGGAAATAAAATTTATTTAAACAAAGACGATTTTGAATTTTATACTTGGGAAACTTTTTTTGAAAATACTACAGGAATAGGTAGTATCGATTGGAAATTAAATCCAATATTAAATAAACCTGATGGCGATATCATAGATTTAGATATCAACGACGATTTTATAGCTGTCGAAAAGAAAGGAGATTGGCTCAAAATAAGAAACAATGCACTAAATACGGGATGGATAAAATGGAGGTTCAAAAACAAATTATTAATTGAAGTATATCTATTAATATGATTAAATTAAAAACAGAGAAAATACTGCATTTTATGTCAATTTTTTTTATTGCAGATAAAGACAAACAATAAAGATTAAATTATAAAAATAATTGATACCGAAACCGATACCATTCTTTACCTTTCTAAAATTAATACTATATTTTATATTACCCTAACAGATAGATTCACAACTGATTGTAGTGCACAAAAAACACCTTTTTGATTCTCCTATAATAGAATACTTTGATTGAGTTAGGTTTCATTACTACCCCTTTATTTAGAGAGTGTAAAACTATTCCTTTTTTCTTGTTTAGACTATCAAATATATACGCCTATAAATTACCATCCCACAAGTTTTTGGGTTGATTCCTTTTTTATTCTTATAATAGGAATTGTATAAAATAAAAAAAGGAACCAACATTACAAAGTAATGAAAATTCCTTTTTAGTGGGCAATGAGGGATTCGAACCCCCGACCCCCTCGGTGTAAACGAGGTGCTCTGAACCAACTGAGCTAATTGCCCGTATAAGTTTAACGTGTTATTATTAACTTAATGCGGGTGCAAATATACTACTCTTTTTAAGAAAAACAATCTTTTAAATTGAAAAAAATTAAACAATTTCTGCAACTACAAAAGTACTTCCGCCAATATAAATCATATCGTTTAAATTAGCCTGTTTTTTGGCTTCAGTAAAAGCTTCTTTTACGCTATTAAAACAACGTCCATTTAAATTAAAAGATTTTGCTTTTTTTTCTAATTCAATAGCAGATAAAGTTCTTGAGTTATTTGGTTGAGTAAAATAATATGTTGCCTTAATTGGAAATAAAGGGAGTACTTGATCCAGTTTTTTATCTTCAACAAAACCTAAAATAATATGTAACTGACTATAGTTTTGTTTTGTTATTTGAGCGGTGGTGTATTTTAACCCTTCTGTATTATGAGCCGTATCGCATATAATTAAAGGTTTGTTGCTTAATTGTTGCCAGCGCCCTAATAGTCCGGTGTTAGATATCACATTTTTAAAGCCATTTTGTAATGCGATTTCAGGGATGTTCCATTGCTGAGACAACAATAGTTTAATTACTTGTAAAGCAGTTTTAGTATTTTCTTTTTGATACTCTCCTAATAAATCGGTACGGTAGGGACAAGGAATGTTGTTCTCTGAAAAATAAAGTACACTTTTTTGACTATTAGAAACTTCTTGGAATACTTTTTTTGTAGCGGGAGTAGTGCTGCCTATAACCGTAGGAATATTTTTTTTAATAATCCCAGCTTTTTCAAAAGCAATTTTAGATAAAGTATTTCCTAAAAATTGAGTATGATCTAAACCTATATTGGTAATTACAGAAACTTCGGGTGTTATTATATTGGTAGAATCTAATCGGCCTCCTAGTCCTACCTCAATAACAGCTATATCTACTTGCTCTGTAGCAAAGTAATTAAAAGCTAAACCGACTGTCATTTCAAAAAATGAACATTTGTTTTCTGTGAAAAAGTTTTTGTGATTAATTACAAAATCGCATACACTTTGTTTTGATATTGGTTTACCATTTATTTTTATACGTTCTCTATAGTCTTTTAAATGTGGAGAGGTGTATAATCCCACTTTATAGCCAGCTTCTTGAAGTATAGATGCTAAAATATGACTAGTAGACCCTTTTCCGTTAGTACCTCCAACATGAATGGACTTAAATTTTGTTTCAGGATTTTTAAGGTAATTAGCTATTTTTAAAATAGCGGATAAATCGGCTTTATAAGCTTTTTTACCTATATTTTGATATACAGGAAATTGATTAAACAACCATTGGGTTGCTTCATTATAAGTCATTATTCCGAGAGTTTGAAATTGTAAATAATACTTCCTATTTGCTTATTAGGAGCTTTAGAATCACTATTAAATTTAGTAGCAAGAGCGGCTTTTTTTGCAGGTTCCATTAAACAAGGAGCGGTATTTGTAGTTCCTTTTACGCCAGGGTACGCTCCAATAACCTTTCCATTTCGGTCTACTTCAATTTTTACAACAACAATTCCTGTTTCGTTGCATTTAGGAACATTACGTTCTTTATTTAATGCTTTGCGACCTCCAAGGCGGTAGTTTCCATCTCCATCTAAACCCTTGCCATTACCGTAATAGGATTTCGCTTTAAGGTCACCATTTATTTTACCTTTGTCCCCCCCATTAGTATCGTTGCCTTCTCCTCTTGTGGTTTCTCCGTCTTGTTTGGCTCCATTTAAAAAACTGTCTAAAGCATTTTTAGTGCTAGCGTCTGGTTTTTTTTCTACAGGTTTTGGTGTTTCTTTTAGTGGTTTTTTACTGTTGTTGTTTTGAGTAGATTTTGTAGCGTTTTCTTTTTTTGTATCTGTAGTAACTTGTTTTTTAGTTTTATCTGAAGCTTTTATTACAGGAGCATCTATGTTTTTTTGAGTAACTATATCGTCTGCTGTTTTAGAAGGTGTTGAAGATTCTACTTGTGTAGCAGTGCTTTTTTCTGTAGGTATAATGTTGTTTGTAGATGTGTTAGGAGATGTTTTTACTGTTTTGGTAGGTTGTATTTTACCATTTCCAATTTTGCTAGTCCCAAAATTAACAGCTATCCCTTGCTCCGTACTAGGATCTAAATAAGATAATCCAAAAAAGAAAAGCATTAAAAAAAGCAATAGAAATAAAGCTATTGTAATGACTAATGATTTTTTTTCTTCCTCTGTTTGAATCATTGTTAAATAAGATAATTAAAATCTATTCTGGCTTAACTGCTAAAACAATTTTATATTTATTGCGATTAGCTATATCCATTACTTTTACTGCTTTTTCGATAGGAACTCCTTCGGCAGCTCTTAAGATAATAGTTGGGTTTTCCCTATTACTAAGTTTTGAATTAAGAATGCTTTCCAACTTTTGCTCACTTACTCTAGTTTCATTAACATAAAATTGTTTTTTGTTAGTAATACTTACGGATAAGTTTTGCACATTGGTTGTTTTTCCTTTGGCTTTAGGTAATATTAAATCTAATGCTTCTGGAGTAATAGCAGGTGAAGTTAGTAGAAAAAATACTAATAGCAAAAACACAATGTCTGTCATAGAAGACATGCTAAATTCGGCACTTACTTTATTGCGTCCACGTAAATTCATAATTAAGCAGGTTCATTAAGTAAATCTAAGAAATCTACAGCAGTGGCTTCCATTTGGTGTACCACTTTGTCTGTTTTTACAACTAGATGGTTGTATCCTATATAAGCTATAATGCCAACAATGAGTCCCGCAACGGTTGTTGTCATAGCGGTGTAGATTCCTTCGGCTAAGGAGCCCATATCTGCTTGTCCGCTGCTGGTTGCTAATTGATGAAAAGCTAATACCATACCAATTACAGTTCCTAAAAAGCCTATCATGGGAGCAGCACCTGCTACGGTAGCTAAAATACTTACATTTTTTTCTAGTTTATACACCTCTAATTTACCTGCGTTTTCGATTGCAGTGTTAATATCTTCAAGTGGGCTGCCAATGCGAGAAATTCCTTTTTCGGTTAATCTAGAAACAGGAGAGTCTTTTTGGCGGCATACTTCCTTGGCTTCAGTAAGGTTTCCTTTGCTAATTTTTTCTTTGATAATTCCAATAAAATTTTCATCAAACTGAGATGCTTTTTTTATTGAGAAAAAGCGTTCGAAGTAAATGTATATGGCTACAAATAGTAAAACGAAGAGTATCCCAATAACAATGCTGCCTGCTAAACCACCACTAAATATTAAATCGATAAGTGAAAGGGTTTTTTTAGTTTGTTCTATAGCGTTTTCGGGAGTATTTTGAATAAATAGATTTAACATTGCCGTATTGAAGTTTTTATTTTTATGTTATCAGAATCAAACAGGTCTAAAGATAACATATTTTTAAAAGTTAAATTATATTATTTTGAGTAGATACTATGCTTTAATCAAGTTCTGTTTTAATTCCAGTAATAGTTATATTCTTAAAAAGGTTTAGGAAAGTCTAACCTTTTTAAGAATATAACGTGAGTAGAGGTAGTTCTTTAAAAAATAAACAGGTATTGCATTTCTATAAAAAATAAATTACGCCAATAAGTCCCATGCTTCCTAATACAATAGTGTATGGCAATGCCATTTTCACCATTTTAACATACGATAACCCAATAAGTGGAGCTAGGGCAGATGTTAATAAGAATAAGAAAGCAGCTTGGCCATTAGGAGTAGCTACACTAGGTAAATTAGTTCCAGTGTTAATGGCAATGGCTAAGGTGTCTAATTGTTCTTTAGAGATAGTACCATTGTCAAAAGCCTGTTTTACTTCGCCAATATAAACGGTTGCTACAAATACGTTATCGCTAATCATAGATAATAAACCGTTGGCTAAATAAAACATTGATGGCTGTTGGGAGGCAGGTAAGGATAATGCCCAATCAATAATTGGTGTAAATAAATGTTGATCATGTATCATAGCTACTACTACAAAAAAGACAACTAAAAGTCCTGTAAAAGGAAGAGCCTCTTCGAAAGATTTCCCTAATTGATGTTCTTCTATAATTCCTGTAAACGCTGTTTGAAAAATAATTAAGGCCAAGCCTATAAAGCCAACGGGAGCTATATGTAAAGCTAAACCAGTAATAAGTAATATAGCAGCAACAGCTTGTACTTTTAAGGCATATTTTTCTGAAGATTTACGTTTTTCATCTTCTTCGGCGGTGTAGTTTTCAATAATGGATCTAGCAATGTTAGGTAATTGATCTCCAAATCCAAAAGTTTTTGTTTTTTCTAAAAAAATGGTTGTGAGTAGCCCTGCACCTAAGACAGGTAGGGTTATAGGTGCCATTTTTTGAAAGAATTCAATAAAATCCCAACCTAATTTTTCACCTATTAAAAGGTTTTGAGGTTCTCCTACAAGGGTACATACTCCTCCAAGTGCCGTACCTACGACTCCGTGCATAATTAAACTACGTAAAAAGCCTTTAAATTGTTCTAAAGTTTCGCCGCTTAATTCTTTACGATCTATAGTTCCTCCTTTATCAAAATCACTATTGGCTTGAGAATGAATTTTATGATATACACCATAAAAACCTACAGCAACACTAATTAGAACAGCAGTTACAGTAAGTGCGTCTAAAAAAGCAGAAAGCAATGCTGCTAAGAATACAAATAGTAAGGAGAGTGTTAGCTTCGATTTAATTTTAGTAAACACTTTACTAAAAATATACATCAATAATGGTTTCATAAAATAAATACCAGCTACCATAAATACTAATAACAGTACCACTTCTAAGTTTTGAGCGACTTCGTGATAAGCATTTTCAGCAGTAGTGAGACCTAAAGCTAAAATTTGAATAGCTAATAAACCTCCCGATTGTAATGGGTAACATTTTAAGGCCATTGCAAGCGTAAAAATAAATTCGCCAATAAATAACCACGATAATATACTATGTGCCAAATGGTGATCCATAAAAGTTGGCAACAAGAAAAACAGAAGGGTATTAATAATTAAAAAGCCTAACATTGTAGACTTGTACCACTTAGGGCTGTTACCCAAGAAACTTTGAAACATTATAATTTAATTTAGGTTATTAGCAAATATAGTAAGGCTAAAGCTCATAGAAAATTCAAGAATGTAAAATTAACTTTTTGCTAAAATAAAAGTAATTTTCACTAAAAATGATGCGTTTTTAATAGTTATATACATTTCCCGATGAATGATTCTGAGTGGAACCCGTTACACTTGCTAGAGTATTAATTTGATTATGGAGTTTTAGAACTCCTAATAGTCCAAAAATTAAAGCTTCTTTGTATTCGATAATCTTTGGTGTTGGGATTTTTATTTCGGCTTTGACTAATTGTTTAATATTCTCCACTAAAAAATTATTGTACGCACCACCCCCAGTTATTAATATGGTATTGTTAGGCTTTTGGCAAAATAAATTTATGTCTTTAGCAATAATAGTAGCAATATGTATCGAGAATGTGTGTAATATGTCTTTATAGGGAATAGCGTATTGATTAAGTAGGGGAATTACTTTAGTGTTAACCCATTCGATACCTAAGGATTTAGGGGAAGATAAATTATAGTATGTTAAGGCATTTAGCTTTTGTAATAGTTCGGAATTTAAATTACCATCCCTAGCAAAGTTACCACTGCTATCGTAAGGTTTTCCAAGTTTTTCTGCATATTTATTTAAAACGGTGTTAACGGGGCAATTGTCGAAGGCAATGCGTTTATTTAGATGTTCAAACGAGAGATTTGCAAAACCTCCTAGATTTAAACAAAAATCGTATTCAGAAAATAACATTTGATCTCCAATAGGCACTAAAGGAGCTCCTTGCCCTCCTAGTTGTACATCTTGAACTCTAAAATCACAAACCACTTTCTGTTGTACTAATATGGCAAGTTTTGGTAAATTTCCTATTTGTAGAGTATATCCGTTTTGTGGTTCGTGTAGTATAGTGTGTCCATGGCTACAAATGGCATTTAGTTGAGTAATACTATTTTGAAGTATAAATGAGTTAATTACTTTTGATAAATATTGAGTGTAAGCGTTATTTAAAAGAACTAAGTCTGTTTTGGATAGCGTATGCGCAGTTTTAAGTTTATTTACCCATTTTGAAGGGTAAGGAATGGTTTTGCATTTTCCTAAACGGAAGTTCCATTGATTTGTTTTTGTAAAATAAATATCGGCAATATCAATCCCATCCAAAGAGGTGCCAGACATAATACCCAAAACATGCATTGTTTCCATATATTAAAAATAAGGGTAATTTAGTTAAAAGTTGTATTTTTCCAGTTATGATTAAAGCCATTAATATACATAAGCATTATGGAGATCTAGAAGTGCTTAAAGGTGTAGATTTACATATAGAAAAAGGAGAAATTGTAGCTATTGTAGGCCCTTCGGGGGCAGGAAAAACTACGTTATTACAAATTTTAGGAACTTTAGATACTAAAGATCCCCAAAATAATAGTAAATTAATAATTAACGGAGTAGAGAGTGATAAACTTTCCGAAAAAAAGCTAGCTAAATTTAGGAATGAGACTTTAGGTTTTATTTTTCAATTTCATCAATTATTGCCAGAATTTACAGCTTTAGAAAATGTGTGTATCCCTGCTTTTATAAAAGGAACTCAAAAAAAAGAAGCTGAAAAAAAAGCAAAAGAATTATTAGATTTTTTAGGATTATCACATCGTATTCATCATAAACCCGATGCAATGTCTGGAGGAGAGCAACAGCGGGTTGCAGTAGCAAGAGCATTAATTAACGATCCTAAAGTAATTTATGCGGATGAACCTTCGGGAAACCTAGATAGTGAGTCGGCTAATAATTTGCATCAGCTTTTTTTTACCCTTAGGGAGAAGTTTGGGCAAACCTTTGTAATTGTAACGCATAATAATGAGTTTGCTAATATGGCCGATCGAAAATTGGTAATGCGGGATGGTAATTTAGAGAGCTAAAGGCTAATAGTAAAAAAAACTATTGTATGGGGAAATTAACAAAACAAGCGCTGAAAGAATTTTTAGATGAGAAAGCTTCTTTTTACGAAACGCTAGAGTTTTTAGATACAGATCCTATTCAAATTCCGGCACGTTTTTCACTTAAACAAGATATTGAAATAGCAGGTTTTTTAACCGCAACGATTGCTTGGGGAAATCGAAAAAGCATTATCACTAATGCACAAAAACTGATGGAGATAATGGGCAATGCTCCTTATGATTTTATAATGAATTTTGATGAGGAAAATGATGCTGAACGTTTTGAGGGATTTGTGCATCGAACGTTTAATAGTGTAGACGCTGTTTTTTTTATGAAAGGACTTCAATATTTATATAACGAATATAAAAGTATGGAAGACTTTTTTATGAAATTTCAAACTTACAATCGATTGAATGATGCTATTCATGATTTTAAAAATACTTTTTTCTCCATTCCACATCCAGAAAGAACTAAAAAACATGTTGGGGATCCTTTAAAAAATTCTTCTTGTAAACGAATTAATATGTTTTTTAGATGGATGGTTCGTTCTAATACTAAAGGGGTAGATTTCGGAATTTGGAAATCGATACCTATCTCTTCGTTGTCTTGCCCTTTAGATGTGCATTCGGGTAACGTAGCACGAAAATTAGGGCTGCTAAAACGGAAGCAAAATGATGGCAAGGCATTATTAGAATTAGATACAGCTTTGCGTAAAATGGATTCAAAAGATCCTGTTAAATACGATTTTGCATTGTTTGGATTGGGGGTTTTTGAGAAATTCTAAGGGCAAATTGCAGTTGTGTGTTTTTTTATCTTCTCTATAGTAAGGGGTTTCGTTTCGTAAGTGTAAATTACCTCTTTGTACATTTCTTTCATGGAATTTTCTACAATATCGGTAGTAGATAACATTATAATAAATATTTTTTTAGGAAAATCAATAGTATTAAAAGTTTTTAAGAAACTCCATCCGTTAGAAGCAGGCATATTAATATCTAAAAAAATTAAGCAAGGGAGTAATTCTTTTTCGTTTTGAATAGACCTAAGGTAATCAAGAGCTTCATCGCTATGGTTAAAAGTTTTTATAGAATTAAATAATAGAGAACGTTTGGCTAAACGTTCATTAATAATTGTTGTAGGTTTATCATCATCAATAAAAAATACATTTTGTAACATTGTTGTGAGTTAAGTGTTTATTTAACTAAAATACTTAAGGATACCCTTACAAACCAATTTTTAAGGTGTTACTTTTGTGTTAATTATAACCTTTTTTTTGCGACTATAATGGAATACTATTGCTTATGCGTGCATCTAAAATATTTTTTTTAATTCTATTGTTTAAGAGCTTTTTTGGTGTAATGTATTGCCAGATAGATAATTCAGAAAAAAAAGTGATTATTAATTTTGGGGCTTTACCGCTAAAAGAACCTTCTGAATTGCCTCAAGTGCCTATTCAAAATTATAAAATAAAAAATAAAGATTTTAAAATAGACTTACCTGAAATAGAATTTCCAAAGCCGTTATTATCATTATCTCCTCAAGCAACTAATGGATTTAAAATAAAAAGCCCTTTGGATAATACTAATTTTGGGAAATTAGAACCGAAACAAATTCAGTTGCAAAAACCTAAAGATGTTCATAGATATATAAGCACTCAAAAACCTAGGCATTTAAAACAGTTTGAAGGAGGGAAAAAAGGTGTTTTTACCGATCAATATTTAGGAGATATTATAACTAACAGTTTATATGCAGTTATTAAATTTCGCGATTACGGGAAAGTAGACGGAGATATAATACGCTTATTGGTAAATGATGTAGTAAAAGTAAATAGAGTTTCTTTACGTGGGGGATATGCTCAAATTAAATTAAAATTAAAGGAAGGTTTTAATAAAATTGATTTTATGGCGCTTAATGAAGGTATATATGCTCCTAATACGGCACAGTTGAAAATTATAGATGATAACGAAAAAGTGCTTTCTAATAACAATTGGGCTTTAAGTACAGGTTTTAAGGCTACCATGATATTAATTAAACAGTAAATTAGATTGTCTAAATTAAAACTTTATCAAAAAAAAACCTTGCAGTAAACTACAAGGCTCGATGTTTTTTAAAAAGATTTTATACTTAAAGTACTTTTACGTCAATAGCGTTTAATCCTTTTCTTCCTTCTTTTAAATCGTATTCAACTTCGTCGCCTTCTTTAATTTCATCAACTAATCCAGAGATGTGTACAAAATACTCTTGCTGTGTTTCTTCATCGGTAATAAATCCAAATCCCTTGGAATCGTTGAAGAATTTTACTGTTCCTTTTTTCATTTAAATGGTAATAATAATTTAAACAAATGTAGTCTTTAATTTGTGACGAATAAAAAAAAAGTATAAAAATATAATTTTTGTAAAAAAAATTCAATAATTATTACTGTTTCATGGTTAAAATAAAGCAGGATTTTTTTCGACCCAATTAATAACAGATTCTCCATTTTTCTTTAAAAAAGTATTGCATGTACTAAAATGTTTATTGCCAAACCAAAAACCACGATTAGCACTTAAAGGAGAAGGATGTCCGGTTTCTAAAACAAGGTGGTTTTGAGTATTAATTTTACTTCCTTTTGCTTTAGCGTAACCTCCCCAAAGCATAAACACGATATTCTTTTTTTGCGCAGAAATTAATTGTATAACGGTATCGGTAAATGTTTCCCATCCTTTTTTTTGATGAGACCCTGCTTTATGAACTTTTACCGATAGGGTAGCGTTTAGTAATAAAACACCTTGTTTTGCCCAAGAGGATAAATTACCATGGGTAGGAGGAGAAACTTGTAAATCATTTTCAATTTCCTTGTAAATATTGAATAAAGAAGCGGGAATAGCCATACCTGGATTTACAGAAAAACATAACCCGTTAGCTAAATTAGGTTTATGATAGGGGTCTTGCCCTAAAATAACCACTTTAATATCCTTGAAAGCACACAAATTAAAGGCATTAAAAATTTTATTTTGTTGAGGAAAACATTGGCCATTTTTATATTCTTCGTCTATAAAACGAGTTAATTCTTTAAAATAAGGTTTTTCTATTTCGGACGCTAATAAAGCTTTCCAATCGGGATTTAAAGGAGCTATCATAGTATAAAATTAGAGGCTATTTGTTGAATAACCAAAAATAATATGGATTGTCTGTATAGAGTAGTATTTTTGTTTTCTATGTTTTTGAAACGACACTATTATTTAATAGAACTACAATATTTAGGTTTTCGGTATCATGGGTGGCAAAAGCAACCCGATGTAAATACAGTGCAACGCATGTTGGAGCGTACTATAGCGTATGTTCTTCAACATAAAAACTTTAAAACACTTTCTGTTGGGCGTACCGATGCTATGGTTTCGGCAAGACAAACTTTTATAGAATTGTTTGTAGATGGAGATGCATTGGAAATAGATTGTTTTTTTATAGATTTTAATAATAATTTACCGCCAGATATTAGAGGCTTGTCTATAAAAGAAACCGATAAAGATTTTAATATTATTCAACACCCAAAGCTTAAAGAATACCAATATCTTTTTGCAATACAAGAAAAATTTCACCCTTTCTGTTCGCCTTTTATGGTTAATATTCAAGAAAATTTGGATATTGAGTTAATGAAACAAGGAGCCTTGTTGTTTAAAGGAAAACACGATTTTCGATCTTACGCACATCGTGCCAATGAAAAAACACAAACCGAAGGGGAAATACTGTTTTGTATGCTCGAAGAAAATACTGTTTATCAAGCTAATTTTTTTCCTAAGGTTAGTTATTTATTAACTGTAAAAGGTTCTGGATTTAAACGAAATCAAATTCGTTTACTAATGGGAGTATTAATTGATTTAGGAAGAGGAAAAGTAGATTTAGAGTTTATAAAAAGAACACTCCAACCAAAAGTATATAATATTAAGTTAGAGCATATAGCACAGGCATCGGGTCTATTTTTGAATAAAGTAGAATTTAAATAAAAGTACGTATGAAGGTCGTATCCACGAATATAGGAAAAGCTAAAGAAATAGCTTATTTAGGAAAAAAGATAAAAACAGGAATTTACAAATATCCTGTTTCTGAAGGTGTTTTATTGGAAGAGTCGGATGTAAAAGGAGACGATGTAGTAGACCGCATAGACCATGCAGGGATTGATAAAGCATGTTATTTGTACAGTGCAGATGTGTATAATTATTGGAAGGAGTACTACCCTAATTTAGATTGGAATTATGGAATGTTTGGCGAAAATTTAACAATAGAAGGCTTAGATGAAACGAATATATTAATTGGAACACAGTATAAAATTGGAGGAGCTATAATTGAAGTTTCTCAACCTAGACAACCTTGTTTTAAGTTTGGGATTCGTATGGAAACACAACGTATTATAAAACAGTTTATAAATACTACTTATTCGGGATTCTATGTAAGGGTTTTACAAAATGGAAAGGTGCAACCAGGAGATTGTTTGGAAACAATAAAAGAACTAAAAGACGTACCTACCATAGCAGAAGCCTTTGCATACTTATATCAATCAAATGTAGAGCAATCTACAATAAGTAAACTGTTAAATTGTAATACCCTGGCAAAGAGTTATAAGAAAGACTTGAAAAGGCATTTTGAAGTGTTGGGTTTGTTTTTGCCATAAAAAAACACATAAAATTGAGTAATGGCAAAATTACAAATGTCAATATTCAATTCGTTTAAAATAATTTTAAAGAATTTACCAATTTTTTAACTCCTTTTAATCAGCGTATTTTATGTTCGATTTTATTGGTTGTTTTGCTATATAACAATTTATAAATCAGATATTTGCTGTTTGTTAGGGGTTAATAATGAATGGTTGTTGAGGTGGTTGTTTTTAATAGTTTACCTGTAACGCCATCAATCCAATATACCTTTGTGGGTTTTAATTCGTAATCTTCGTTTCCATCTAATGATATTCCCCATCTTGGTTTTTCGTTTGGAAACTCGTTTAGGTCTACTCGGGATAGATTAAAATTGGTGACTTCGTATTTTTGAATGTCTTTTTTGGCTATTTTTTACAATTTCTATAGCTTCTGCCCAACAAATATTATAGCCCTTTTCGTAATCTATTACTTTAGTTATTTTTCCTTGTTCGTTGTATTGGGTTTCTTTACTGATTCTTTTAGCCCCATTTAAGTAAACAAATTCAGACCATAAAATGGCACCATTTTTTTTATACCTTATCCACTTACCAATTCCTAAGCGTTTATTTGTTTGCTTGTTTGTTACTCCTCCATTTTTATTTTTATAGAACCGATTTATATAGTTTTTATTTTGAACAATAATTAAGTCCTTTTTTCTATTTAGCAATTGCTTTTGAACTTTAGAGTTAAGAATTAGTTCTCCCTGAGTAATATTAAAAATAGGGTCGTTGTAATGGCAAGTAGTATTATCTACTAAGTACTCTTTTGGTACAGAGGAACAATTCGTAAAAAATATCCCTAAAAACAGTATATATAAATGCCTCATCTATTTTAGTTTTAAGTATTGTTGTAATTTCTCCTACTGCCACTTATAGGGGTGTATTTTTTTATTTTCGTAGTCCATATAGTTTTTGGTTTTTGTTTGTTTAAATTTATGACTACTTTCAAAAGTGTGGGTAAGGCCAATGGCGTGCATAACCTCGTGTATAATATTTTCGGATTTAATAGCTCCTCCGTTATCTAACATTATGTAAGCAATACCTGTACCTGTTGGAGATACGCCTCCTATTGCTTTAAATGTGCCATCTGCGTTAATATTGGCAGTATTAATACATTTTTGATTTATAAAATAAAGAGTTAGTTTATTGGGGTCCGCATTGTGGGCATTGTTTATAAAGTTTAAAATGCCATGCAGTTTACTACGCTCAATATAACTACCAAGTTGGTTATGTGTTTTTAGGTAGTTATGTTTTTTTAAATTTTCTAAATGAGTACTAATATCTACTAGAGTAGCTGTTTCATTAGTAATTTCAACATTTATTAAAGAGGGATCAAATCCTTTTTTTAAGAAGGTTTTTAAAGCTGTTTTTTTTGCTTGAATATCTAATACCATTTCTATTGTAATATGATTTTATTGAATAAATCGATATAATGATGATTGCTTACAATAGATTTAATCAAATTAGTATCCATCTCACAAACCATTTGATGTAACCAATTTTTTAAGAGTTCAATATTTTCAA
>CALLUJ010000040.1 GCA_938011245.1 uncultured Aquimarina sp. | reverse complement strand
GATAGTCCTTTTGAAAAAATAGATAAACCTCCTGAGGATACATATCAAGGGGTTCTGTTCTGAAAATTCTAAAAAAACCTTGTAAAACCAGTAAAATCAAGAAACATTCTAATCCAAAAAATTATTTAGGACGCTATTGATACTAAACGTGTAATTAAGTATTTGAAGTTTACGTGGTCTTATAAATATATTTTATGGATTACAGTTAATAACCTCCCAATTAATAATTTCAAGATTTTTTTGATTCTGTTTATTAATTAGGTAATAGTCAACTTTAGCATTTTTTTGAACATATAACATTTGTTTTGTGCATTGCTTTAATATAGGGTCATATTTCATGTTACAAGGACAACTTTCGGTGTCATAATTTTCGTTTTTCATGTCTTTAAAAGAATAGTAATCTACTTTTGTTAAACACCAATACATACAATCCTCGATTTCTTTAGATTTGCAAGGCTTAGTACTTCTTTTTTTGATCCACTTAGTGGTTTGGAGTTTTTTTACATTGGGAATTATTTGTCTGTAAATAAGGCTATCTAATTCATTTACTTTCTTAATAATTATATTACCTGATAAAAAAGAGCCTTCAACTGTTTCGAATTGCACACAATTTTTATTGTTAATTACTTCAATTGCTTGCGAGAGCAATTTTTGTTTTAAAGCTATTTTTGACCATTGATTAATTAATGAATCAACTATGCTTATTTCAAAAGAGACTTTTTTATTGAATTGAAGAGCATTAAACGAAGTTAATGAGTCATTCTTTTGCTGTTTCTTTGAGTGTCCGGATTTTGTTTTTGTAGAATTATTTTTTATATAACAGCTTTAACCTTTGGCGGGCAATCTTTAATGTTTCGATGTAAATTGGACTTAGATAATTTTTGTTTCCTTTTATATTATCGGGTCCCCAGTAAACATTACTATTTAATATATTTGATACTAGTACTTGTCCATTTGTGATTAATGGAAAGAGTATTAAAAAAGTAATTATTAATTGAGCACGAAGAAAACCAATTTTCATTTACTGGTATTTTTTTGAATATCGTACGATGATGTACTATTCGTAGCTATAAATTTATGGTATTTCCGATACAAACAGCTTTTAATTTGGGTTATTGATAATAAGTTATGTATTATTAACGCCGTTTTAAGTTTGTAAATATGTGTTTTACGTATAACCTAGATGTTATTTATATTTTGTTAATAATATTTTGAACAGGAACTATTGCAAATTAGATAACTTAGTTAATACTTGAATAGCTCTTTTTGAATCTTTTTTATCTACAAAAATATGATCGTGATAATAACCAGCAATAACGTTACAGCTAATGCTGTTTTTAGCTAATTCGCTGGAAAACAAAGCGGTTAAGCCTACAGCATTAAGGGATGAATGAATAGTTAGCGTTATCCAAGCGGCAATATATTCATAATTTAAGTTTATTTCGTCTGCCTTTTTTCTTTCCATAACTATAGTAGTTCCTTCTTTTTCTTTAAACTCGCAAATGGTATGGTTTCGATCTATTTTATTAATGTCTTTTACGGTAGAAAATACATATTCCCCTGTATTTAGTTTAGGACTCATGCCTTTTAGTAATTGAGAGATATTTGTTTCTCCTGCCATATAATTTTGTTTTAGAATTTAATTTAAGATTTCAAAACATAACTTTTTTTCTTTAAAAGTTATGTTTTAAAATGATCTCTAATATATTAAAAATAAAAAATTACTTTTATGTATCAACTAATAATTTGCTGTTAGTCTTTTTTTTACAGTGGTATTTCTGTCTATTAATGAATAAAAAGTGATTACGATTTAATATAAATAACTACTACGGAGTTTAATTTGTCTAAGGCTTTCGGTTTGTAATGTTGTTAAAGGATATGTAAAGCTTTCTAAAATAATTTTGAAAACAAAAAACCTCATAATCAAAGGACTATGAGGTTTTAAAGGTGGTGCCTCCAGGAATCGAACCAGGGACACAAGGATTTTCAGTCCTTTGCTCTACCAACTGAGCTAAGGCACCCAATCTGCTTAGTAAGTTACATCGCTAAGCGGGTGCAAATATAAACTCTTTTTTTACTTCTAAAAAATAAAAACGTAAAATATCTTAGTATTTTTGTTTTTAAAATTAAATACCCTCTATGAAATTGATTATTGATGCAGGAAATACAACAACAAAACTAGCTGTTTTTCAAGGAATTAAAATGGTGGAGAAGTATGTTGTAAAAGAAAAAGAATTAAAAAATAATTTTAAAAAAATAATTAAAAAATTCCCAAATATTAACAAATCCATCTTAAGTTCGGTTTCCAATTTAAGTAAAGAAGATGTATCGAAAGAGTTAAACCATATTTCAATATTAAAATTAGACCATAAAACGAAAGTTCCTTTTACTAATTTATATGCTACGCCCAATACCCTTGGAGTCGATAGAATAGCTTTAATTGCTGGGGCAGTAAGTCAGTTTCCTAAAAAGGATTGTTTGGTAATTGATGTAGGAAGTTGTATTACATACGATTTTGTAAACAAGCAAAAAGAATATTTTGGAGGCGCTATAGGTCTTGGGTTAAAAATGCGATATACTAGTTTGTATAAAAACACGGTAAACCTTCCTTTGTTAGCTCCAAAACAAGTAGATACTTTTGTGGGAAATAGTACAGAAAATGCTATACATGCAGGAGTAACTTTAGGAATGCAAATGGAAATTAATGCCGTAATTGAAGATTTTAGTAACAAATACCCGGCACTTGTCGTTATTTTAACAGGCGGAAATGCGGATTTTTTGTCTAAACGATTAAAAAATGGCATATTTGTCGTTTCTAATTTTTTGTTAGAAGGACTAAGCCATATACTGGATTATAATACCAATAAATGATTAAACATATTTTAGTAAGTTCGTTGCTTCTAGTAGCTGTTTTTGCACAAGCACAGGAGTCTACATTTTCCCCATATTCAATCCACGGTATTGGTATAAGCAAGTTTAGAGGAAGCGTGGGTAATGTTAGTATTGGAGGACTTACTTTTGTTTCGAACCCCGTAGAACCTAGTGTTTTAAATGCGGCAACTTATGCAGAATTGACTAAAACAAATTTTGCGGTAGGAGGGAGCTATGCAGTAGGCCAGTTGGAGGATACCTCTGGAAAATCAGACGTAAGTAATGTTAGT
This sequence comes from uncultured Aquimarina sp., assembly GCA_938011245.1. Classification (GTDB taxonomy): domain Bacteria; phylum Bacteroidota; class Bacteroidia; order Flavobacteriales; family Flavobacteriaceae; genus Aquimarina. The sequence continues at coordinate 37,904 of CALLUJ010000040.1, read as the reverse complement.
TTTGATTATTTGAGTATTGCTATTCCTGCTAACAAATTTGGTTTTGGTTTTGGGATAGTACCCTTTACAGCATCGGGATACCGAATAAACCAAGACTTTCCAGAAAGAACCATATCACAAACAGGTACAGGGAATGTGAATAGAGTTTTTTTAGGAGCAGGAGCTAAAGTTTATAAAGGATTAGCATTGGGGGCAGAATTTCAATATAATTTTGGAAGGATAGAAGGAGAGATTACCCAAATTAATAATAATATCAATATTGCAAATACAAGGCGTATCGATCAATCCGATATTGCTGGATTCTCGTACGCCTTTTCTGCTATTTACGATTATAATGTTAGCGAAAAACACGTATTTAGAACTTCCTTAAAATACGAGTTTTCAAGTAATATTACTTCTACAAACAACCAACAAACCGCAGATGTAATTATAGATGTTAATGGTTTAGTTAGGCCTGTTAGCGAATTAACAACTAGAAATAGAGAGGTTCCCAATCGAAGTTTTAAATTACCTTCAAGGTTTACCGTAGGAGCTTCGTTTTCTAAAAAAAGCTATTGGTTAGTGGGAGCAGAAATTTATACAGGCAGTAATAATTCATATCAAGATCGTTTTCAAAATAGAAATACAAACGAAACGACCATTAATTACATAGATCCTTTTGGTGTAAAAATAGGAGGTTATTACCAACCTAATTACCAGTCATTTAAAAGTTATTTTGAAAGAATTATTTATAGGGCAGGAGCACGATACGAGAAAACAGGTTTGCAATTTAATAATGAAGATATAAATGAGTTTGGCATATCTTTTGGTTTAGGGTTACCATTAAAGCAGGGTTTGTCAACTATAAATTTAGGATTTGAAGGAGGTAAACGAGGAACAACAAGTGGTGGGGCAGTCGAAGAAAGTTTTGTGAATTTCTCAATTGGTTTAAATTTGTCCGATAAGTGGTTTCGTAAACGCAAATTCAATTAAAAAATAAAAAACACTAACTATTATGAGTTTATTTAAAATAACATTGGCTAGTATTTTTGCATCAACAATGTTTGTAAATGCACAAATTTCTGAAGAATGTAAAAAAAATGCATCTTTAGGTATAGAAGCAGTTAAGGTTAAAAACTACGATGAGGCAGCGCCTTATTTGTTAAAAGTTCGTAAAGACTGTCCTACTTATAGTATAGCAACATATGTAAGTAGTGAAAGATTAATAAAAGCTAAATTAAAAAAAGCTAAAAAATCTAAAGCTCCTATTGCAGAAAGGCAAGAGTTAGCAAACGAACTAATTGCTTTGTGGAAAGAAAGAAAACAATACTTTCCTGCAAAAACGAAAGATGGAGATTTGTATTCGGATATTGCTCAAGTTATGGCAGATAATAAAATGGGAAGCACACAAGAGCAATTCGATTTATTTGACAAAGCCTATAAATCAGACAAAGTGAATTTTGTGGGGCCTAAAAAAATGTACACCTACTTTGGATTGTTAGTAGATTTGCAAAAAGAAGGAAAAAAAGATATTCAAGAGGTGTTTAACACCTACGACGATTTAATTGAAAAAATAGAAGTAGAACAAACTAAGAAAGCAAAATTGGTGTCAGAATTATCTCAGAAAGAAGATTCTGGAACGGCATTATTAAAAAAAGAAGCCAGAAAGCTAAAGCAAGCAGAAAATATTCTTAAAATATATGGACAGGTAGAAAATTCCATAGATAGAAAGATAGGAAAATTAGCAGATTGTCCTAATTTAGTACCAATGTTAAACGATCAATACGCTGCTAATGCATCTAATTTAGAATGGGTAAAAAGTTCAGCAAAACGTTTGTATAAAAAAGGATGTACAGAAGATCCTTTGTTTTTTAAATTAGTAGAAAAACAACATAGTTTGGAGCCTTCCGCAGCTACCGCTAATTATTTAGGTAAGCTTGCTGATCAAAAAGGAGATGTTGTTGCTGCTCGTAAATACTACGATCAATCTGCAGAATTAGAAACAAACCCAAGTAAAAGAGCCGATGTGTATGCAAATATTGCACATTCTTTAAAGAAAAAAGGTAAATACGGACAAGCACGTAGGTATTACAGAAAAGCAATCGAAAATAAACCATCTTACGGGTTAGGATATATTCAAATAGCTAGTATGATAGCTAGTAGTGCTAATAATTGTGGAGATAGCGAGTTTAATAAAAGAGCCGTATATTGGTTGGCGGCAGATTATGCTAGAAAAGCGAAAAGAGTGCAGCCTTCGCAGACTAAGTATGCAAATAAGTTAATTGCTAACTACATGGGTAGTGCGCCTTCAAAAACAGATGTTTTTCAAAAAGGAATGCAAGGTAAAACAATTACTATAGGCTGTTGGGTTGGAGAGTCTGTTAAAGTGCCAAATTTATAACGAATTCTCCCCTGTAGGGAATGGAAATTATTAAGAGAAAAATATATGTTTTAAAAAACATTGTTACAATGCTAATTGTAACAATGTTTTTTTATGCGTGCTCTTCGGATAAGGATAATGGAAGAATAATAAACTTTAAGGAAGTTGCCCAAGGTCAAGGAAAAGAAGTCGTAATTAAACACACAGATTCTGGTAGGCTAACAACTATTCTAAAATCCCCGATATTAAAAGATTATACACATTTAGATTTTCCATATACCGAATTTCCGAAAGGCATAGAGTTAATTATTTATGATACTAAAGGAGGAGAGTCCAAAGTATTTTCGGACTACGCTATTCATTATAAATTAACTAATTTGGTGGATTTAAGAGGTAATGTAAGAGTGTTTACGGCAGATAGTTCCGAGCTTAAGGCACCTCAACTTTATTGGAATCAATCTTTAAAATGGGCATATACCGATAAGCCTTACGAGATAAAGGCTAAAAATGGATCAATTAATAAAGGAGACGGTTTTGATGCTAATCAAAAATTCACCCTTTTTAAATCCAGAACGAATAAGGGAAAACAAGTTTTAAAAAACTAATCGAAAACATAAAATAATAATTTTGAAAACACTATCAACTATTTTTCAGTACGCTTACTTAATAATTGCTGTGTTTATGATATATGAGGCAGTAGTCGAGTATCGTTTTGGAGGGACTAAGTTTTGGCTATATATATTGTTTGCTGTTGGAGCTATAGCAATGTTCTTTTTTAAACGACATTTTAATAATAAATTGAAAAAGTAAGAAGGTAAATTTTTTTGAAATATAAAAACCTGTAAATAAAATTAAAAGGAAATACAATAATATCTAAATGCAGCTAGTATAATTCGCTAAGTGAAAACGATTGTTTTCGTTTTTTTTATTAATAATAAAACGTTATTTTCGCTGCTTTATGTTATCAAAATTGACTCTAAATGGCAGTATTAAATAAAATTAGGCAACGTTCATTTTTTCTTATTATCATTATTGCATTAGCGCTTTTTGCTTTTGTGTTAGCAGATTTGTTTCGCGGCGGTGGCTTTAGTGGTAATAAAGCTCTAAAAACGATTGGCGAAGTAAATGGAAATGAAATAAAAACTTCGGATTTTCAAAATAGACTGGAAAGAGTATCAAGAGGGAGGTCTAGCATGTCTTTAGTAAACAATGTATGGAATCAGATGTTAAATGAAGAGTTGGTGTCTCAGCAAGTTCAAAAAATAGGAATTACTACAGATAGCGCTCATTTAAGGGGAGCAATCGAAAACTCTTTTGCTAGTGATCCTACTTTTCAAGACGAAGATGGAACTTTTGATTATGCAAAAGTACAAGCATATGTAGCAGATCTTAAAGAAAATAATCCTGACCGTTACTATAGTTTTTGGACTAACGTAGAAAAGGACTTGTTAAAAAACGAAGCTTCGAATATTTATTTCGATATGGTTAAAGCAGGAATTCATTTTTCTAACAAAGATGGAGAAATTGAACATAAAGCCAGTAATGAGACACTAAACATGAAGTATGTGCAGTTACCTTACAGTTCTATTGCAGATAGTACGATAACTGTTTCGAAGTCTGAAATTTTAGATTATATAAAAGCACGTAAAAAACAATTTACACAAGAAGCAAATGTAGATTTGTTGTATGTAAAGATTAACGAAAAAGCTTCCTTAGAGGACGAAAACGCAATAAAAGCAGACTTACAAGCTTTGATTGATAATTCTGTAGAATATAATAGTCAAATAGGAGCAAACGATACTATTGCAGGGTTTGCATCTACCCAAAATGTTGAAGATTTTGTTAACGCAAACTCTTCAAATAAATATAATGCTAGGTTTCAATTTAAAGATAAGTTGAGTAAAGAATTAGCAGATAATTTATTTGATGCAGAAATAGGTAAAGTTTACGGGCCTTATAAAGAAGGCTCGGTAATGAAGCTAGCGAAGTTAGTTGCAGAAACAAAAATGCCAGACTCCGCTAAGGCAAGTCACATTTTAGTTTCATGGGAAGGTTTAAGAACAGCACAAGAAGTAACTAGAACTAAGGAAGAAGCAAAGAAATTAGCAGACAGTATTAAAACAATAATAACTAAATCTCCAAAGAAATTTGCAGAATTAGCAAAAACTTTCTCTGCAGATAATTCCAATAGTGGTAAAGGTGGAGATTTAGGATATTTTACTCCAGGAGCAATGGTTCCAGCGTTTAATAATTTTGTTTTCGAAAATGCAAAAGGGGATATTGGAATTGTGGAAACACAGTTTGGATACCATGTTATTTCGATTGAAGATTTATCAGATAAGAAAAAAGCAGTTAAAATCGCAGAAATTACTAGAGCCATAGAGCCCAGTGAAAAAACCATAGGAGAAATTTACGCTAAAGCTTCCGACTTTGCACAAAATGTAAAAAGTAAAGATTTTAAGGAAGTGGCTAAAGAAGAAGGTTATTCGGCAAGTCCTGTATCCGAAGTTAAGATTTTAGATGAATATATTCCTGCTGTAGGGCAACAACGATCAGTAGTAAGATGGGCATTTAACAAAGAGAATGAAATAGGTAAAGTAAAAAGATTTGACATTCCATCGGGATATCTAATTGTAAAACTTGTTAAAAGACGAGAAGCGGGTCTTAAGTCTGTAGAGAGTGCTTCAGCAGAAGTGTTGCCAATTTTACGTAAAGAAAAGAAAGCAAAACTATTAAAAGCTAAAATTAAAGCTCCAGATTTAAAGAGCATTGCGGTTTCTAATGGGACTACCGTTAGAACAGCAAGTGCGATTAGCTTTAAAACAGGCTCAATTAGTGGTGCGGGAGTAGAAAAGAAAGTAGTAGGAACTGCTTTTGGATTAAAAGAAGGAGAAGTCTCTACTCCAATTACAGGAGAAAAAGGAGTATATGTAGTAGAAGTTACTTCAAAAACACCTGCTCAAGAACTAGCTTCTTATAAAGGAGTTGCTAATAGAAATGCAACTACTGATATAAATAGTGTTCAAACTTCATTAGCTAAAGCTTTAAAAGAAAAGGTAGAAATTATAGATAGAAGAGCAGACCTTTATTAAATTTGTAAATATTAGTATAAAAAAGAGGTTAAATTTAAATTTAACCTCTTTTTTATATTTATATAAAATATAATTGTAAAAAAAATGTTATTTATAAAGTGTTTTTGTGAAAAAAATAAACTATTTCATTGAAAATTTATTACTCAATATTATTATTCCTATGTCTTGCAGTAAAACCTATTTATACAATAGGGTATATTGGTTATTACGAGTTTAATATTGATTATATAGTAGAGAAATACTGCGTTAATAAAGCAGAACTTGAGTTTAAGTGTAATGGGAAATGTCACTTATCTAAAAAACTATCCCTTTCTTCTACTTCAGAAATAGAAAATAGTTCAAACTCTAAAGCAATCTCTATAGCAATTAATGAAGCTTTTGTTCCATTGTATTACCATAGCAATAATTTTGAGATTAATGGGCTAATAGTAGATTTTGAAAAACAACTAAATTCATTTATACCAATAGAGAACTACAATGTATCATTATCTATTTCTTCTCCACCTCCAAAATGTTAACTTCTTTTCTTAATTGAGTTTTGTGTTTTAGGATAAATTTAATATTTCTTTAGGACTTACACAGTGTATAACTCTTTTGGGAAAATATAATATTTTAAGAACAGAGATAATGTATAATCTGCCTTAGAGGTTTACATATCTGTTTCAAAACTTTTCTAATTAAAAATAATAGAAAGTACAAATCTTTATATGCTTTGTGCTGTCTTAAAAGAAGGCTATAAACCTAGCCAAAACTATAATGAAACATATTTTATTACTATTTGCCATTTTAATGGTAAATAACTATACTGTAGCACAAACTATATACAGAGGAATTATACAATCCAACAAAACGCCATTAGCAGGAGCCACAATAATTGCCGTTAATGGAAACGGAAACGCCATTACTAAAGAAGACGGAACCTTTGAAATTACTTTAAGTAAAACACAATTTGTGAAAATTCAATATTTTGGATATGCCGATAAAGAATTGCGTTTAAAATCTGGAATTAATAATATTGAATTAAATGAAGAATTAAGCACACTTAATGAAGTAGTGATATCTGCAAGTAGAGAACTTCAAAAGAGGAAAGAGGTGCCGCACGCAATATCGGTGGTTTCTGAAGCTAAAATAGACGAAACCAAAGCTATCGGATTCGATCAGTTAATTAACGACACACCGGGTGTATATGTATCTTCTTCAAGAGCTAGTAGTAACGAACAGCATTTTACTGCGGCACGTTCTCCAATTTCTACAAGACCATTGTTTTTATATTTAGAAGATGGTTTGCCAACAAGACCTACGGCAATATTTAATCACAACACATTATTAGAGCGAAATCAAATTGCATACAATCGTATAGAAGTATTACGTGGTCCAGCAGCAAGTATTTATGGGAGTGATGCTATTGGGGGAAGTTTTAATTTTATTACAAAAAACCCTACAGACGAACTTAAAGGAGGAATAACTTTTGAAGCTAATGAATTAGGGTATTCTAGCGTTGGACTTAATGTTGGTAAAAATATTACAGATAAATTTGGAATTTATGTTGGAACACAATTTAACCAGCGTAATAATGGTCCCTTTGAACATAGTGATTATGAAAAGTTTGGATTAACGGTAAAAGCAGTAATTAAACCTTTAGAATCATCAAGATTAACATTGACGTATAATGGGATCGATTTTTTTACAGATATGGCAGGCTCTATAGGAGAAACTAATTTTCGCTCTCGAAACTTTCAAAGCAATCAAACATTTACCAATAGAGATGCAGAGTCTACTAGATTACGTACTGTTTGGGAACAATCTTGGAACTCAGCTAATAAAACATCTTTTAGCGCTATTTATAGAGATAATGTAATGATTCAAAATCCATCATTTAGAATTTCTCCTGAAAGAATACGAGGGATGACTACAGGGAGAACTTTAGGGGAAATTAATAATAATACATTCGAAAGTTTTTTTGGGAATATCCAACATCAAATCAAATTTAAACCTCTAAAATCAAAATTGATAGTGGGGACAACTGTAGATTTTACAGTACAGGATTATGTAGCGCAAAGGATAGAGGTTACAGTAGATGAAGTAAATAGAAGGAATACGGATTTTAGAATTCTCGAAGACGATTTTATTTTAGATTATGAAGCTGATATTTATAATTATGCGGCATATGCGCAGTTCGAATTATCTCCAATAAATCATTTTAAAATAACATTGGGAGGGCGTTACGATTTATTTGAGTATGATTTTACCGAGCGTTTAGAAGGGGGCAATGCGTTACCTAACCAAAAAGATGATTGGGATAATTTTTCGCCAAAAATAGGATTTAATTATAATTATTCTAACGGTGGAGGAATATATGCTAATTTTTCTAAAGGTTTTACCCCTCCACAAGCATCTACTTTATACCGTAATCGAAGAAATATAAATCGTGGAATTGAACCAAGTGATTATTTTAATTACGAAATAGGGACTTATAATCAAATAAATAACAAACTTAAACTTGATCTTGGACTGTATTATCTAAAAGGAGAAAATACATTAATAACAATTCGCGATCCAGAAAGTGATAGAAGTTTTATAACAACCAATGCAGGTGAGACAGAATCGTATGGAATAGAATATGGAATTTCTTATAAACCAATAAAAGAGATAGAAATATCTCATAATGGTTCTTATGCAAAACATGAGTATAAAAGATTCATATTTAATGGCGAGGATTTTTCTAATACAGATAGAGAAGTGGCACCAAATATTATAGGTACTTCTAAAATACGATTTCGTCCAGGAAACGGTCTAAATTTTGCTTTTGAACACGAACTAATTGGAGAATATAATACTAGCTTGGAAGGACAAGCAACTAATGATGCTAATGAAATTACCACTACTACTTATTCAGGACATAATGTGTTTAATTTTCAAGCAGCATATCGATATAAAAAAGTAGAAGTATGGATGCATTTATTAAATATTTTTGATAAACTTTATGCAAATAGGGTTAGTTATAATCGTTTTAGAAACGAAAATTCATATACCGTAGGTAACCCAAGAGCATTTCATGTGGGAGCAAAATATAATTTTTAATATAGATAATATGCGATTCGATTAATGAATCGCATGTTTCTTTTTTAATTAGAGGTATGAAATACACAAAATTAAATCAATGGTTGTGGCGTTGGCATGTAATTGCAGGTTTGGTTTCGTTGCCGTTTGTACTGGTTTTAGCAATTACAGGAGGAACTTACTTATTTAAAAATAAGGTAGAGAAACCACGCATAAAGAGCATACAAGAAATTGCCGCTAAAGGAGAGGCTATTTCTTTTGAAAAACAACGGATTATAGCCAATACCAATCGATTAAAAAAAGTAAATGCCGTTGTAGTGCCATTTAATAACAATCAAGCAACAGAATTTGTTTCAGGGAAATTTAGCCATAAAGAGAGTGTATTTGTAAATCCATATACAAGTGCTGTTTCGGGTAATTTTTCTCCTAAGAATACTTGGATGTACACTGTCCGTAAACTTCATGGAGAGCTTTTAGGAGGAACTGTAGGAACTAAAATTGTAGAACTTATAGCTAGTTGGATGATTGTTTTGTTACTAACAGGGATTTATATTTTTTGGCCATCTAGGGAATTAGGGATAAAAGGTTTCTTTAGAATTCGTACTAAACTAGGAAGTCGCATTTTACTTAGAGATATTCATGCTATAGGTGGTTTTTGGATTTCGGGATTATTATTGCTTACGTTAGCAGGAGGCTTACCATGGACCGACGTTTTTGGAGCTGGATTTAAACAACTTCAAAAAATAACGCATACAGGCTTTCCTCCAAGTTGGTTTGGAATAGGAGTTAAATCTATTCCTAAAGGAGAAATGATTTCTTTGGATAAAGCTATAGTTATTGCAAAACAACAAAATTTATCGGGTACAGTAACACTCGACTTTCCAAAATATAAAGCTGGAGTATATAGTGTAAGCAATACCACAATGCCTTTAAAAGAAATGAAGAAGATTTATTTTGATGCTTATACAGGGAAAAAGCTATTAACATTGAATTGGGAAGATATTGGAGTGCTGATGCGTGCACGCTTATGGGTTATGGCATTTCATCAAGGGCAAATGGGGTGTTGGAATTTTTTATTAATGCTTTTCGTATCTATAGCACTTACATTAATTAGTATAGCAGGTTTTTTCTCGTTTAAAGGAAGAAGTTGGGGAATTCCAGAGGCTCCTAAAAATTTTAAAATTGGAATAGGAGTTATTGTGGCAATTGTTTTATTGGCAGTAATTTTACCACTTTTTGGAGTTAACTTGTTTTTTATTACGCTAATAACTTATTTGTTTAAAGTAATTAAAATTGATTTTTAACCTCCACAATTAATTTAGTTTAATTTTTTAAGAACAAGGGGTGGGGATATTGAAAGAATGAGCGTTTAATATAAAACGAACAAATTAATTTTTTGAAATTATGAAAAAGCATTTTTTAGTATTAAAATTAACAGTCCTTATCGCAGCATTTTTTGCTTCGTGTGAAGAAGAAGAGACAACAACGAATTGCGAAGAGTTACAACAATTAGAAATTACTAATTCAGATTCAACACCAAATAATGTAGAAGACGCAATCTATCAGTTTGGTGTAACAGAAAAATTAGATGTTAGCTATGTATGGTCTGTAGAAGGAGAAGAAATGGAAAATAAAGGAGATACACTCCTATTTGAATTTCCAAAAAATGGTACTTATGAAGTTTGTGTTACAATATCTCCAAACGATCAACAATGTGAAGATGTACAAAAGTGTACGAGTATTAATGTAGATAATTTAGAAGAAGCAGTAGAGGAAGAAGAAGCAGTAGAGGAAGCAGTAGAGGAAGAAGAAACAGTAGAAGTAATAGAGGAAGAGGAGGAAGAAGAAGAAAATACTTTAGAGGATAAGATTGAAGATGATGTAATTGTTGAAAACGAAAATGGAGTAGGTAAGCCTAATGAAGAAGAGGAGAAAAAAAGTGAGAGGCGTTTAGGAGGGAAAAAAGGAAATGTAACCACTACATGTAGTAATATTGGAGTAGGTAGATTTGTTATTTTTCCTGATGGAATAGTTGTTATAGGGCTTGTAGATAATACTATTGAGAGAGCAACAGCATCTGGACTTAAATGGTTTTTGAATAACGAAGAGCTTGTGTCAGGAGACCCTAGAGTTGTTTTAAAAAATGTTAATAGTTCAGTAATGCACTTGCGAGAATTAGAACCAGGGTCATATGAATTAAAAGCAGTTGTTGTAGATTCTCCATCTTGTCCTACAGGGTCAAGCATAACTCAAGAATTTGAAATACTTTAATCAGAGTAAGAAACTATTAAAAAACAAAGGGATTTAATGTTTAAACATTAAATCCCTTTGTTTTTTAATAGTTTCTTGTAAAACGTTGAATCTAAATTAGGTGCTACAATTTCGTTATGAAGTGGAGATCTGTAGTAAATATTATATAAAAAGCGTAAGTTATTTAAAATGGACTGACTAATATGTGACTAAATTATTCGCCTTTGTTAGATTAGTTTTTTTCATTAAAAGCTTATAACTTGTGCTATAAAGATAGTGGGTATTATGAAAGACTTAAATGAAACAACAGTATCTCCTTTTATTATAAAAGTAAGTTTTAATAAATATTTGGAGCGTTACGATGAGTTAGTAAATAACGCTGATTCATTTATATCTGGTTACGCAAAAAAAATAATAGAAACACAAAATAAATTCCCTGTATTAAGAGAAGGTTTTAGCGAAATAACACTATTAAAAAAGTATGAAAAGGAAATCAATTTTATTTTAAGAGACGCTTTTAGTGATGTGCTTACCCATAATGAAATAAAAACAGCATCAATCCCCTTTCATAATATAATCTTTAATTCCTCACAGCGCTTTCAAAAAATTATAAAAAACGCAGGAAGTAATTTTAATTTAGAAATATTTAACATTCCTATTAACGATAAATATATTTTTGATTGTACTGTTATTTTGAAATTTTGTTATGGTTACGAATTAGATTTAAGACGTCCTTTTTTTTACAAAATACCAGATGCTAATGGAGTTATTAGACACTATACTATTTTGTATAATATAGATTTTATTGAAATAACGCCAACAGAAAAAGCGTTGAAAATTACATCAGAAGATATTGACGAGTTAATAGATAATTATGGGAATATAGAATTATGGAAATCTAAATTTCCAGAAAACAGCTATCTATTTAAAGGTTTTGTAATTTCTAATATTTTTGATGTTACGAACGAGCAAGCTATTTCTAATATAAAATCTAGTTTAATAGGTAAAGATAGAGTAGGGGAAAACAGTTTAGAAAAAAAATTACAAGAGGTTTTCCAGTCTTTATTTAATGTTAAAGAATTAGAAGTAGGCTTTTCAATTTACAATAAAGAAAATCGTGTTTTTGAAAAAGTGTATGGGCAGAACATGAATAGTTTTTTGTTAAATAAAAAAGACAAACAAGATTGTGTAAGCTCTTTATGTAAACTGTCGTATAAACTTTTAATTGAAAAAAATAGATATGTTTCTATTTCGGATGTTTTAAAAGAGTATGATCCAGCAGAAACAAAAAAACCCCATATTAAAACATTACATAGTCAAAATATTAGAAGTACTATTTTAGCCCCTATTTCTAATGATAAAGAATTATTAGGAGTGTTAGAATTAGTGTCTAAAAAACCAAAGGTATTAAATAGTGTAAATGCTAACAAGTTAGCCGATATAATGCCCCATATTGTTGCAGCAGTAGAACGAACAAATGAAGATCAAGCAAATTTGATTGAAGCTGTAATTCAAAAAGAATGCACTTCTATTCATCCTAGTGTTCATTGGAAATTTAAAAGTGCAGCAGAGAAATTTATTAAAGAACAGATTAGAGGAAACACAGTCTCTTTTAGCAAAATAATTTTTAAAGATGTTTATCCTCTTTATGGGCAAATAGACATTAAAGGGTCTTCCGAGGCAAGGAATTGGGCTACTCAACAAGACTTATCAATTCAGCTTACTAATGTTAAATCTATACTAGAAAAAGCAATTAATATAGAAGGATTACCTATTTATGACCAATACTTGTTTCAAGTAAAACAATTTTTAGAAGAAGTAACTCATAATTTTCAAGTGGATAGCGAACAAAAAATAACTGTTTTTTTGAAAAATGAAATAGATACACTTTTTAAGTATACTTTAAAATCGAATATCCTTACCCAAGAAATTAATAATTATTTTGATACTGTAAACTCCGTTTTGAATGTAGTTTATAAACATCGAAAAAATTATGATGATACTGTTACTTTGATAAATAAAAAAATGGCAGTGTTAATAGATAAAAAACAAATTGAAGCACAAAATATGTATCCTCATTTTTTTGAGCGTTTTAAAACAGATGGTATAGAACATAATATGTATATAGGTCAGTCTATAGCTAAAGAAAATAGCTTTAGTCCTATTTACCTATACAATTTAAGGCTATGGCAATTACAAATAATGTGCGAAATGGAAAACACATTTTACCAAATGCAATCCAGTTTTCCAGTGAAATTAGATGTAGCTTCTATGATTTTGGTTTTTAATACTCCATTAACCATAAGATTTAGAATGGATGAGAAAAAATTTGATGTGGATGGAACTTATAATGCACGTTACGAAGTAGTAAAAAAACGAGTAGATAAAGCTTTTATAAAAGGAACTAATGAGCGAGCAACAAAAAAAGGGAAAATTACCATAGTGTACTCTCAAAAACAAGACGAAACAGAGTATTTAAAGTATATTACTTTTTTACAATCCAAACATTATTTAGATAAAGATATAGAGATTTTAGAATTAGAAGACCTTCAGTCAGTTACAGGATTAAAAGCTATTAGAGTAAGCATATTGTACACCAAGGCAAATACAAAGAAGTCCTTTTACTCGTATGAAGATCTTATGAAAGTACTTAAAGACGATTAAACACCTGAAAACTGAAAAGCGATAGAGAAAGAAATAACACTAGTTATAATACCAATAATAAAAATAGAGTAAGTAATTCTTAAAATATTATATTTTCTATCTAATACTTTTCCTAGAAAGTATAAATCTTTAGTCATAGAACTGTATAGGTAATCTCTGTCTTTCATTAATCTATTCATAGCCCATTCAAAATCGTTAAGTTTCATTTTATGAAAATTACCAAAAAATAGTAGATTTACGTTTTTATCCTCTACATCTTTTCGAGTAAATTTTCCACTAGTAATATTAGGGCGTGTAGCAAACACAGAAAGAACCATAGTAATAACAGTGAAAAACACAAAGACAACTGTGGGGTATATTAAATGGGTATTAGTAGGGTTATCTAATTTAGGTATTAAGTTAGATAGTACTAAAGACACAATAATGGCATTTACAGAAAGTAAAATGTTTGCTTTGGTATCTGCAATATCACTTAATGTAATGTGATTGCGAAGAGTAACCCTAAACATAGTTTCTACGCCTCGTTCAGGTAATGCGTTTTTATTGTTTTTTAAGGAAAGAATGTTCTGTTTTAAAAGTTCTTTTTCTTCTTCAAGCTTTTGTTTTTTTACTTTCTTTAGAAGACCACTTATATTCTTATCTTTAGTCTCCTGCCAGTTTTCTAAAGCATAATCTGTGTAAAAATGATGATGTTTTGTAGAAAACAAAATATTTTCCTCTGTCCATTTGCTATTAGTGTATGTTTTTTTATAGATAATTTCCCATTCATTTCTTAATAGCTCGCAAATTTCGTTATAATCCTTGTTTCCAAAATGAGAAGAGTCGGCATCTCTAATAATATATTCCAATAAATTATTAGGCTCATAATCCATTTTAGTAGCTCTAATTAAGCCTAAAACAATATCAATATTTGTAGCTGAGAGACCTTGTTTTTTTAAAAATGAACAAGCCAGGACAGCACTTTTGTCTTCATGCTCATCAAATCCTTGGGTGTATCCAATGTCATGAAGCCAAGCGGCTAATAAGACTAGTTGAGTATCTTCTTTAGAGGTTTTTTCTCCTAAACAAATTTCTTTAGCACTTTTAACCACACGTTTTGTGTGGCTTAAATTATGGTAAAAGAAAGTATGTGGTAAGTCATATCTTAGTAATTTAGATACGTATTTTTCAACTTCAGTAAGTATATGTTGCATTTAGATAATCGTGTTTTAGAATGTAGTGTACAGTATTGATGTTAGATATAGGTCTAAAAAACAGTGTAACTCTTACATAAATTGTTTTTTGACACATATTGGTTGTTAAGTTCTTATTTTTGTAACGACAAGTTTAGTGAAACAATATAGAAGATGAAGTTAAAACAATATATTATTCTAATACAAATAATTCTGTTTATAAGTGCTTGTGCAACTTATAAACCTCAATTTAAGGATAAGGTTACGACTTCTTCGTTTCCTAAAAATAAAAAAATAGCACATTCTTTTTTTTTAATAGGTGACGCAGGAGGTTCTCCTACAGATTCTAGAACAAAAGCATTACAGTTATTTGAAACAGCATTAAGTAAAAGCTCAGAAAATAGTACGGCTATTTTTTTAGGAGATAATATTTATCCTAATGGATTTCCTAAAAAAGGAACTTCAAAGGCTAAGTTAGCAGAAGATCAGTTAGAAATGCAAATACAGAGTGTTGAAAACTTTAAAGGGAATACATTTTTTATTCCAGGAAACCACGATTGGTATTCAGGTTTAAAAGGTCTGAAAAGGCAAGAGAAATTTATAGAAAAAGCACTGGGTAAGCATAGCTTTTTTCCAGAAAATGGTTGTCCTATAAAAAAAGTTAAGGTTAATGATGATATTGTTCTTATTGTTGTAGACTCTCAATGGTATTTAACCAATTGGAATAAGCATCCTACCATAAATGATGATTGCGAAATTAAAACACGAACACAGTTTTTTGATGAATTTGAAGGACTTATAAAAAAAGCTAGAGGAAAAACAACATTAGTAGCAATGCATCATCCCGTTTTTTCAAATGGACCCCATAGTGGTCAGTTTTCTGTAGCACAACATATGAAACCTTTTCCAGTATTAGGATCTATTAAAAATTTAGTGCGAAAAACAGGAGGGATTACTAATACCGATCAAATAAATAGTCACTATCGAGACCTTAAAAAACGTTTGGTAACTTTAGCTCAAGAAAATAAAAAAGTGGTTTTTCTTTCGGGGCACGAACACAGTTTGGAGTATATAGTTCAAGATAATTTGAGACAAATTGTAAGTGGATCAGGGTCTAAAAAAAATGCAACTAGATTGGTGGGCAATGGAATGTTCTCTTATGGAGCTAACGGTTACGCAAGGTTAGATGTTTTTACAGATGGAGCTTCTTATGTGCGTTTTTATAGTACAGAAAATAATTCGATAATCTATGAGACAGAAGTATTACCTGCTAAAGCTAAAAATAAAAAAATTTCTTTCGATACTAGCTTTCCTAAATCGGTAAACGCTTCTATATACAATAATGAGGAAGTTAAGAAAAGCTCCTTATATACTTGGTTATGGGGAAAGCGTTATAGAAAAGATTATGGTGTAAAAGTAAATGCTCCGACTGTAGATTTAGATACTTTATTTGGAGGATTAACCCCTGTGCGAAAAGGAGGAGGAAATCAATCAAAATCTTTGCGACTTAAAGATAATACAGGTAGAGAGTACACTATGCGTGCGTTACGAAAAAACGCTTTACTATTTATTCAGGCAGTTGCTTTTAAGCAAGATTATGTAAAAGGACAATTTGATAATACAATTACCGAAAAATTCTTGTTAGATGTTTTTGCGGGTTCTCAACCCTACGCACCTTTTACAATAGGAGAATTAGCAGATGCTGTTAATGTGTACCATTCTAACCCAAAATTATATTATATTCCAAAGCAAAAAGCCTTACAAGCATATAATTTAGAATTTGGAGATGAATTATATATGATTGAAGAGCGAGTAGCATCTGGACATGGAGAAACAGCTAGTTTTGGGTTTTCTAATAAAATTATAAGCACACCCGATTTACTTCAAAAATTACGAAAAAACCCCAACCATATTCTGGACGAAGAATTTTATATAAGAGCAAGGTTATTTGATATGCTTATTGGAGACTGGGATAGGCATGAAGACCAATGGCGTTGGGCTACCTTTAAGGAAAAAGGTAAAACAATTTATAGGCCTATTCCAAGAGATAGAGACCAAGCTTTTTCTATTATGGATGATGGTTTTGTATTAAATGCTGCTACTAAGATTATTCCTATAGCTAAAGTTTTAAAAAAATATGACAAAGATTTAAAAAGTGTAAAATGGTTTAATTTAGAACCATACCCTTTAGATGTGGCATTAATTAATCGTTCAGATAAAGGAGTTTGGGATGCGCAAGTAAAACAAATTGTAGCCAACTTAACCGATGCTGTAATAGATGAAGCTTTTAGTAATTATCCAACAGAAATGGATAAAGAAACGATAGCAACAATTAAAGAAAAACTAAAAGGAAGATTAGGGAATTTACAAAAAATATCCGATGATTATTACGCTTACGTAAATAAATACGTTGTTATTAAAGGAACAGATAAACAAGATTATTTTATTATAGAACGTAAAAAAGCAGGAGATACAAAAGTAACAGTATATCAGAAAAAAGAAGGAGAAGAACAAAATATATTCCACCAACGCACATATACCTGTAGCGATAACAAGGAAATATGGATTTATGGATTAGATGGAAAAGATGTTTTTGAAGTATCGGGACAAGGGGATAAGTTAATTCCAGTTAGACTAATTGGAGGTCAGAATAATGATACTTATAAGGTTAAAAATTCTAAAAGAGTCATTATTTATGATTATAAATCAAAGAAAAGCAATATTGAAACCCCAAAAACAAGAACAAAACTTAGGGACGATTATAATGTGAATACTTACGACTATAAGAAATTAAAAAATAGCTCTAACCAATTAACCCCAACAATAGGCTTTAACCCAGACGACGGTGTTAAAATTGGAGTAGCAAATACAACTACATTATTTGGTTTTGAACGTAACCCTTTCTCTTCAATACATAAATTTAAGGCAGCATATTATTTCGCTACTCAAGGTTTTGAAATTATTCATAGTAGCGAATTCGCTAATGCCATTAAAAATTGGAATTTAGGAGTAAATACTAAGCTAACAAGTCCTAATTATAGCATTAACTTTTTTGGATTTGGAAACAATACTTCGAACCCTAATGATATAGATTCGGATGCTTTTGATTTAGATTTTAATAGAGTAAAACTTAGTGAATTTAGAGTAGCTCCTTATCTATCGTGGAAAGGAGATCTAGAAAGTATATTTAAAGGATTATTAAGTTACGAAACAATAGAAGTGGAGCAAACCAATGGACGCTTTATTGATAGTTTTAATAATGGAGGCATCACAGATAGAAGACAAAACTTTTTAGGAGCCGAGGCTAGTTATAGCTTTATAAACAAAAATCATAAAGTGTTTCCAACATTAGGTATTGAAGCACATTTTGTAGCAGGTTATAAAATGAATTTGGACAGTAATACTAGTTTTGTTTATTTGAAACCATCACTAGCTATTAACCATAAATTAATTGCTAGTGGAAGATTAGTTTTAGCATCAAAAGTAGGATCGCATATTAATTTAGGGAACGATTTTGAATTTTTTCAAGCAGCAAATTTAGGAGCTAACAATGGATTGAGAGGTTATAGAAACCAGCGTTTTACAGCAAAAAGGTCATTGTACCAAACTACAGATTTACGTTTTGTAATTTCTAAATTTAAAACCAATTTAATTCCAGTAACATTAGGGGTGTATGGAGGTGTAGATTATGGAAGAGTTTGGGTGTCTAACGATAACTCCAATAAGTGGAATAATTCTTATGGAGGGGGTGTGTTTCTTAATCTTTCTAATTTTGTAGTAGGAAATATATCCCTTTTTAATGCAGATGAAGGCTCTAGATTTGCTTTTAAATTGGGCTTTGGCTTTTAATGTTTAATAGATTATTCATAAAAGCAGAGAAAAAAGAATAAGTTATGTTAATATAAAATCGGATTCTACTAAAAAAGTTTCCATTAAAGAGAATTAGAATAATATGAAATTAGGGATTCGATACTTATTATTTTTTAAAATATTGCTTTTTAAAAGTAGTTTTTTGTTTTCTCAAAGTAATGGAATTCAGACGGCAGGAGATGTAGCATTGTTTGCTCTTCCCGTATCGGCATTAACCACTACTTTGTTAAAGAAAGACACTAAAGGGACATGGCAATTTTTAAAAGGTGCTGCTTTTAATCAAGTAGTGGTTAATTCTTTAAAACTTATAATAGATAAGCCAAGGCCAGACTTAAGTAATAACAATTCTTTTCCTTCGGGACATACAGCAACTACTTTTCATAGTGCTTCATTTATACATAGGCGTTATGGTTTTAAATATAGCATTCCAGGATATCTAATAGCAGGGTTTACAGGGTATAGTAGATTAAGAGCAGATAAACACGATGGTTATGATGTGTTAGTAGGTGCTATTGTAGGTATTGGAAGCACGTATTTGTTTACTTCTCCATATCAAAAAGAACATTTAAAATTGTCATATACAAGCTTCAACGGAAATCACTTGTTAGGAATGGTGTATAATTTTTGATTTTACCATTATCAATTCAATAAATTAACGCTCGAATTTTCCATTAAATTTGTTCATGGTATTTGGAAGTCCAGCAAGGATAAAACTTTTAATGGCATCTATAGCATTATCAATACGTATGCTAAGGTCTATTTGTTCTCCAGAAGTCCATTCGCCTAATACGTAATCTACCTGCTTTCCTTTACTAAAATCACCTCCTACTCCAAAGCGAAAACGGCTGTAGCTATTGGTATTTAATTTTTCTTGAGTGTCTTTAAGTCCATTATGTCCTCCAGCACTACCTTTAGGCTTAATTCTAAACATTCCAAAGTCAATATGGATATCATCGGTAATTACAAGTAAATTTTCTAAAGGTATTTTTTCTTTGTTCAGCCAATATTTAATTGCTTTTCCACTTAGATTCATAAATGTATTTGGCTTTAGTAAAATAGCAGTTCTTCCTTTAATTTTAAATTCAGAAATATCTCCTAGTTTTAAAGATTCAAAGATGACATTTTCTTTTTTTGCTAAACTATCTAATACCTTAAAACCAATATTGTGCCTTGTTTCCTCATATTTAGGACCTATGTTTCCAAGACCAACAATTAAGAATTTTTTCATTTCGTAAGTTATATTTTATGAAGTGAATAAAAATTTGAAAATATATTTAAATATAAATTAAAAGAAAAAGCATCCTATTGTAAAAATAGAATGCTTTGTGTAAATATAAAAATTTAAAGAATTATTCTGCTGCAGCTTCGGAAGTTGTTGCATCACCTTCTTCGCCTTCTTCATCTTCAACTGCGTTACGAGAGTTTTTAATCTGACAAACAACAGTGTTGTCTGCATGTAAAAATTCGAATCCTTCAGATTCTAAACCTGTAACATATAATTTGTTACCAATTTTTAATTCAGAAATATCAGCTTTAATTTCGTCTGGTAAATTTACAGCTAAGCCTTTAACTTTTAGGCGACGAGTGTTAAACTTAAGGTTTCCTCCGTTAGCAACACCTGGAGATTTCCCGTGAGTACGTACAGGGATTTCCATTGTAATTGGTTTGTCGTCAAAAATTTGTACAAAATCAATATGTAAAATTTTATCAGTTACGGGGTGAAATTGGATATCTTGCAGAATAGCGTTAACCGAAGTTCCGTTATCTAATTTGATTTCCACAGTGTGAACATCTGGAGTGTACACTAATTTACTGAACGCCAATTCAGGAGCAGTAAAGTGTGTTACAGTGTCACCACCATAAACTACACAAGGTACCTTTCCAGCATTACGCAAGTCTTTTGTCGACTTTTTTCCTACGCTTTCTCTTTGAGATGCATTGATTGTTAATGATTTCATTAAAAAATATTTAAAAAATTAAATTACATTAAAAATTTACCGCTAATAGATCTGTATTCATTTACACTTTTTAGCACTTCAGCAAACAGTTCTGCACAACTAACTACGGTAATCTTGTTAGTTGGTTTATTCTCTTTTAAAGGGATAGTATCTGTTACAATAAGTTCCTCAAGTTTTGATTTTTCGATACGTTCATATGCTCCACCCGATAACACAGGGTGGGTAGCGATAGCTCTAACAGATAAAGCCCCTCTTTCCATCATAAGATCAGCAGCCTTTGTTAATGTGCCAGCAGTATCTACCATATCGTCTACGAGAACTACGTTACGACCTTCAACATTACCAATTAATTCCATAAAAGAAACTTGGTTAGCCTTTTCACGTTGTTTATAACAAATTACTACATCGCTCTCCATTTGTTTAGCATAGGAATAAGCTCTTTTAGATCCTCCCATATCTGGAGAAGCTATAGTTAAATTGTTAATATTCATAGCTTGTAAATGAGGTATGAATATTGTTGAAGCAAATAAATGGTCTACTGGTTTTTCAAAAAAACCTTGAATTTGCGCAGCGTGTAAATCCATAGTAATAATCCTTGTTGCCCCAGCAGTTTCTAGCATTTTTGCTATTAATTTAGCGGCAATAGGGACTCTAGATTTATCTTTCCTATCTTGTCTAGCCCATCCATAATAAGGGATTACAGCTGTAATATGTCTTGCAGAAGCTCTTTTAGCAGCATCTAACATAAGTAGTAACTCCATTAAATGATCGGCACTTGGATTAGTAGAGCCTATAAGAAAAACACGTAATCCCCGTACGGACTCTTCAAAAGAAGGTTGATATTCTCCATCACTATATGTAGATGTAATTACATTTCCAAGTTTAGCGCCATATTTGTCGGCGATTTTCTTTGCTAACGTTTTACTTTGCTTGCAGGCAAAAAACTTAGCTTCTGGAAATTGTTGACTCATAATTAAATCCTTCTTTTACAATATTGTAATTACATATTGTTTTTAACAGACTGCAAAAGTAGCCAATTATTTCGGAATTTTAGAAAATAAAAAAGTTTAAAGTTGGTTATTGAAATAAAAGTTTTGTTATTTTTGCGACTCTAATGTAAGGCTCAAGTGGTGGAATTGGTAGACACGTTGGATTCAAAATCCAATGTCGCAAGACGTGCGGGTTCGATTCCCGCCTTGAGTACTATAAAAATCGCAATCCTTTTATTTCTAAAGGTTGCGATTTTTGTTTTTCAAATTGTTTACTTTTCTACCTTGTCAATTGTTGTTTCGTTTACATTTGAACTTAAAACTTGTTTTGGGAATTAATGCTATTATTGAGATGAAGATATACATGTTAACAACGAAATATTAGTGACAGTACGTGTTTTTTATGGATAATTGTGTAAATTATAATAAATAATTAACATTTAGAAACAATGATAATTCTTACTTTCGGCTAAACCATTAATATAATATAACTTAACTAAATTAATTATGTATTTAAAAAATGTTTTAAAAAGAAAGGTTGGAGTAGTAATTTTAGGAATTTCCTTTTCGCTAACAATTTTGTCATGTTCGGATGATGATGCCAATTCGCAAGATAATCAGGGGCCTCAGATGATGATAGATCCAGAGGTAATAGAAGGGGAAAATGCTAAAGTGATTTGGAATTATACGGATTTAGGTCCTGATGTTTGGGCAACATTAAGTACGGATTTTGAAGATTGCGGAAAAGGAACAAGTCAATCGCCGATAAACCTTAATAAAGGCGATATAATAAAAAGAGGTCAAGGGACAGGGCTTACTTTTGATTACAAAGAAGAATCTGTATTGGTGGCTTTAAATAATACGCATACTAACGAGTTTAAGGTTGAAAAAGGTAGTTTTGTAACATTTAATGGTAAAATGTTTGAGTTGGCTCAATTTCATGGACACGCAAAAAGTGAGCACGAAATAGAGGGAATTCAATCTCCTTTAGAGCTTCATTTTGTGCATGTTGCTGAAGATGGAGAGCTTTTGGTTGTAGGTGTATTAATAGATGAAGGAGAAGAAAATGAAAATTATTCTAGTTTTTGGATAGAAGAAAACTTCTTAAAAACTCAAAAAGAGAGTGTAGAGAGAGAGATAGAAGGTAAGCACGATTTATCAGTGTTGCTACCAACAGATAGTAATCTATATCAATATAATGGTTCTTTAACCACACCTCCTTGTTCCGAAGGAGTAAATTGGAATGTTTTTACAGAAAAAATAACGATGTCAACGGCTCAATTAAGTTTGTTTACAGATATTTTTGATAATAATTACAGACCAGTGCAAAATATCAATCAAAGAGAAGTTATATCTACAGAAGAGAAAGATGTTTTGTGATTTCTTGTAATAATGTAAGTAGTTAAATAACGTTGGTTTGTTTTAAATTTAGAAATATAAAAACTCCTATTTGTAATATGTTTGCAATATTAGTTTTTAATATTTTTTAAAATAAATTGAATAATCAAATTAAATTTGTACATTTGCATTTCAAAATTTAACCTATAGAGGTTGAATTAAAATGTCCTTCCGCTGCGGGCGAAGGAAAAACGGTAAAAAAATACATTCAAGGTCGAAGTGTTTTTCGACCTTGAGTTTTTTAAATAAGTAATAATTTAATAAATAAACAATGTCTGGGTTAATTGGTAAGAAAATTGGCATGACAAGTATCTTTGACGATGCTGGGAAGAATATTCCTTGTACGGTTATAGAGGTTGGTCCATGTGTAGTTACCCAAGTCAGAACTGAAGAGGTTGATGGTTATAATGCTGTTCAACTTGGTTTCGATGACAAAGCGGACAAGAATACTAGTAAAGCGGCTCAAGGTCACTTTAAAAAAGCTGGTACTCCTGTAAAGCGTAAAGTTGCGGAATTTAAAGGTTTTGAGGAGGAGTACAAATTAGGTGATGTAATCACTGTAGAGCACTTTTTAGAAGGAGAATTCGTGGATGTGTCTGCGACTTCAAAAGGTAAAGGTTTTCAAGGGGTAGTTAAGCGTCACGGTTTTGGTGGTGTTGGTCAGGCTACTCACGGACAGCATAACCGCTTAAGAGCTCCTGGTTCTATAGGTGCTGCTTCATATCCTGCAAGAGTGTTCAAAGGAATGCGTATGGCTGGTCAAATGGGTGGCGATACTGTAAAAGTTCAAAATTTAAAAGTATTAAAAGTAGTTTCGGATAAGAACTTACTTGTAGTGAAAGGTTGTGTGCCAGGTCACAAAAATGCTTATGTAACTATTCAGAAATAATGGAAATAGCAGTTTTAGATATAAAAGGAAAAGAAACGGGTAGAAAGGCAAACCTTTCTGATGCTGTTTTTGCTATTGAACCAAACAATCATGCTGTTTATTTAGATGTAAAGCAGTACTTGGCTAATCAAAGGCAAGGGACTCATAAAGCTAAAGAAAGAGCTGAGATTGTAGGTAGTACAAGAAAGATAAAAAAACAAAAAGGGACAGGTACAGCTCGTGCGGGTAGTATTAAGTCTCCTGTGTTTAGAGGAGGTGGGCGTATTTTTGGTCCAAGACCTCGTAACTATAGCTTGAAGTTAAATAAAAATGTAAAACGCTTAGCGCGTAAATCAGCTTTATCAATTAAAGCTAGTGAAAGTGCGGTTACGGTATTGGAGAGTTTTTCTTTTGATCAGGCGAAAACAAAAAACTTTGTTGCGATATTAAAAGCACTCGGTTTAGATACAAAGAAGTCTTTATTTGTTTTGGCAGAAGAAAATCAAAACGTGTATTTGTCTTCACGTAACTTAGAAAATGCAGAGGTAATTATAGCTTCTGAGTTGAGTACCTATAAAATTTTAAACGCTAATAAAGTGATTTTGATTGAAGGTGCGGTAGAAGGGATTGAGTCGAATTTAAGTAAATAAGAAGCCATGAGTATCTTAATTAAACCTATTATTACGGAAAAAGCTACAGCGGCAAGTGAATTGAGAAATTGCTTCACGTTTGTAGTAAATAAAAAGGCGAACAAGGTAGAAATTAAAAAAGCTGTGGAAGCGGCTTATGGTGTTTCTGTTAATAAAGTTCGAACAATAAATGTCCGTCCAGATCGTACCTCTCGTTATACGAAAACAGGTATGGTTACTGGTAAAACAAATGCTATTAAAAAAGCAATTGTACAGGTGGCGGAAGGTGAAACAATTGATTTATATAGTAATCTTTAAGACTAACAGATGTCAGTAAGAAAATTAAAACCAATCACACCAGGGCAGCGATTTAGAGTGGTAAATGGGTATGACGCCATTACTACTGATAAGCCGGAGAAGAGTCTATTAGCTCCGAAAAAACGCACTGGTGGTAGAAACAGTCAGGGTAGGATGACTACTCGTTACAAAGGTGGAGGTCATAAAAGGCGCTACCGTATTATCGACTTTAAGCGCGACAAGCATGGTATTCCGGCAACAGTTGCGACTATAGAGTATGATCCAAATAGAACAGCCTTTATTGCTCTTTTGAATTATCAAGATGGAGAAAAACGTTACATTATTGCTCAAAATGGTTTGCAAGTTGGTCAAAATGTAATTTCAGGATTAGGTGTTGCTCCTGAAATAGGGAATACACTACCTTTAAGTGTAATTCCTTTGGGAACAATTATTTCTTGTATAGAACTGCATCCAGGTCAAGGAGCTGTTATGGCGCGTAGTGCAGGTTCTTTTGCTCAGTTGATGGCTCGTGACGGTAAATTTGCAACAGTGAAATTACCCTCTGGAGAGGTGAGAATGATATTGGTTACTTGTTCTGCAACTATTGGAGCTGTTTCAAATAGCGATCATCAGTTGTTAGTTGGAGGTAAAGCAGGTCGTTCTCGTTGGTTGGGTCGTCGTCCACGTACAAGACCAGTAGCGATGAATCCAGTAGATCATCCAATGGGTGGTGGTGAAGGACGTTCGTCTGGAGGTCATCCACGTTCTAGAAACGGAGTGCCTGCTAAAGGCTATAGAACACGTTCTAAGACAAAAGCGAGTAATAAGTATATTGTAGAACGTAGAAAGAAATAAGACATGGCACGTTCATTAAAAAAAGGACCTTATATTCACTATAAGTTAGAGAAAAAGGTTGCAGCAAATGTTGAGGCTAATAAAAAAACAGTAATTAAAACCTGGTCTAGAGCTTCTATGATTAGCCCTGATTTTGTTGGTCAAACAATTGCAGTACATAATGGTCGCCAATTCGTTCCTGTGTATATTACAGAGAATATGGTGGGGCATAAATTAGGAGAATTTTCGCCAACGCGTTCTTATAGAGGGCATGGTACGGATAAGAAAAATAAAGGTAAAAGATAAGTAAGCTATGGGAGTTCGTAAAAAACAAATGGCTGACAGAATTAAGGAAGAGCGAAAGCAAATTGCTTTTGCAAAGCTAAATAACTGTCCTACTTCACCTCGTAAAATGCGCTTAGTAGCGGATTTAGTTCGTGGCCAAAAAGTGGAGAATGCACTTCAGATACTTAGATTTAGTCCAAAAGAAGCATCTCGTCGTTTAGAGAAATTATTGTTATCTGCTTTGGCAAACTGGCAAGCTAAAAACGAAGGTGCTAGCATCGAAGATGCAGATCTTATTGTTTCTGAAATCCGTGTAGATGGTGGTGCAATGTTAAAAAGATTGAGACCAGCTCCTCAAGGAAGAGCGCATAGAATTAGAAAACGTTCCAATCACGTTACTATCGTTGTTGGTTCAAAAAATAATACACAAAGTTAAGATAGAGGTATGGGACAAAAGACAAATCCAATCGGAAATCGCCTTGGTATAATCAGAGGATGGGAATCTAACTGGTACGGAGGAAACGACTATGGTGATAAACTTGCAGAGGATAGTAAAATCCGAAAGTATATTCACGCACGTCTATCTAAGGCTAGTGTATCAAGAGTAATTATTGAGCGTACGCTTAAACTTGTAACCGTTACTATCACTACGGCACGTCCTGGAATCATTATTGGTAAAGGAGGTCAAGAGGTAGACAAGTTAAAAGAAGAGCTTAAGAAAATTACAGATAAAGAAGTTCAATTGAACATCTTTGAGATTAAAAGGCCAGAGCTTGATGCCTTTTTAGTGGGGTCAAGTATAGCTCGTCAAATTGAAAATCGTATCTCGTACAGACGTGCAATTAAGATGTCTATTGCGGCTGCTATGCGTATGAATGCAGAGGGAATCAAGGTGTTGATTTCTGGACGTTTGAATGGAGCTGAAATGGCGCGTTCGGAATCTTATAAAGATGGTCGTATTCCGTTGTCTACATTTAGAGCGGATATTGATTATGCTTTAGTTGAAGCGCATACTACTTATGGTAGAATGGGGATCAAAGTGTGGATTATGAAAGGAGAAGTTTATGGTAAACGTGAACTTTCACCATTAGTAGGTCTTTCTAAGAAGCAAGGAGGAAAGAACGATAACAGAGGCGGTGGTCGCGGAGGAAACAACAAGCCACGTCGCAGAAAATAATTTAAAGAAATTTTAGACAATGTTACAGCCTAAAAGAACAAAATTCCGTAAACAACAAAAAGGACGTATGAAGGGTCTTGCTCAAAGAGGGCACACTTTATCAAGCGGTACTTTCGGAATCAAATCGTTAGATTCGAGTTTTGTAACTGCTAGACAAATAGAAGCTGCACGTATTGCTGCTACTCGTTATATGAAAAGAGAGGGTTCACTATGGATTATGATTTTTCCAGACAAGCCTATTACAAAAAAGCCTCTTGAAGTACGTATGGGTAAAGGTAAAGGTGCTGTAGAATATTGGGCAGCAGTAGTAAAGCCAGGTCGTATTTTATTTGAATGCGCTGGTGTTTCTTTTGAAACTGCTAAAGAGGCATTGCGCCTAGCAGCTCAAAAATTACCTGTTAAAACTAAGTTTATCGTAGCTAGAGATTTTCAAGCTTAAAATTTAAGACAAATGAAACAATCAGAAGTTATAGGATTATCGATTGCTGAATTGCAAGAAGAACTTAGCAAATCTAAAAAAGCGTATTCTGAATTAAAAATGGCTCATGCCCTTTCTCCATTAGAAAATCCGTTACAAATTCGTAGTGTGAGAAAATCAATTGCCAGAATTGCAACTGAGTTAACTAAAAGAGAAGCTAACGCCTAATTCTCCTTATTATGGAAGAAAAAAGAAATTTAAGAAAAGAACGTATTGGTGTTGTTACAAGTAACAAAATGCAGAAATCTATCGTGGTTTCTGAAGTGAAAAAAGTAAAGCACCCAATGTATGGAAAGTTCGTGTTAAAGACTAAGAAATATGTTGCACACGACGAAACAAATGACTGCAATATCGGTGATACAGTAAGGATAATGGAAACACGACCTTTAAGTAAATCTAAATGTTGGAGATTAGTTGAAGTAATAGAAAGAGCGAAGTAACATGGTACAACAAGAGTCAAGATTAAGAGTGGCAGATAATACAGGTGGTAAGGAAGTACTTACGATCAGAGTATTAGGGGGTACGAAAAAAAGGTACGCTTCCGTAGGTGACAAAATTGTAGTTACTGTAAAAGATGCAACACCTAATGGTGCTGTGAAAAAAGGAATTGTATCTACAGCTGTTGTAGTTCGTACTAAAAAAGAAGTTAGAAGATCAGATGGTTCCTATATCCGTTTTGATGATAATGCATGTGTATTATTAAATGCAAATGGAGAAATGAGAGGAACTCGTGTGTTTGGTCCTGTAGCAAGAGAACTTCGTGACAAACAGTTTATGAAGATTGTTTCATTAGCACCTGAAGTGCTTTAATACTTTCAAATAAAATGGGAAAATTAAAGATTAAAACAGGAGACACCGTAAGAGTAATTGCTGGTGATGACAAAGGACAAGAAGGTAAAGTGCAAAAAGTATTTATTGAGAAAAATAAAGCTATTGTAGAAGGTGTGAATATGATTTCAAAACACCAAAAGCCATCTGCTGCAAACCCTCAAGGAGGAATAATAAAGAAAGAAGCACCTATCAATATTTCTAACTTAGCTTTGGTGGATCCAAAATCTGGAGAAACTACACGTGTTGGGTATAGAATTGAGGGAGATAAAAAAGTGCGTTTTTCTAAAAAATCTAATGAAGTAATTTAATTATGTCTTATACAGTTAGACTTAAAGAGGAATACAGAAATCGAGTGGTTTCTGCCCTTAAAGAAGAATTTAGCTATAGCAATGTAATGCAGGTGCCAAAATTAAGAAAAATAGTTTTGAGTAGAGGTGTTGGTGGAGCTGTTGCAGATAAGAAATTAATTGATTATGCAGTGGATGAGTTTACGACCATTACAGGTCAAAAAGCAGTTTCTACGATTTCTAAGAAAGATGTTGCGGCATTTAAATTAAGAAAAGGAATGCCAATTGGTGCTAAAGTTACCCTAAGAGGTGAACGTATGTACGAATTTTTAGACCGTTTAGTAACTATTTCATTACCTCGTGTAAGAGATTTTCAAGGTATTAACGCTACTGGATTCGACGGAAGAGGGAATTATTCTATGGGAATAGAAGAGCAAATTATCTTTCCTGAAATAGATATTGATAAAGTTAATAAAATTAGCGGATTAAATATTACTTTTGAAACTTCTGCGAATACAGATGCTGAAGCGAAATCTTTATTAACTCAATTGGGATTACCTTTTAAAAAGAATTAATTATGGCTAAAGAATCAATGAAAGCTCGTGAGGTAAAAAGAGCTAAAACGGTTGCTAAATATGCTGAAAAAAGAAAAGCTTTAAAAGAAGCTGGAGATTATGAAGCGTTACAAAAGTTACCAAAAAATGCTTCACCTGTACGTAAGCACAATCGTTGTAAGTTGACGGGGCGTCCTAAAGGATACATGCGTCAATTTGGTCTTTCACGTGTTACTTTCCGTGAAATGGCTAATCAAGGTTTAATACCAGGAGTTCGTAAAGCGAGCTGGTAAAAATATATAATGGTATAAGGTTTAGGGAGATAGTCTTCTTAAAAACCCATACCGTAAATTAATGTAAATGAATACAGATCCAATTGCAGATTATTTAACTCGTATTAGAAATGCGAGTGCTGCAAAACACAGAGTAGTTGAAATTCCTGCTTCAAAATTAAAAAAAGAAATTACTAAGATTTTATTTGATCAAGGATATATTTTAAGTTATAAATTTGAAGATACAACGGTGCAAGGAGTAATTAAAATCGCTTTAAAATACGATAAAATTACTAAGGAGCCGGTAATTCAGGAATTACAAAGAATAAGTACGCCAGGGTTACGTAAATATGCAGGATCTTCTGAGATTCCTCGTATATTAAACGGATTAGGGATTGCTATTATTTCTACTTCTCACGGAGTTATGACAGGTAAGCAAGCCCAAAAAAACAATGTTGGTGGAGAAGTACTTTGTTACGTTTATTAACAGTAAAAAGACAGAAAAATGTCAAGAATTGGAAAAAACCCAGTAACTATTCCGTCTGGTGTCACTGTAGAGGTGAAAGGGAGCATTGTTACTGTTAAAGGAAAATTAGGTGAATTGACTCAAGATATTGAGGAAATTACTGCATCTGTAGAAGAAGGTCAAATTACTTTTCAAAGACCGACTGAGAGCAAAGATCATAAAGCTAAACATGGTTTATATCGTTCTTTAGTGTCAAATATGATAGAAGGTGTGTCTAATGGTTTTGCTAAAGAGTTAGAGTTGGTGGGAGTAGGATATAGAGCTTCTAATCAAGGTCAAAAATTAGATTTAGCTTTAGGGTTCTCACACAATATTGTGTTAAATGTAGCACCGGAAGTAAAGGTTGAAACAATATCTGAAAAGGGGAAAAATCCAATAGTAAAGCTTACTTCTTTTGATAAGCAATTAGTTGGGCAAGTAGCTGCAAAAATCAGAGGCTTCCGTAAACCAGAACCATATAAAGGTAAAGGTATTAAGTTTGTTGGTGAAGAATTAAGAAGAAAAGCAGGTAAATCTGCATAATAACTAAAGTTATGGCATTCTCAAAAGAATCAAGAAGATTAAAGATAAGAAAGCGTATTCGTGGTACTGTAAGTGGTACGGCGTCACGCCCAAGACTTTCAGTTTTTAGAAGTAATAAAGAAATCTATGCTCAAATCGTTAACGATATTGATGGTACTACTTTAGTAGCAGCATCATCAAGAGATAAAGATTTAGCTAGTGCTTCTGGTACTAAAATTGAAAAGGCAAATTTAGTAGGTAAAGCAATTGCAGAAAAAGCATTAAAGGCAGGATTAGAAACCGTAGCTTTTGATAGAGGCGGTTACTTATACCATGGTAGAATTAAATCATTAGCAGACGGCGCTAGAGAAGCAGGTCTAAAATTCTAAGAAGATATGTATCAAAAATATAAAAACGCAGAATTAGTAAAGCCTAGTGGACTAGATTTAAAAGATCGTTTAGTAGGTGTGCAACGTGTTACTAAAGTAACTAAAGGTGGTCGTGCTTTTGGATTTTCAGCTATAGTTGTAGTTGGTGATGAAAACGGAGTAGTAGGCCATGGTTTGGGAAAATCTAAAGAAGTAGCAGAAGCTATTGCAAAAGCAGTAGAAGATGCTAAGAAAAACTTAGTACGTATTCCCTTGAATAAAGGGTCTATACCTCATGAACAAAAAGGTAAGTATGGAGGGGCAAGGGTCTTATTGCTTCCTGCAGCACCAGGTACAGGAGTAATTGCAGGTGGTGCTATACGTGCAGTACTTGAATCTGTAGGTGTACATGATGTACTTTCTAAAAATCAAGGGTCTAGTAATCCTCACAATGTAGTAAAGGCAACATTCGATGCTTTATTACGTTTGCGTTCAGCACAGCAAGTTGCTGCACAAAGAGGTGTTTCTTTAGAAAAAGTATTTAACGGTTAAAATTAGAGATATGGCAACTATAAAAGTAACAAAAGTGAAAAGTGCTATTAACCGTACAGCCAATCAAAAAAGAGTTTTAGAATCTTTAGGACTTAAAAAAATTGGTCAAACTGTAGAGCACCAAGATACTCCTAACATTTTAGGAATGGTAAATAAAGTTCAACATTTAGTTTCTGTTGAAACGATTTAAAAGCATAAAAGATGAATTTAAGTAACTTAAAGCCTGCTTCAGGTTCGGTTAAAGGTCAAGGAAAGCGTTTAGGTCGTGGACAAGGTTCCGGTAAAGGTGGTACTGCTGCACGTGGTCACAAGGGAGCTAAGTCTCGTTCTGGATATTCTAGAAAAATCGGTTTTGAAGGTGGTCAAATGCCTCTTCAAAGACGTGTGCCAAAGTTCGGTTTTACGAACATTAATAGAAAAGAGTATCAAGGAATCAATTTAGATACATTACAAGCGTTTGTTGATGCAGGTAAAATTTCTGAAACTGTTGATTTTGATGCGCTGATTAGTGCTCGCTTAGCAAGAAAAAATGAATTAGTTAAGATACTAGGGAGAGGTGAGTTGAAGGCAAAATTAAAAGTATCTGCTCATAAATTTACAGCTACAGCAAAAGCAGCTATCGAAGCTGCTGGAGGAGAAGCAATCACTCTATAATTCTAAATTGTAAAATGAAGTTCTTAGAAACTATTAAAAATATCTGGAAAATCGAAGAGTTAAAGAATCGTATTCTTTTAACTCTTGGTTTGTTATTAGTATATCGTTTTGGTGCTCAAGTGGTACTACCTGGTATCGATGCTTCCCAACTAGCAGCACTTAGTAGTCAAACCAAAGATGGTTTATTAGGATTATTAAATGCTTTTACTGGTGGAGCGTTTTCGAATGCTTCGGTTTTTGCCTTGGGTATTATGCCTTATATTTCAGCTTCAATTGTAGTACAGCTAATGGGAATAGCAATTCCTTATTTGCAGAAATTACAAAATGAAGGAGAAAGCGGACGAAAGAAAATTAATCAAATTACTAGATGGTTAACTATCGGTATTTCATTAGTTCAAGGTCCTGGGTATATCTATAATTTATTAAATACAATATCTTCCGATGGAGCTATAGTTATGGAAAGTCAAACGCTTTTTGTGGCTTCTTCAGTAATTATTTTAACTACAGGATGTATTTTTGCAATGTGGTTAGGGGAACGTATTACAGATAAGGGTATAGGAAACGGTATATCTTTGTTAATAATGGTAGGGATTATTGCCCAATTGCCTCAGGTATTTTTCCAAAACTTTATTTCCCGTATTGGAGGAGAAGAAGGTGGAGGATTAATAATGGTTTTATTAGAAATAGCAGTTTGGTTTGTCATTATTTTTCTTTCAATATTACTTGTAATGGCTGTTCGTCAAATACCAGTGCAGTACGCTAGAAGAACTGCAGATGGCGGATATGAAAAGAATATTTTTGGGTCTCGTCAGTATATTCCATTAAAATTAAATGCTTCGGGTGTAATGCCAATAATTTTTGCACAAGCCATTATGTTTGTTCCTGGGTTAGTAGCTTCTAGATTTACTGAATCGGAAACAGCTCAAGGTATAACAACAGCATTTGCCGATATTTTTGGTTTTTGGTATAATTTTGTTTTTGCATTATTAATTATAGTCTTTACTTATTTTTATACTGCAATTACAGTTCCTACTAATAAAATGGCAGACGATTTGAAAAGGAGTGGTGGATTTGTTGCTGGTTTTAGACCAGGAACAGAAACAGCAGATTACTTAGATAAAATTATGTCTCAAATTACGTTGCCAGGATCTATATTTCTTGCTCTTATTGCAATATTTCCTGCAATAGCAAGAAACTTGTTAGATGTACAGCAGGGTTGGGCATTGTTTTTTGGAGGTACTTCATTATTAATAATGGTTGGTGTTGCAATAGACACAGTACAACAAGTAAATTCTTATATGTTAAATCGTCATTACGATGGTTTAATGAAAACAGGATCTAAAAGAAAAGCAGTAGCACAATAGTTTTTAGTATGGCAAAACAAGCAGCAATAGAACAAGACGGAAGCATTATTGAAGCATTATCTAATGCAATGTTTCGTGTAGAATTAGAAAATGGCCATGTTGTAACAGCGCATATCTCTGGAAAAATGAGGATGCACTATATAAAGTTACTTCCTGGAGATAAAGTAAAATTAGAAATGAGTCCTTATGATTTATCTAAGGCACGAATAACTTATAGATACTAAACACAAATAATATTACCATTTTATGATTAAAAAGGTGATTTATTATGTTTGATTAATTTGTAAAAACAAAGAGATGAAAGTTAGAGCATCATTAAAGAAAAGAAGTGCTGACTGTAAAATCGTTCGAAGAAAAGGGCGTCTTTACGTTATTAATAAGAAGAATCCTAGATTTAAACAAAGACAAGGGTAATTATGGCTAGAATTGCAGGGGTAGATATACCTAAACAAAAAAGAGGAGTTATAGCATTAACTTATATTTTCGGAATAGGAAGAAGTAGAGCTATAGAAATTTTAGAAACTGCCAAAGTTGATCAAAACATCAAGGTTTCTGATTGGAATGATGAGCAAATTGGAGCTATTCGTGAAGCTGCGGGTCAGTACACGATAGAAGGAGAATTGCGCTCTGAAACCCAATTAAACATTAAGCGTTTAATGGATATTGGTTGTTATAGAGGAATTCGTCACAGAGCAGGTTTGCCATTAAGGGGTCAGCGTACTAAGAATAACTCTAGAACTCGAAAAGGTAAGCGTAAAACTGTTGCAAATAAGAAAAAAGCAACTAAATAATAATTAGAGGTAGGTATTGGTGCCAGAGTGTAAACTCTATTTTCAATATCAAAATCTAAAATTTTAAATATGGCAAAATCAACAACAAAAAAACGTAAAGTAATCGTTGAAGCAGTAGGAGAGGCACATGTAACAGCTTCTTTTAACAACATTATTATATCGTTAACAAATAAAAAAGGAGATGTAATCGCTTGGTCATCTGCTGGTAAGATGGGTTTTAGAGGTTCTAAGAAGAATACTCCATATGCAGCTCAGTTAGCTGCAGAAGATTGTGCAAAAGTAGCATCAGAAGCGGGTCTTAAAAAAGTAAAAGTTTACGTTAAAGGGCCTGGTAATGGTAGAGAGTCTGCTATTAGATCTTTACATAATGCAGGAATTGAAGTAACCGAAATAATCGATGTTACTCCAATGCCACATAATGGATGTCGTCCACCAAAAAGACGTAGAGTATAATAATATAAATTTAGTTATCTTTGGGGCCTTTGTTTATCGAAGGACAGTGACCTTAATTCATAAACACCCAATTAATTTTAATACATTTTTTAGTAATGGCAAGATATACTGGTCCAAAATCAAAAATCGCCCGTAAATTCGGACAAGCGATATTCGGAGATGATAAGTCTTTTGAAAAAAGAAATTACCCTCCAGGACAACACGGAAATAACCGTCGTCGTGGTAAAAAGAGCGAATATGCTATCCAATTAATGGAGAAGCAAAAAGCAAAATATACTTATGGAATCTTAGAAAAACAATTCCGTAATCTATTTGATAAAGCCACACGTGCAAACGGTATTACAGGTGAGGTTTTACTTCAATTATGTGAATCCCGCTTAGATAATATAGTTTATCGTATGGGAATTGCGCCTACTAGAAGCGGAGCAAGACAATTAGTTTCTCACAGACATATAACTGTAAATGGAGAAATTTTAAACATTCCATCTTACCAAGTTAAAGTTGGTGATGTAATAGGAGTTCGTGAAAAATCAAAATCTTTAGAAATTGTAAATAATTCATTAAGTGCTAATAGTGCAGTTTACGAATGGATGACTTTCAATAATGAAACTAAAGAAGGAACTTATGTTTCTATACCACAGCGTATTCAGATTCCTGAAAACATTAACGAACAATTCATCGTCGAATTATATTCGAAATAATAAATTATATCATATTGTTATTGAGCCAAAGGGTTTTTATGTTTTCTTCATGCTTATAAACCGCACAACTCTATAATAATTAAAACGAAGAAATATGGCAATATTAAATTTTCAGAAGCCTGATAAAGTAATTATGATAGACTCTACTGAATTCGAAGGCAAATTCGAATTTAGACCTTTAGAGCCAGGTTATGGTTTAACCATCGGAAATGCTTTACGTCGTGTATTACTTTCTTCCTTAGAAGGTTTTGCAATTACGTCTTTACGTATAGATGGTGTTGATCATGAGTTTTCGACATTAACAGGCGTTGTGGAAGATGTTACTGAAATTATCTTGAATTTAAAGCAAGTACGTTTCAAAAGACAAATTGAGGATGTTGAAAATGAAACCGTATCTATTTCAATCTCTGGTCAAGATCAAATTACAGCAGGAGACTTTCAAAAATATATTTCTGGTTTCCAAGTATTGAATCCAAACTTAGTGATTTGTAATTTGGATAAGTCAGTAAATTTAGAAATTGAATTGACTATCGAAAAAGGTAGAGGTTATGTGCCTGCTGACGAGAATAAAAAACCTAATGCACCTGTAGGAACTATTTTTACAGATTCTATTTATACACCAATTAAAAATGTTAAGTATAGCATTGAAAATTACCGTGTAGAACAAAAAACAGATTACGAAAAATTAGTTTTCGAAATTGTTTCAGATGGATCTATTCACCCTAAGGATGCGTTAACAGAAGCTGCAAAAATCCTTATTCACCATTTCATGTTATTCTCTGATGAAAGAATTACGTTAGAAGCAGACGAAATTGCTCAAACGGAAACTTATGATGAAGAGTCGTTACATATGCGCCAGTTATTAAAAACTAAGTTAATCGATATGGATTTATCTGTTCGAGCACTTAACTGTTTAAAAGCTGCAGAGGTTGATACTTTAGGAGATTTAGTATCATTTAATAAAAATGACCTTATGAAGTTCCGTAATTTTGGAAAGAAATCTCTTACCGAATTAGAGGAATTAGTAAACGTCAAAGGGCTTAGTTTTGGAATGGACTTAGCTAAGTATAAATTAGATAAAGATTAATTCATCATATTTTGCTCCTCAAAATGGGTAGAGCAAGATGATGTAAAAAACCAATTGTCATGAGACACGGAAAAAAAATAAATCATTTAGGTAGAAAAACAGCTCACCGTACTGCTATGTTAGCAAATATGGCTTGCTCAATTATAGAGCATAAGAGAATTAATACTACCTTGGCTAAAGCAAAAGCTGTAAAGCAATATTTAGAGCCTTTAGTAACAAAATCAAAAGTAGATTCTACTCATAATAGAAGACTAGTTTTTGCTAAACTAAGACAAAAAGAGGCTGTTGCAGAATTATTTAGAACTGTAGCTTCTAAAGTTGGCGATCGCCCAGGAGGATATACTCGTATTATTAAATTAGGTAATCGTTTAGGTGATAATGCTGAAATGGCAATGATTGAGTTAGTAGATTTTAATGAAATTTACACGCCAGGTAAAGCTGTTGCTAAGAAAAATACTCGTAGAAGTAGAGCTAAAAAAGTGGCTCCAGTAGTAGAAACTCCAGTAGCTAAAGAAGAAGAGTAGTATTATAATTACACTTTTTTCATATTAAAAAATGCAATTCTTTCGAATTGCATTTTTTTTGATTCGTAGTCAATTAAATTGACTAATTCAGAATATCTAAAACCCTTGTAAATACTAGGGTTTTGTTGTAAATTAATGTAAATGAAAACCCCAAAAATAGCTATTCAGAACTAAAAATGGGTCAACGATAATTTATGGGGATTAGTTATTTTAGATTTTTAATTATTAAGCATGACTACATCGTTATTAAGTATAATTTTACCAGAAGATTTATTATTGTATTTTGAGATTATATCCTTTAAAGAACTGGGAGATATTTCAACAAAAAAGAACACTTTCCACATCTATTTAGAGGAGAAGAATCAACTTCCTATAGGTTATTCAAAATTAGAATATGAATCAAAAGGATTTAAGAGTAGCAAACAAATTCAAGACTTTCCTATTCGTGGAAAGGCAGTTTATTTGCATGTAAAAACGAGACGTTGGCGAGATAAAGAAACCAAATCAAAAGAAATAAGCAATGATTATTCTTTTATAGCAGAAGGTTCAAAATTAACTACAGAACTTTCTTGTTTTTTAAAAGCTACAGGTAGAGACCCGAGAAGATACGATAAGTAATATAGCTAGTCATTACGGTATTTTACCAAGAACTTTACAACGTCATTATAAAAAACAAGTAAGTGGATTTGAGCAGTGGGAGCAAAAGTCTCACAGTGAAGATTATCTTATTTATCCAGATAATATTGGTGAATTTCTAAGTTTAGACGAGCTAAGCTTATCTAAAGGAGAGCTTTATACATATTTAACAAATAAAAATGGATGTGGTAAACAAGGAACATTAGTTAGCTGTGTAAAAGGAGTGAAAAGTCAAGATATTATTAGCTCCATAGAAAGAATCTCACTAGATGAGCGAAAACAGGTGAAAGAAGTTACTTTAGATATGGCAAATAACATGAATTTAGCAGCTAAAATTTGTTTTCCAAATGCTAAGATTGTAACCGATAGATTTCATGTTGTAAAACTAGTGATTGAAGCTTTACAACATATTAGAATACAGTA
>CALLUJ010000039.1 GCA_938011245.1 uncultured Aquimarina sp. | reverse complement strand
TATTAAGAATTTCAATATTGCAACAAATACCATCAAATATCATTTTCAGACCATCTTAAATTTCTTTGACAATAGAAATACGAATGCTAATGCAGAATCTTTTAATTCTAAAATAAAATTATTCAGAGCGAATTTAAGAGGTGTAAGAGATATTAAATTTTTCCTCTTCAGATTAGAAAAATTATTTGCTTAATCCCCATAAAATTTAATTGAGCCGTTATAAGCTCTATTTAAAAACAAAACCCAAAAATATAAATTTAAGTGTTTATATTTTTGGGTTTTGTGTAATAAGTTTTAAGAAGGATTAAAATAATATAAATTCGCAGCGTCTATTTTTCTGATGATCCTCTTTACTACAATAGTCATTGCAATTAATTACAGGACGAGATTCGCCAAAACCATGAATTTGAATTCGATTTTTTGCGATTCCAGCATTTACTATATAATGTTGAACGCTTTTTGCTCTTTTTAAGCTCAATTTTTTATTATAAGTAAAAGTACCTCTGGAGTCAGTATGGGCTTGTATTTTAATATTGGAATTAGGGAACTTATTAAGGAAAAGGATAATTTTTTTAAGCTCAATTTTAGATTCTTTTTGAATAGTGTACTTGTTGTATTCAAAATATATTTTTTCAAGTTGTAGTTTGTTTTTTAAATCGTCCCCATATTTAACATTAATTCGAGTTAATAAGCTACCTCTTTTTAGAAAAATATCTTCAATGTAGTTTTTGGAATTGTCTACTACAATTTGAGAAGATAAAAACCCTTTTCTTTCTATCCTTACAAAGTATTTTTCAAAACAATCTATCTCAAATTTGTAATGACCGTTCTTATCAGAGAATATAGTTTCAATAGCTTCGTCGTTATGGTATAAAGTGAGTTTAGCATTGGATATTTTGTGTTGTTTATTGGAAGAAAAAATAGTACCTTTTATATAGTTAGAACAATTTAGAGATGATTTTCCTGATTTATGAAATTTATAAATATCATCACTACCCATTCCTCCGTTTCTATTGCTAGCAAAATATCCTGTCTTATTGTAGGTGTTGTAAATAAAAGAAAAGTCGTCATAAGTAGTGTTTATAGGTGATCCTAAATTAAATACGGTACTGTATAGCCCTTCTTTGTTTTGTTTGCTTAAAAAAATGTCCAGACCCCCTAGTCCTAAATGTCCATCGCTAGCAAAGTATAGATTGTTGTTGGAATCCAAACTGGGAAAAGTCTCTCTCCCAGAGGTGTTAATTTTTTCGCCAAGATTAGTTACTTTTCCAAATTTGCCATCTGCTTTTATATCTACTACATATAAATCCGACATTCCAAACCCTCCAGGCATATCGCTAGAAAAGAAAAGTTTTTTGCCATCACTACTCAAATAAGGATGCGCTACCGAATAGTTGTCGTTGTTAAAAGGGAGTTCTTCGATATGATTTAGGTGTCCTCCGTTTTTAGAGGAGGCACGGTATAATTTTAGCTTAATTATACCGTCGTTACTTTTTTTCTTTTTTCTTTTATAATAATTGTTTCGAGTAAAATACAAAGTATCTTTATTTGAGGTATATACAGCGGTAGATTCATGATATTTACTGTTTACTACTCCTTCGATTTTATGAATATTTTTTTCTTCAATTTCATATAAATTAGAATAGGGCTGATTATTCCATTCGTGGACTCTAGAAGCTATTGTATCTCTGGAGGAAACAAAAAGTAAAGAATTAGTATTGCTACACAAGCGTGGCGCATAATCAGAAAATATAGAATTATATTTAAAATCATCAAAGATTATCGATTTGTTTTTTCGGTTTAAGACTTTGTTGAGGTTTTGTCTTTTATTGGTTCTGATACCTTTTCTTTTATAATAAGTTTCCATGATTTCTTCCGACTTTTGGTAAAGTTTCATGCTTCTTAAGGTATGAGCATATCTAAATAGATATTCGGATTCGTAATCGTTCCCAGAGTACTTGGTAATAAGTTCGGAATACCATTCTAAAGCATTGGTTAGATCATTGTTGTAGTAATAAGAATCTCCTAATTTCATTAATAGAGTAGCAGATCTATTTCCTTTATTTATAAGTTCTTTGTAAATCTCTCGTGCATCAATAAAGGCAAAATGATCGAACTTTTGTGTAGCTTCTTTAGTCTGTTCTTTAGCGGCGTTTTTTTGAGAAAAACAATTGCTATAAACCAAAGTAAAGGCAAGTAAGTAGAGGAATGTTTTTTTCATTATTCTTGTGTTAAAATTATTGTTATATAAAAATCTAAGAGTTTATTGGGCACTAAAGCTTTAAAATAATTGTACGATAAAGCATCATTATTTGTAATTGAAACTCTTGTTTTTGATAAATCTTTTCAAAAGACTTTTATAGATTACCAACGTAAAGACTACTGTTAGCGATGCATTGAAAAGTACTTTGGTTTTTAGGGTATATCCTAGTAAATGCAAAGAATATGCTTTGTTAACTGGAATACGTTGTTTTACTTTCCGTGTACGCCAAACCCTTCTTTTAATGCATTTATAACTATATCTAGGCTTACGCTGTTGGATCCTTGCAACAAACAATGTCGTTATCCATGACTTCATTTTTTAAAAAATTTGAAGCCAAAACAGAGTCTTGAAAATGTTTCCAATTCTTAATGGTACTATTTTTTCCTATAAATTGGGCATATTCTCCAACGGTAATCAAAAGTTCAATTTTTTCTTTCATATCAATAGTAACGTTTATTGTATAAGGATTTTATTCTGAACTATGGATGTTTAATTCTAACATTTCTCTTATAACGGTAACTGTTCATTTTCCTCTTTGAGAAAGTTCAGAAATAGTGTTTAGCTACATCTTCTTTATTTATATCCATTTCTTGTTCTACTATTGCAGAGACAGCTCCTTTTTTTCTGCTTTTTTAATAAAATATAGCCCATTCACTCTTTTACTTTTTAAAGTAATAAACAGGGTTTCTTTGGTAACTTCACAAGAGTGTTGAGTAACATGAAAAATATAATCTATAGCAGAAAGCTCTTGATTTGGTTTTCTTCCAACTACTAAGTTTACTTCAGATAATGGTATTGTTATCATATACCTCTTATGTTTGCGTTATAAATAATACTAGTTTTATTAGGTGTACGATAATCTGTTTTCTTAGAGAAAATCATACTTACGTTATTTGGTAAATGCTATTAGTTTTAGAAAAACCTTGGAAGCATTACTCTGTCTACGTACTTTCCTAAATTAAATTTTAGAAACACCTCGAAACTTCCATTTTTTGTAAAGTCTACATTGGAAATACTTTTTTCATAATGCAATCCTACTAATATTTCTTCTGAAAACCTAAACCCTGTAACGGCTCCTATTGAGGATTTTATTCTATGAGAAACCCCTAGAATAAATTTGTCATAAAACAAAGTGTTTAAATTTAGGTCTAAGTTGAGCTCGTTATATCTTAAGTACCTTAAATTGAATGAAGGTTTGATTAAAATAGAATCGGCACTATTGTTTAATGATCTAAAGGTTCCTATGTTAAAAATGTATCCCATGAATAGATAGCTGTCGAAGGTTAATTTTTCATTTTTTTGTCTAAAATCATTATTTATGTTTTCTTTTGAAAAAAGATTTAAAAAACTAAGCCCTCCAAAAAAGTTGTTTGATTTGTAAAATAACCCAGTGCCTAAATTTAATTTTATATTGTTATCAGATTCAAGATCACCAATTACATCGTCTCCTTCATCTAAGGCTGGAAAATCTGAAAAATCAAAACTCTTATGATTTATAGAAAGTTCCATTCCAAAACTTAAAAAGCGATTTCTAGCGACTTCAATTTTGTACGAGTATTGCCCCTTTATAGTTGTCTCTTTAAGTGGAGCTAAATTAGAATGGTCGATAAAAAGGCCTAATCCCATGTTTTTCCTGAAAGGCATATTTCCAGAAATAATATAATCTTCTGGACCACCTTCAACTCCAATCCATTGACTTCTATGAAACGCATATAAAGAAATGTCTTCAGATTCTCCTGCTATTGCTGGATTTATAGCCGCTGGATTATATACAAATTGAGTGTTACTGTAATTTTGAGAAGAAACTATAGAATAAGCAACTATTGTGAAAATTAAAGTTAGTATTTTGGTCGATAGCTGTAGTACATTATTTGTTTTCATATCTAATAATTATTTATCTTGTTAAATAAATAAGTCCAGTATATACTTTTTTTCTATTATCACTTTTATAAATTAATGTGAAGTAATAAGTGCCACTTAACAATCGAGACCCTCTTTTGTTTAGGCCTCTAAACCACTTTCCGTTTAGACCATACCCTTCAGCCCTATAAACTTCAAGTCCCGTTCTTAATTGATGAATATGCATATAGTTATCGGGGAAATCATCAATATTTTCAACTCTTAAAAAATCATTTTTGCCATCATTATTAGGAGTTACAATTCTTGTGATTTTTAATTGCTCAGGAAAGTTTTTTCGGGTTTTAATAAATCCAAAATTATTATCTACTAAATTTGAAAAATTTAGTATTCTAGTAATAGGATTAGCACTAGTTATTCTAAGTCCATCAAGAGGAGTACTAGTTTGAACGACATTAATAGTGATGCTTCCAGGTATAATTGAGTTAGCATTCCAAGAACCATTAGCAGTACTGGTTACAGTAGTAATAGTTCCAGCGTTATCCGTAATGTTGATATCTACTCCAGCAATTCCAGATTCTCCAGTATCTCTAGTACCGTTGCCATTAGAGTCGTTAAATACAAATCCAGATA
>CALLUJ010000038.1 GCA_938011245.1 uncultured Aquimarina sp. | reverse complement strand
TAAAATCTTTAGCCTACGATATTGCAGAAAAAAAGGATGACATCATTGATTTTAAAATGATGGGCATTGACCATCTGTTTATAGATGAAAGTCATAAGTTTAAAAACCTCATGTTTAATACCCGTCACGACCGAGTGGCAGGATTGGGGAACTCACAAGG
Source organism: uncultured Aquimarina sp. (assembly GCA_938011245.1). Classification (GTDB taxonomy): domain Bacteria; phylum Bacteroidota; class Bacteroidia; order Flavobacteriales; family Flavobacteriaceae; genus Aquimarina. The sequence goes on along the minus strand of CALLUJ010000038.1, from coordinate 35,671 downwards.
AAGTCAGCGAGCATTGAATTTGTTATTTGCCTTGCGTACCATGCAACAGCGTACAGGAAAAGATTTAGGAGCTACCTTTTTATCGGGTACTACCATTTCTAATTCGCTAACAGAACTGTATTTATTGTTTAAATATCTACGCCCAAAAGCCTTAGAAAAACAAAACATTCATTGTTTTGATGCTTGGGCAGCTATTTATGCTAAAAAAACAACCGATTACGAATTTTCTGTAACCAATACCATTGTACAAAAAGAACGCTTTCGATTCTTTATTAAAGTACCTGAATTGGCACAATTTTATTCTGAAATTACAGATTATCGTACTGCAAAAGATATTGGTATTGATCGTCCTGAGAAAAAGGAAATCTTGTACAACATACCTCCTACACCAGAGCAGGAAGATTTTATTTACAGACTCATGGAATTTGCAAAAACAGGAGACGCTACACTTTTGGGCAGAGCTCCACTCTCTCAAAAAGAAGAGAAGGCAAAAATGTTAATTGCCACCAATTATGCGCGTAAAATGTCATTAGACATGCGAATGATTTCTCCTGAATATTCCGATCATATCGATAATAAAGCTTCGCATTGTGCTAAAAAAATTAGTGAATATTACCATCAATTTCAAGCGCAAAAAGGCACACAATTTGTCTTTTCTGATTTAGGCACGTACAAACCCAATACATGGAATCCGTATTCTGAAATTAAACGAAAATTAGTAGAGCAGCACGGACTGCTTCCGTCTGAAGTACGATTTATTCAAGAAGCTAAAAATGAAAATACGCGCAAGGATTTTATTAGACAAATGAATGAGGGGACAATACGGGTGCTTTTTGGTTCTACTGAGATGTTAGGAACAGGAGTAAATGCACAAAAAAGAGCCGTTGCCATTCATCATTTAGACACTCCTTGGCGACCTAGCGATTTAGCACAACGCGATGGTAGAGCCATTAGAAAAGGCAATGAAATAGCCAAACATTTTGGAGGCAATAATGTAGATGTAATTATTTATGCCGTAGAAAAGTCGTTGGATAGTTATAAGTTTAATTTACTACATAATAAGCAACTATTTATAGATCAATTAAAAACTAATAATTTGGGTAAACGAACCATTGACGAAGGAGGAATGGATGAAAAGTCTGGAATGAATTTTTCTGAATATGTAGCTATTTTATCGGGCAATACCGATTTGTTAGAAAAAGCAAAATTAGAAAAGAAAATAACCGCTTTGGAAAGTGAACGCAAGGCTTTTCATAATGCCAAATGGACTTCTAAAAACAAATTAAAAAACCTTTGCCAATTGGCAACACTTGGCAGAGAAAGAGTTACTTCAATGGTTGCAGATCAAAAGCAGTTTTTATCTAATATTCAGAAAAGTAGTGACGGAGCTATTTTAAACCCTATTCAATTAAAAAACTTGGATAGTACTCATGTAGAAACGATAGGGAAGCACCTTAATAAAATGGCTAAAGAAATGAATACCAGAGGAGAATACCGAAGTATTGGTAGTTTATATGGTTTTACATTACTCATTAAAACAGAAGCTTCCATGAAGGATGAATTTGATTTTAATATCAATCGTTTTTTTGTATTAGGTAAGGGAGATATAAAGTACACCTATAATAACGGGCTCATGGCTACCGATCCGCAATTAGCGGCTTCTAATTTTTTGAATGCACTTTATAAAATCCCTTCGCTATTAGAACAGGAACAACAAAAATTAAAAGAAAACGAACAGCATATTCCTACGCTTAATGATGTGGTAAATGCTACTTGGCGTAAAGAAACCGATCTAAAAGGCTTAAAATTAGAATTGGAAAATTTAGATCGAAAAATTAAAAATTCTATTACTGATACAGTAAATAAAAATGATGAAGTAATTGAACCCTTTACAGAAAAAGAACAACAAAGAAAAACTGTAAAATCTATTTCTTGACATAGACTTTGCTGTTTGGGGTGAAATACATGAAAATATTCTTATTTATATATTTGCTCCCCTTTAATTACCCATTCTTTTTCTTTCAAATTTATGGTCTGTAATAGTATTAGTCCATTTTTATAATCTTTGAAATGGTCAGAATATTTATTTAAAACATACTGCTGAATAGCACCTAATAATTTGGTATCATTATAATTAACAGTAGATTCAAAATACATCGTGTCAAAAAACAAAACTGGTGTTTCTTCATCTTTGTATAAGCAAGTATACAAAGTTCGGTTATCATCTGGATCTGCAACTATGTCTATACGATAATCCGTTTTATTACTTTTATTTAGTTCGCAATCAAAACTGACATTAAAAATATCATCTACTAGAAATTGATTACTGTCTTTTTCTATAACCCTAATAAAAGGTGTATACTTTTTTTGAAGTACAATATCTTTAGCTATCCAAGCTAAATTAACTAAAAGCCTCTGATATTTGGTAAGACTGGTATCAGGGTAATGGAGTACAATATTGAAGTCTATATTTTCTGTAATATTAAAAATATTCCGCATTACATTTATTATTAATTAGACACTTTAATAAATACATATTCTAATAAATTTAAACTGCTAAAAGGAATTACCATCCACCAATTTTTTCTCTTTCTTTTTGTTGCTCAGGTGTTGCCTCAGGAGTTGGGATCTTGCTTTTATATAAAGGTTTTCGAAAACCTTCCGCTTTTCTGCGTTCGAAATCTTTTTCCCGGTAAGGATCAAAAGCAGTTCCGGGAGGAAGTGGCCTATTTTTGTCCATATACCATACCATAAAACTCCAATATTCATAATGATGATATGCTGTCATTTTCCAACAAAAACTATTTTTTTCATTTTTAAAAAAAATGGTTTTTATTTCATAACTAGTATCGAGTATATTGGAGCTTACTTCATAAACATTCAAAGTGTCAAAAGGTTTAGATTGAGTTTTTCCTCTTCCGTTCAAAAGAGAAAATGTTATACTTCCGCTTACTCTGTTTAAAATTAATTCTTTAAAAGGGTCTGTAATAAATGAAATTAAATAATAAAAAGACATACCAAATAATAATGCAGTAAAAGCATAAATGCTAAAGGCGTCATCCGAATTGTTTCCTTGCTGATATGAATAAGAAATTAAAAAAAAGATCAAGCCTATTAATAGATAACTAAGAAATCCATTAAAAGCGGTTGTTTCATTTTTAATATAAATAAGATCAGTTGCTTTTTGAATAGCTTTATGTTTCCCTGGCTTTATCTGTTCTTTTCTTATTATATAGTATTTAATTGATCTATATATTTCTATTTTTATCGGCTTATCTTCGTCATTTCTATTCATTTCGTTAAGTATCGAATCATATAGGTTTTTACCATCCTCCAATTTTTTCTCGTTCTTTTTGCTGTTCTGGTGTTGCCTCTGGAGTTGGGATATTACTTTTATATAAAGGCTTCGGAAAACCTTCCGCTTTTCTGCGTTCATAGTCTTTTTCTCGGTAAGGATCAAAAGCTTTGCCTTGTGGTAACGGACGGTTTTTATCCATATACCATACAAAGTAACTCCACCATTCTTCGGGGTCTGCAGGGGCTAAATCGTAATTCCCTTTTCCAACCCCTGTGTTGTAGGGGTTACGAGCAGCTAGTTTATGTCCTGCAATAGTAGCATCAGGACCACTGATTAAAGATTTATACACCCTAGCTTGTGTAAAAGTAAGTGTCATATGCGGATAAAACCCATAGCTAGGATAAGTCATTTTTCCAGTAAAACGTTTTAAAACTATTTTTTTTGTTGGTAAAATAAATCCAAATAAATAAGATATGATTCCTGCTATTAAAAACATAGAAGACGTTTGTAATGTCATCTTAAAAGTAAAACCATCCATGAAAATGTTAAAAACACAACTAACGAGAAAAGAGAAAACAGTTAAAAAAAGACAGAGAACTGTAGGCATATTAATCCCTCCTCTGGCACGTAATATCAAAATCAATTCCTCATCATCTAATCCTTCTATTTCATCATCAAACCAGTTTACTACATTTTTTGGTGTAGGTTGCGTGAGTATTTTAAAAGGTAGGGCATCTTTTTTAAACCAGTTTTTAGTAGGCATACTTGATTTTTTTAAGTGGATAGGTTTTTAAAAACTGTGTTTTGGTTACTACTTGTGTAAAACCTGAACGGCGACTTACAACTCCCGTGTTTTTGTCCCGATATTGAATAGGTAATTGACTGTATAAATACCCCTCGGTATCGTTTTGTGTTAATGGTAAGTTTTGTTGATGTTCACTATTTAGTTTACAAAGTACGGCAATTTCTCCTGTTTCTAAATCTAAATTTACGGTTTGGCGTTTGGTGTTTCTGTGCACTTCTATTACCGATTGCGAAGCATCTTCCTCAATTATGGTTAGTTTATCTGGTATTTGCAACCATAGTTCTACGGTATAGGTATTATTTTTGTCTAAAAAGGGTAAGACTTTACAATGCTTTTTGGATATAGGAATAGCGTAACGGCTTTCTCTTAATGCGAATGAGCCTTGGTTTACATAGTACAATTCATATTCTAAATCTTCAACACTTCGTAAAAAAGCACCAAAACTAATTTGTATGCCTATAGAACGCCAAGGATGATACCATTTATCTTTATAAGGTTGTAAAGGAGTGTGGAAATAGCTTTGTTTATCGCGAGGAGAAAGTAAGTGCTCACTTCCTCTAATTTCTAAGGAGCCATTACCTATAACGTTCATTAAATTTACAAATACACGTTTAAAATCTTTAAGGTGGTCGTAAGATTCTGTTACTAGTAAGTTGTCTTTATTAGGCCATAACAGCTCATCCCTATGCTCGTATAACTTTAACATAAAATCGTAAGGCTCTAAAGTGTATAAATCACTTTTAATGTTAGAAAAAGTACTTAGCGGATAATGTTTAAAATAAGCTTCCAATTCTGTATCGGTAAAATAAATGGCAATTCCAAAAGCTGCCATACCAATTAAAGAAATAATTAGTGCTGGTGGAAATGCCAATTCGGCAATAAGTCCAACTTGTGACGCCAGTAGCACCCCACTGGCTACCCCAGCAACCGTTTGAGCCATTGCTGCATCATAATCGGCCTTGGCAAAGGCAATATAGCTATCCTTTGCGCAAGCCACTACGGTAAAAGCCCCTCCAACAGCACTAGCTCCTTTGGCAAGACTCTTTGATGTAATTGCTATGGTTCTTCCTTTATGTCTGTTAATTAATCGAGGTACTTCATAATTTCTGGCTCTTGAAAAATCATCAAATAATTCTGCTGCTTTAGTTTCTTTGGTTAATTTTAAAACTATAGCTGATGTTTTTACAAATGCTCCAGAAAAAGAAAATACAGTATTAAAATTAACTCCATCTTTTGCCATTTTTTGTCCAGCCATAGCCAATCCCCAAAGTTCATATATCAACAAGAATCGATTAAAGGCTTTACTATCTAAAAATTCCTGTACTTTTTCGCCGTACTTAGTACTATCGGCTTTATCTACATAAATTACTGGGTTTTTACCCACACCTGAGCCTCTTGCTATCTTTTTTGCTTCGTCTAGTGCATCGGGATGTACTTTAAAATAGGTATAGGTTTTGGTTTGGTGATTGTGTTGCTGTTTGGCTAGTTTGCGTAATTCATGGTCGCTTAAAAAGTCACTAAAGGTTTTGTTTTTAAGCTTATAAAAAGGGCCGTTTTTCCCAGCTTTAGATATGGCACTTACATAAAATATCTTTTTGTTTACCAGTTCAAACTCCGATTGTGATAAACTTCCTATTCCTGCATAAGCTTCTAATATTTTTTTACCTAATGAAACAAACTTTTTTCCAAATTTTAAATGTGTTTTTACAGGTTTTTGGGGTTCGTTTTCTAAAAATGCAATATCAATTTCTAAATCTAAAAGCGCTGTAGTAGTTTTAAAAATAGTTGGGTTGGATACTAAGGTTCCTCTTATTTGCTGTAGCCAATAATCTTGGTTTGGTTTGTAGTCCTTAGTAAGATTTAAATCTCTATCGGCAATTCCTTCATATACGGCTAGCATGTATAAATGGTTAGCAGCATGTAATTTCCCTGCTTCTTGCCTAAAAGGACTATTGTTTTTATAGCCTAATAATGCTGTTTGATAGTTTTCCGATTTTATAAATGTACCCAAAGCATCACGCATCTTATAAATACGCTGGCGTTGTTGTTGCCTTTCTTCTACATTTAAGATTTTATACACTTTTTTTTGATCTACTCCATGCGACCAACTTTCTTTATCTCTGCTATATTTATCTATGGTTTCAGGATTGTCGTATACAAATTTATACGTTGAGAGTGCTGTAACAAAAAGGTAGTTAACTTGCTCTTTTATCTCTTTAGAAATGTCTTCTATAGATTCTTTTTCTTTCCCCCATGTAGATTCATAATAGTTCCTTGGAGTTTGAGGTATTGTTAGGGTAGCTATAAGTGCTTCGTGATAATTGTGTTCTTTTTCAGTTAAATAGTATAAATCATCTGCACAGCCTATAGGGTCTAGTAAAGTTACAAACATATCTTCTAACAATACATTCTCATTATTAGGATCTGGAGCTTCTTCAATCTCGGTAATCTGAGTCAGTCTATTTTTAAAAATCATAGACTGTGTATCTTGATCAGATTTGAAGAGCGTATAAAAACGATTGTAGGGAGCTATTTGCTGTTTGTAGTCTAAATTTTCTGCTTCCGATTTATCGAAACCTTCACATTCGACTTTTAAAAAAGTATTTGTATTTTCTAAGTTCCCTTTCAGATCTTCAAGTTGCTTTAAGGAAAGTTGAGTTGCCGAATAACCGACCCACAGTATAGTACACTGTTTAAAAATTAAAGAATCTTCGGTGGTATTCCCCGATTTATCTCGTAGATCTTTGTAGTTATTATTTTCGTCTAAATTATCTTTCCACAAGACAGGTCTTAATGTACCGTATTCGTTAATCTCATATTCTAACCAATATTTATCATCACCTTCCTCTATAACATACAAATAGCCTTCGTTTAATATAGTCCTTGCGTAATAAGCATTTTTTATATCAGGAAGTTTGTCGTTTGGTGTTTCTGGAGTTTTCTTTTCTGCGGTAACTTCTACCTCATCTAATTCTATGCGTTTAACTTTTTCTTGTACCGCAGCTTCATCTTCGTTTAAATCACTCTCCGTTTCTGGTGGATGAACGATTATATCTTTCTTAAGCTGATAATTTGGCTTGGCATTAAAAACACCATAACGTAAAAAATGTAAATTAATACCAGGTTTTTTAGCTTTTAGCTCAGTGCGTTCAGGTGAAGTTACTCCTGCTACTTCTACAGAAAATGTATAGGTGGCTATATCTTGATTATAGGTTTCTTTTTGATAGGTTTCGAGGGCTTCGTTTCTTTCCATAGTAATTACTTTAAAGTTTAATTAGCTTGCGTCTGCATCTTCTAATTCCCAGTCCACTGTGACTTTTTTGTTTTTAACTATTCCAGTTAATTCTATTATCTCAGTTTCTTCATTTTCTGCTGTAGCAGATTTTGAAACTTTAATAGTAGCAGTTTCTCCATCGGGAATGTTCTGAACATCGGCAGTTATAGTAACTACCTTTAAAACTTTACTATCTCGAATAACCGTTTCTTCTTTTTTCCATTCGTAGTTATAAACTTTCGGTTCTCCCTCATTGTCTTCCGCAGCTTGTTTAATTAAGGCTTGATTTACAATAGCTTCATTAAGTTGACTGCCATGCCCAGCTAAATAGGCTAAAACTCTGTTTTTTATATCGATATTAGGAAAGTCTATTTTATCAATTGGCATGGTAACTATCTTCGTAGGCTTATTACCTGTAATAAGTGCATTGGCTTGACCAGATGTCAAAAAACCTCCGTGAGATGTCATACAGCCTACGTACGCAACAGGTTTTCCTCCTACCAATACATTAGCATCACCTTGAATTATAGTGGCGATCATTCCAGTACCAGTACAAAGTACTTTATCGCCCATTCGCGCTACTGGACTATTGTTTAACAATACACCTGAACATCCCGAGATTACTGTTCCGCCAATGTGTGGAACTGTACCAGAAACCATAGGACAACTGTGCGTATCGCCTACCGTAACAATCATTTTTGCCATTACTTTTTCTTTTTTTATTTATAAATATATAGAAAATAAGTTCTTAGCATTATACCCTGTAAGATTTTTAGTTAAAATGCATTAAAAAAAGATTACCTGTAACAGTCTCCATAAGAACTTATTTTTCTTTAGGCTTGTAAAAATTAGATTTCTTATTTTCGGCCGCCATTAAACCTATTAAATGAACAAAAGAAAAATACTGCCTAGTATGGAAGAAATAGAAGGTTTCAAAACTCCACTATACGTATGTGAACATACTAATAAAATGAAAATATATGTAGTAGAACAGTCTGAATTTGATAACGAATTAGGCAAAGAATTGATAGCTTGTATGCCTTTGCCTTATTTGGAGTCGCAAACAGAAATTCTTTATAAATTTCAAAAAGATAGACCTGTAACTTATTTACTAAAAAACAGACTGCATAGTTTGTTATTGACGTAACAATTATCTCTACCCTTTAATACTAATAAAACATAAAATAGAAAGCCTATCACATAATTATTGATAGGCTTTCAGTCTACTAGGGTGCATCTATGAAAATGCACGGTTGTTAAGTTTAAATAATTTTTTATTGTACAAAAGGAGTTTTCCTAACTTTATATTTATAATATCTATTTTTACCTATTTTTATCAGAAAATATAAATCTTTAAATAAAACATTAGGATTATTTTCTTTCCATGAATTATCCTCGACCCATTTAAAATTGACAATGTTTTCTAATTGAGCTTCAAAATCTTTTACAATATTTGTTTCTTTACTTATAACTGTAAAAAGCATAGTTCTTGGAAGTTTATTAGAATATAACGAAGGAAAATAATTCCCTTCTTTTTTATCTTTTTCTATTTTACTTTTTCTTTCTTCATATAAATTTTTATCATATAAATAAAAAGAATTAATTTCCTCAAAATTAGTGTCTTTATTTATATATCTACCTTTCGTTTTAAGGATATACTCTTTTTGATTCATATTTAAAACAAAAAAAGACATACATAATAATATTAATAATTTATTTATCAATACATTCATTATTTACTAAATTTTTAAGGGATAATTGGCTGTTTTGAAAACGTAAATCTATTTAAAAAAACATTTAGTTGTAAATCTTCTGTTTTTCTTGATTTTAAATTGTCAAAGGTATCTGTAACTATTGATAAAATATATTTTAGTGAGTTAATATCACTTGGTGAAATACTAACAATAGCTTTAGTTGAAGAGTCTGAATAGAAATATGATTTTTTATTATTTAAAATATGCTTTTCTAAAACTTTCTCTAATTTTAAAATATCAAATGTTTTTTCTTCAGTAATTATTGAATCTCTATATATAGTTATAATATTTCTTTCCTTTATCAACCCACTTCCCCTTAAAGAAATTCTTATTTTTTTTACTCTTTTTTGATTATTAATTATTACATAAGAATTTACTTGTTTATCATAATTTTCAATTATTTTTTTATAAAATTCTTTAACAGAAGTGTATTTATTAATATCAATGATTTGTTTTTTTTCTTGATTAAATAATTTTTCTGAAGGATAGAATTGAACTTGCTTTTTATCACAAGAAATTATTGAAATTAAACAAATTATTACTATTATTATATAGAGATTATAATTTTTCATTATTGACATTCTTTATTGTTAAATTCGCTATTATCGTTAACTATTTTTTGATTTCGGTAATATTCAGAACTTGTGCTTTTATCTAAGGTTATATATTGACCATTATCATTTCTATAATTATCGTAACCATAAGACCTTAATCCATCCCAACCATATCCCATATAGAATTTTAGAGGATATTTATTATTATCTAATTTTCTTATAGCTCTTGCTATTGGTTTTACAAATCTATCTGCCATATATTGATGTTGAGCTTCAGAAGTGGCAATAGTGGGGTCATTTTGTGATTTATAATCAAAATAATAATCCAGTAACTCTTTCTTTTTTATTGGATCTAAACCTTTTTTATATCTATCTACATATCTAAAGATCTCAGCATGAATTCCCTCATGTAGTATTGTAGATGCAAACTCTAAGTTATTATTACCTGTTCCACGAAAATAAATTGTTATATTTCCATTTTTAAAATCACTAGCATTAGTACATGCTTCATCTGTTACTCTACATTTAGTATAATCTTCTATTAAATGTAAATTATAATCATTCCCTTGCTCAAATTGATTAATTGTTGATTTAAAAAGGTTCAAATTTTTAAGCTTATTATATACACATAAAGCTTTACCTTCTAAAAAATTAAAAATTCGATCTTCAATATTTACTTCCCCTCTATTTTTAATAGCCTCTAGTGCTTCTTTAATAAAAGCTAATGCCTCCCCTTTTATTATTCCTCCCGGAGAATTTTGGTACGCAAAAACTCTTAATTTGTAAGCTTCTTCTTCATAGTTATATAATATACTTCTGTAAGAGTCTAATTTTAATTTAGTAATCATTTCTTCTACTGTTCCGTTTTCTAATATTCTAACTGTTAAGTTTCTCTTTGTAGAATTAAAAACATTTGGGTTCGGGTCTATTCGTGTTAAATTTAATAAACTTTGCATTTCAATAGCTTTTTCAGGGTTGTTATTTAACCATTTTAAGCCACTTGCATTAATAATACTTAATTCAGAAACTAAAAAATCTACAGCCGAATTTACATTAATAGGAGTGCTATTTAATAATCTAGCTAGTTCTGCTTCTCTTAACCTTATGTATTTATTTATTGCATCTATCGATTTTAAAGGATTATTTCTGTAATCTCTTTTTAAAATTACTTTCCAATAATCTTTATGAAATATATTGATATCCTTTTTTCTATGTGCTTTAGCATAGGCTAATAAATAATCATTAGTACCAAATTCTTTAGGCCATATATTACCTGAGTTATTCCCTTTTTTCACACCACTTAAATACCTTTGCATTAAGCTTATTTGATGCCACCTATTAAAATCATTATAATAACCTATTTGTTTATTTTTAAGCACCTTTAATATATTATCTGTAACTCCTAACGAATTAACAGCTCGTATTGATTTTAACATTTCGCCTAATTGATCTCTAATCAATAAATCTTCGTTTATTTTGACTTCATTTGCGTAAAATTTATTAAGCTCTGAATTAAGAATTGAATTAATACTACTTTCTGTTTTATAATAACTCATAGGTCTGTTATTATATGTTTTAGTAGCATATAAAGATCTATTTATATTTCCTTGCTTAATCTCTTGGAATCTTGCTCTTAAAAGCTTTATATTCTTATAAAAAGGAGTTCGTTTATGTTTAGCATCATTAATAACTCTATTACGTCCACTACTTAAAATAGGTATATTTCTGTTAGCAATATCTTTTTCAAAATTTGCAAAATATTCGTTTCTTGCAAATTCATAAGTACTACTTACATGCCTATTACGCCCATCTAATTCTTTTTTTATAATAGATTCTTGAATAAACAACCAATCACTTAATCCTTTTCTTTCTATAGAATTTACAAGCGCCTCCATTCTTAAAGCATGAGGAGTATTATTAAAACTAAAAGAAATATTTTCGTGCCCTTCACAACGAGATCTATTACATTTTGTTTTTGCTTTAGGAAGATCACCTACTTTTATTGGGTCTTCATCTAAATCATCCCCGGGGTAACCATCATCAATATATTCATCTCCATTATCTGGTGCTTCAATTTCTCTTTGTGCATGAGCTACTGTAAAACAAACTGAAAAGAATGTTAAACATAAGGTTAATATATATTTTTTCATCACTTCTTATTTTTTTATAATTACTCTTGTCTTTCTCTCGTTGTTTACAAATACGCTTACTACGTATGCCCCTTTTTTCAAATGAGTTCCATCTAAGAAATACCTATAATCTCCTTTTTCTTGTGTTTTATTATTTTCTAAAACTGTTTTTATACCCCCTTGTAAATCGCTTAACAGGACCTTCACAGTAGCTTGTTCTTTAAGGGAATAGGAAATAATTAAATCTTCTTTAAAAGGATTTGGATAGAGTTTTATAAAATTATTTGCTTGCTCTGATAAGGCAATTAAGGCATCGTCTGAAAGTTCTTCATCGGTATTATTAAAGGTTTCTTTTTTCTTTAAAACCAAACGTAAAGGCATACCTGCTTCATTCCAATTTTTAATATAACTTTCTATATTGGCAACCAAGTAAGTAATTCCATTTACTGTTTTAACGTTTAAATCACTTGAAAGTATTTCATAGCTTAATGTATTAGGAATAGTTTCTTTATAAGAATCGTGAGGTAATAATACACTCGTGTTTTCAAAATAAATGGAGTTATCAATTTTCAAAACATCATCTTTAATTACATCCTTATCAATACTTAATATTGATTTTAAAGTACCAGTTAAAGAATCTAATTGAAAACCGATACTGATCTCTTTTTTAGCTTCAATCTGCTTTTTAGACCAATCTAATTTTAATAAAGTCCCTTTCCAGTTTCCTAATAAAAAATCCTGTGTAATTTTTTCTTTCGTATTGTTAGGTTCTGCTATGCTTTCTGAAGTAACTAAAGCGCTTGTTTCTATTTTTGTAGTAGGATTTGTATTCTCATTAGTACTAGTATTTAAGTTACTAGCAATAAAATCCTTACCTAACAATCCACTAGCCTTTTGTGAATCTTTCGTAACTCCATAACCTTTTAAATAACAGACACCTAACCAGTATTTAGCCATTTTGTAGTTACTTTGTTTAAACCATTTTACAGCTTTTGTATAATCCTGTTCAATACTTCCAAATCCTTTTAAATACAGGTATCCTAAACTATAAGCCGCTTTATTATTTCCTAATTCGGCACTTTTTTTAAACCACTTTCTGGCTTTGTTAAAATTGAGTTTACAACCTCTACCATATTTATATAAAACACCTAAATCTGCCATTGCCACAGCATTACTTTGTTGGGCTGCTTTTTTAAATAAATCAAAGGCTTTTTTATCTCCTTCTTTTGTTTTCTGGGCTTGGTATAACCTTCCCATTAAAATTTGTGCTTTGTCGAAGCCTTTTTCTACACAGGGTTCTAATAATCGGACTGATTTAAGAGAGTCTTTAGCAAAATTAGCATCTACTTTTAAGTAAAAAAGTGCTTCGCGAAAATTAAAATCGCAATCTGTTTCTTGTGCATGAACAATGGATATGGATACGCATAATGCAATCCATAGCAAACGAAAATTTTTCATTTGAATTTTATTTTTAGTTAATTATATATATGCCTGCTTTTGGTGAATCTTTAGTTTTAAAACCTAACTTGTAATTTGGAAAAGAAAAGTTTTAAATAAAGACAGGTGTTATTTTAATTGTCAAAATTATTTTAATCCTATTTTAAATAGGTATGGTTTTGCCTTACTTTAAGTATGGTAAAACCATACTAATCTATAAACATTAAATTATTGTACTTTCGAAAATAAATAGGTGAGATCATTCATCAATAATTACAATAATTATCGATGTTCTTCATTTATATTTTTAAAGAAAAAAAGCGTCTTAGTTTCTTTTCAGATAACTTTACTTAAATGGGTTCCTCTATTATTTGAGCCATTTTTTCTTTTTTGTTTTCCTCTACATAATGTAGACTATAAACAGAGACTTTAATTAATTTGTTTTTAACTCGTTTATACCAATTTAGCTCTTTTAAATGAAACAACCATACTGCATATGATATAGCAATAGTTGAAATTAGTGAATATAGATAATATTCAGATTTACTTAAATCAAAAGAACTTTGAAAAATCCAATATAGTTTAACAATTGAAAACAGGATAAAAACAAAGTGTATTAATTTAGCTCCAATATTATTCTTTCTTCTTTTTATGTTAACATAAAAGTGATAAATTACATAAAAAAAGAAAAGAAGTGTTGGGAAAAACTGATATGCAAATATCTTAAAACTATTGAATCCAAGAAATTTATCATTTTTTACAGCTTCATTGTATTCCTTCTTAGAGTTTTTTAATTTATTATTGATTTTGATATACTGGGCGAACATTTCAGGGTTATTTTCTTTTACGTAATCTTTAATTTTATTTAGCTCTTTAGAATTTTCTTTTTTGTCTAAAATTGCTTGATTTTTACTTATAACAGTCCACTTGCTTTCTTTTTCAAAAAATTCAAAAGCGAAAAACATAGAGGTTATAAACAGTCCTAAAATTATGTATACGAATATATTTCTACTCTTCTTCCAAGTCTGGAACTGTTGTTCCTGAGTCTGGGGCATTGACATCTCTTTTATCAATTGAGAATTGATCGTCTTGAATAATCGTCTCATTTTCTGTTATTAATTTTTCATTATTATTTGTACAAGAAACAAGGCTTACTAACATTACTACTATAGGTAAAAATTTAAATAGATTTTTCATGATATTGTGATTTGGATTAATCACTAAATATACGACATCTATATCATTAGAAATTCCATCTAATTATTGCTTAAATTTATGTTTAATAGCTAATATTATGAACCCTATATTTTTCTTAACATCTAGTTTATTTCTAATTCTTTGATACACTTTTCCCAATGTTCCTTTTGTGATGTTCATTTCTTCACAAATTTGGTGAGCCTGAAAATCATTCATCATTAATCGTAGTGTTTGAACTTCTTTAGGAGAAAGTATACTCTCCATAGTTACTATTTTCTCTTCCTCTAACTGTTTAGATATAAGCGTATCCATTACAGAATGTGAAAAATACTTTCTTCCTCTAAATATTTTTTCTAAACTCTCTCTTAAAACTAAATGAACCTCATCTTTACAAACAAAACCTTTAGCTCCAAGGATTATTGATTGTTTTATTAGTTCTTTATCACTTGTACCTGATACTACAATAAATTTTGGAATTTCTTTACCTGACAATTTCTTTAAAACTTCAATCCCCGACATATCGGGTAATGATAAATCCAAAATAACTATATCACAAGTATTTACTTTTAACCAGTTGATTAATCCTTGACCAGTTTTAGAAAAACCTACCATTTCAAATCCATAAGATTTAATTAGAACTTTAAAACCTTCAACAACGGCATCGTGGTCGTCTGTTACAAATACTTTCATTTTTCATACTACAAAATGTAGCCTTATTAAGAGGTTAATTGATGCTACAAATATACTTTGATGAAAAGAAAACATTTGTACACAAAACCCTTAGAGGAAGATATTTATCTGCTTTTAAAGAAAAAACACACTTGATTTATATTAAAATTATCAGCAATAACGCTACATATATACGTTTAATAATTTTATGAAAATTAAATTATAAAACCATAGTAAACCTGTACCAAAACTATTTCACCCCTACTTTTTAATCAAATGCTCTAAACTAGGATCATTCTCTATACGTTCCATTTCTAATAGAATGATATTTTCTACATCTGCCTTAATTTGTCGATAGTTATCATTTATCTGATCTTCCATAGTATCGTTTCCCTTTTCATCTAAAAAGGAAATGATTTCAGGAATCGGTTTGTATTGTTTCGTTTCTTCGGTCACCTTATCTACATCTACTACAATTTCTGAATGAAAAATCTTTTGCTCAATACGTTGGTCAAAATTATCGGAAACAGAACCGACAAACATTCCTTGTGTAAGGTTGGATATTTTACTTGGCGGAATTAAACTATCTAGTTGTGTAGAAATAGAAGTCGATTTATCTTGCCTGTTAATGGTCATAGATTGTCGTTTTTGTAACACTTTACCAAAACGTTCTGATAGACTTTTAGCTGTATCGCCTACTACTTGACCGCTAAAAATATTACCTACCGTATTTTGAATTACCTTACTTTCCTTGTCTCCATAATCTCTAGTTAACTGAGAATAATCTTGAAACCCCAAACAAACCGCTACCTTATTACTACGAGCTGTGGCTATTAAATTATCTAGTCCTCTAAAATAAATAGTAGGCAGCTCATCAATAATTACCGAAGATTTTAATTGCCCTTTTTTATTAATTAGCTTTACAATTCTACTATTATACAAGCCCAAAGCTGCTGAATAAATGTTTTGACGATCGGGATTATTCCCTACACATAATATTTTAGGAGCTTCGGGGTTATTAATATCCAACGAAAAATCATCTCCTGTCATTACCCAATATAATGCAGGGCTTATCATTCTTGATAACGGAATTTTAGCACTTGCAATCTGTCCTTGTAATTGGTCTTGCGCACCACCTTCCCAAGCATCAATAAATGGGGATAGATAATTTTCTAATTCCGTATAACTTCTCAAAATAGTAAACACATCAGCATACTTTTTATTCAGCAATTCAATGGCATGCGGAAAAGTACAATACCTTCCGTTATCATAAATTTTAAGGTACCAAATAATAGAAGCCAATAAAATTATGGGACTCTCTACAAAGAAATCTCCTTGCTTTTGTATCCATGTTTTATTCAAGTTTAGCATAATGGTATATGCACTTTCATACGCATCTGATATATCGGTCATAAAAACAGGATTTATTGGATTACAGCGGTGGCTTTTACGAGGGTTATCAAAATTAATTACATAAAACTTAGGCGGAATTTTATATTTATCTGTGTGTTTTAGCAAGTGATTATAAGCAATCACCGAAAGGTCATCGAACTTAAAATCATAGATATACATAGAAAAACCTTTTTCAATTTGCTGTCGGATATAGTTATTTATTACAGCAAATGATTTACCAGAACCAGGAGTACCCAATACAATAGTTGCTCTAAACGGATTTACAATATTAATCCAACCGTCATTCCATTTCTTTTGGTAGTAAAATCTAGTAGGTAAATTAATGGAATATTCATTTTCTAACAAACGTGTTTCTTGCATAAAGCTCTCATTTTCTAGATTAAAAACATCATCCATTAAGTTGTTTTTAAACAACCTACTCATCCAAACACCTGCCATTAGTAAACCAATATATCCTATAGATAATGTAGTTATGTATAAAATGGCAATTTGCAGTTTCGATAATGAAACATTTAGCAACCAAAAATTGAGAAAGAAGAATACAATACCTATTACAAGTGCAATGCTAATTTTATTCCACGTAATTTTTTCTTCCTTAATACCTTTTGTTCCTAAGCAAGATAAACTAAGAAAAACAAGGGCAAATAGCTTTGTGTATAGCAAAGACGAAAACAGCCCTGTATCTCGTTGAAAGTTCCATAAAATTTTATCTACAGTGGTAATTGTAAATTCCCATTGTTTAAATGTTTCGTAGCAATACCAGTAACAGTGTATAATAACAAACAAAATACTAATTGCTCGCATAAATTCCATTGTTTTGGCTAGTCCTCTAATATCATCTTCGTTTTGCATCTCTTTTATTTTTACGTTTTTTCTTTAAGTTCTTCGTGTCATTTTCTTCAGGTATATCCATAGGCAACAGACCTCCTAAAGCTTCCATAATGTTTACATTAGAAAAGTCTTCTTCTTTTACTATTGGTTCGTTTTCTATATGTGCTGTGTAGTGTTCTTTTGAGTTCTCTTTAACAGGAATTGAAATTGGTACTTCTGCTTCGTTCCAAAGGCGATGAAATACATTTGCGGACAAGTCTTTGCCTAAACGAGAACCATTCAATACCGTTTTAGAAGTGTGGTCTATAAAACTGATTCCATAAATTCTACCCTGCTCATTTTCTCGTACAAACGTGGATACTTTATGATCTTGTAAATACTTTTTAAAATGATCTTGATTTGGATATTTTTGTATTGCATATCGCACCAATTTCCGCACTCGTTTTTGAGGTTTGTGTTTATCGATAAAAGCTTTTGACTTTTTAAATTTCCGATCTAAATCTGCTAAACCAACGGGCTGCCAAAAACGAGAAGATTTAAAAGGGTTACTTACTTTTTTGCCTTCATCATTCGTAGCAAAATAGACCAATCCTCGTTTTTCTTTTCCGTGAATAATCCCTTTAACTTCTTGTGCAGTTATATTAAAAAAAGATAATAGTGCTTTGTATTCTCCAAGTGTTTGATACTGGTAATTCTCGTTTACAAAGGTGAGTACTGAGCCAACTTGTTGTTTTAAATTGTTTTGTTTCGCATTTACCTTTTGTAATGGAATATCCTTTTTTTCTGTTGTGCCAATTGCTGAGGTAAGTTGAAATTGTTTCTCTAATTTTCGGCATACTTTCATAGAGCGTACTTTTTCAAAACTATCTGAAATACGTTTCCCATATTCATCTACACAAACCGAAACAATATGAATATGAGCACGCTCAGTATCCGTATGCTTAAAGACCACAAAAGGTTGCTCTCCATATCCCATTTCCTGCATATAGTTTTCAGCCAAGGCACTAAAAGTTTCGTCTGAAACGGCATCTTTAGGATTTGGATTTAAGGAGATATGTAGTATCGGTTTTTCGGTACGGTTGTTTGCAATGAGATAAGGTTCAAAAGAACGCTCTAGCAATGGAATGGTAAATTCTCCTGTTATGGATTCCATCATTTTATGCCAATGCAAAATATTCCCTTGATCTTGAGTTACCTTTTCGTAGTTGTAAATCAATACTCCTTTTAAGTGATTTCCTCGTTCTATTTTCGCAACCATTGTTCTTCAAATTTTTGGATTAAATCAGTGATATTTTCAAGAATAGCAATGAGTGCTACGGTATGTTTTTCTAGTTTTAAGAGTAAAAACTGTGCTCTTTTTTTAGTAAAATTGGTGTGTAATGCCTTCACAACTTGGTTGTAATTCACCCCAATAGCTCTAAACTGACTATAGAAAGCAGTGAGTTTTATATAAAAATCGTGAGTAGATTTATCAACCTTTAGCACTTTAATTTCCCTTTCAAATAGAATAGCGCGTATAAATTCGGCTTTGGTGAGTACTTCTGAGATATCAAATTGCGCTAAAAATTGTGCATTTTCTTCGGCATTTAATCGAAATACATGGCGATACACCAAAGGTTTTTCTTTGGGTTTTCGTCCTTTTTTAATTTGTTTTTTCTTCATTTTTAATTCATTTATAGTGAAACTTCCAATTCGTCTTTTTAAAAAATCCTCGACTTCGGAGGGATTTTAAACTCCGTAGGACAAGTTTGTAATGAGAGGCACAAAAGCACTTTTGAGGCACTCATTACACAACTTGCTCTGTTCCGCTGAACAGTTTTTAAATGGATTTTAATGAGGTGATGTGGTATCACCACTCCTAAAACTGACCTCTACAAATTAAAAGCGAACAAATGATTGTAACACTATGGTTATCAGTGACAAAAAAAGACACCCAAAGCCATTAAAGACCTCAAAAACAAATCCTTGAAAAAACGAAGTGAAAGCGCTGTTTTTTTGCTGTAACGCCGTATAGCCGTATAGCCAGCTAAACGGCAATACGGTTAGCCATTTAGTTAGCTGTAGAGATGAAAGTGTGTCTAGCCAATTAACTAGCTAAGTATATAGTCAGTTAGTCAATTGTACAATTAGCCATAGGTACAGTTAGCTATGCAGCAATATTTCTAGCTAAGAGTACGGCTAGTTAATCAACTAGTCAATCAAACGCAGGTACGACTGGCTGTACAGAGATATTTCTAGCTGAGAGTACTGCTAGTTAATTGGCTGGCTATTTAGCCAACTAGTCAATTACACAACTAGCTAGAGGTATGACTAGCTAGTTAGAGAGTCATAAAGCATTATAAATCTATTAACAGTAAAATTTTAACTAATGAAAACAACACCCTTAAAAATCAGTTTCTCATCTCAAAAAGGAGGGGTAGGAAAAAGTGCAATTACCGTACTAACCGCAGCCATGTTACATTATAAAATGGGTTATCAAGTGGTTATTTTCGATTGTGATTTTCCTCAATTAAGTATCGCTAAACTAAGAGAGCGTGAGTTAAAAGCAATTATGGAAAATGACCATTTTAAACGAATGGCACACATGCAATTTTCAAGTTTAAACAAAAAAGCATATCCCATAATTTCTTGTAATGCAGATACCGCTTTACAAGAAGCGAATCAGTTTTTAGCCGATAGTTCTATAGCCTATGATTTTGCTTTTTTTGACTTACCCGGCACAGTAAATTCTACAGGAATACTACAAACTTTATTGGGCATGGATGCCATTTTTTCTCCAATGACCGCAGACAGATTAGTCATGGAAAGTACCCTTTCTTTTTTACAGGTAATCTCCAAAATATTTAAAACGAAATCTGATAAAAAAGGCTTGTACCTATTCTGGAATATGGTAGATGGAAGAGAAAAATCTACACTTTATGAAATGTATGAAAAGGTATTTAAGGAACTGGAATTACACCAAATGCAGCATCATTTTTCAGATAGTAAACGCTTCCGAAAAGAACTTCCAGAAATTGGAAAAGGATTGGTGTTTCGTTCTACGCTTTTCCCTCCTCACAGCCGCTTAATTACCTCTTCTAGAATAGAAACTTTTATCCATGAATTTTTACACCTACTAAATCGATAATTATGAAAAATACAGAATGGGAACAAGCAAGGACTTACGTATTAGAATACTATCCTAAAGCGGTTTGCTTAAAGTACAGAAAAAATGTATTTGCAGTTTTTTCAGATCGCGATTTGACAAATGCAAAACGCTTATCTAAAAAGACACCTAACGACAGATATATAGCAAACAAAGGAATGGCTTGGATAGATGCAAAAGAAGAAATAAAAAAAACAATTTAAAATGGAAAAAGACAAAGACCCTATAGATGAAAAGGAATTAATGAAAATGATGGCACATTCATTTTCAAAGGACAGAGAGCTTCCTGAAACAAAAGACCAAAACATAAAAGAAAAAGCGACTCCTAAACCGAAGCAAACTAAAAAATCGAGTGCTGTTTCTAAAAAAGGAGATGTGCCTTATCAGGAATTGTTTTTACAAAAAAGTCATTTAGTAGCTCGTAATGGTAAGTCGATATATATCCGTCCAGAGTTTCACGAACGCTTATTTAGAATTATTAGAGTTATTGAAGAAAACAATATGTCTGTATCTAATTACCTAGATAATATTTTACAACATCATTTTATGGAGTATGAAGCGGAAATAAAAAAACTGTTTAAGGATAATTTTAAACCTATTATATAATTATGGAAGTAACTATTCAATTTATTATTTTGCTGCTACTAATCATTTTATTAGCAGATCGTTTTTACCCTAAAAAAACCGATATAAAACCTTTTAAAAAAAGTTTAAAACACCAAAAAGGTAACTCTATTATGGGAGAAAGCAAGGAAGCTTTAAAACAACCTGAAATTAAGAATGAACCGATTAACTTACCCAAAAAAGAGACAGAAAAGAAGGTTGAAAAAATAATTCCTACTGAAGCTTTAGATGTTGTTTTCGATTCTTCTTCCTCTAAAAATACAGATACTATCGATTGGGAATCAACGGAGGAAGAGGAAGAATTAAAAACTGATTTTTCAACGAAAACAGATCAAGATTTTAATACTGGAATCAGCTTTGAAGAATTGCAAAGAATAACAACATTACTAAATCAAAAAGAACTTACCACTGATACATTACCCATAGCCATGAAAATTGAAAACACCGAATTATTAGAGATCCTAAATGAACAAATTCCACAAGCACAACAACATGTATCCGATTTATTAAATGCGCATTTAACGACTCGTATTTCCTCGAAAGTAAATGAGGATTGGCGTGATTTTGATATTGGGGATTTTGTGTAGGTTTATACACTGCTATGCTTGTTTTTCTCCCAAGCATTATATAAAATAAAAATCCCGAAAACCCATAAAGAAATATTTTTGAACTCATCATATCGTAACAATCTTTCTGCTTTTCTTGATTCTGATAAATCTATATGTTCTAGTAGTTTTTTAACCTCTTTAGGTGAGAATTTGTCTTTGCTCTTATATTTATCTATTCCGATTAAAAGGCTGAATTCAATTGCTAAACTCTTGTAGTTTCCTGAATTAATAATTTTAGCCAATCTATCTTTTTTTATAGATTGCATCATTCCCCATTTTCCTCCACCTTGCCATTCATTTAAAATACCATAAGTTTCGAAGAGATTAAATTTTCGTCTACCAATAAACCCTTTCAATTCAAAATATTCTTTGAAAAGCTTATTAAAAGTGTTTTTATTACATTTAATTAATCCATAGAGGTCTTTTTTACTAATTTTTATCTTAAAGATTAAATCTAATCTTTTAACCAACTCTTCATCTGTATATTGAGTTGAATCTTTTTTTCTTAAGTCAAGATAGCCTGAAAAATAGAATATATAAATTAAAAAGTTTCTAAATGATTTAAAATTATAATCAATTAGACAACCTATTATAAATATTACAGGAGCTCCATTTTCATGTCTTTTTCTTTTACAATCAAAATCTTTCATAAAAAAATATGCGCTATCCATTAAAGTAGCGCATTTACCAATTCAGTTATTTTTTAGTTTTAGGTGCAGGTGGCGAGGTTTTTCCTTGTCTTGTTGTTGCATTTCCTCTACCTGTTCCAGATGGTTTTCCTGTTGTACTTGGTGCATTTTTTAATCCGCTTGATTTTCCCATTTTTGTATTATTAAATTAAACTTAAACAAATCTAATATTGTTTAGTTTTTTGTTGTCTAAATTTTAATCGTTAGTTAGTTTTAGATTTAAACCTGCTATTTTAGCCAATAATATTAATTGTTTCTCTGCAATTAAATTAGGGGTTCTAGTATTCGGAATTTTTCCAAAAATATGATTAAAGTCAAGATTTGAAATTAGTGGAGGATTATCAACATTCACAAAAAGAGGTTCTGTTTTTACAAAGCATTTCCATTTTTTTGATTTATTTAAATATTCAGCATCCCAGATTTTTATAATCCTTTTTCCAATTTTCCCTTTCTCTATATCTGTTTTATTTAGAAATTGTTTTTCCCTTAATTTTGAAGTAAAATTACCTCCTGTCTTAACAAAATCATTTGGAGGGTTATTGGAAACCATACAATTACTAGGTATAGGTAAATCACTATTCAGATATTCGTTTTTTGCAATTTCGTGAGTTTCATAAACTTCTTTAACTTGAAGAATTGACACCAAATGATAACCCTTTTTAAAGGGCTGAAATTTACGCCCGATTGTCATATAAACGATTACATCATCAACTTTTAAGTGCGGGGCAAAACTACCTTGTCTACATAATGCTGATATTGATGGATAAGGATTTTCAAAATCAGGTTCTCGTCTACAAGAAGCATCAATAAAAGGTGATAGATTATATTCTTTAATTGCGTTCAAACCACTTTTTGTAAGGCAAAGAGGTCTAAAAGAATTAAGTTTTATTCTTCCACAGTTTGAGATCGATACTGTTTTCAAAATTTAGTAGTAATAACTTTTAACAGTGCCTCTACCGTTTTATTTATATACATGAATCATTAACTTTATGGTATTAGGATAATGTTTTTTTATAGATTTATTCATTTGATCGTATAAAGGCAATTTAAGTGTATGCACTCCACTAGTTTTATCTACGGTTGTATTATGTTGAATCCTATTTCTTATTTCATACAATTTATCAAGCCAAGCACCAGCATTAGAAATCGGTTGTCCGTAAGTTTTAAGCTTATCATACCTCTGTCTTTCTTCTCCTAAATTA
This sequence comes from uncultured Aquimarina sp., assembly GCA_938011245.1. Taxonomy (GTDB): domain Bacteria; phylum Bacteroidota; class Bacteroidia; order Flavobacteriales; family Flavobacteriaceae; genus Aquimarina. The sequence goes on along the minus strand of CALLUJ010000038.1, from coordinate 12,042 downwards.
GCTTTTTTACCCGTATAGTCATCAGGGTTAATAAGGTCTTCTCGCTTGGATTGTATATAATCTAATATAATGTAGTCTGTGAATTTTAAAGCCTCACTCAGCCAAGAACCTAATAATGGTGTTTTAGGCAATAGTTTGAATTGAGATGTAATTGCTAAACATGCTCCAGCATGTTCATTTGCATTATTATAATCTTCCTCTTTTAATAAATCTGAAAAATTAACCTCTAATGTTTCTTCTATTATATCTTCAATAAAATCAACAAAAGAATGTTTGGGATTATCTATTTTTATAATAGCTTCGTTCACCAATGAATTAGCTAGCTCTCGTATCCTTAAAGAAAAACTATCATTTTTATTAATTTGATTTTTCAAAAAATTTAAATCACTTAAGTTTTTCATGCCCCAAACCATTTATTTATTAGTTCTGAGGATATTTTTTTAGGAGAAAAATAATTTAACCAATCTAGAAGGGTATAACGAATATAATTTTCAGAATCATCCTTTATTGATTCTATAATCTCTTTAAACTTATTACTGTCAGATTCATAATTATTTAGTAATATCTTGTAAAGTGATAATCTAATAAGAGGAGAAGATTCTAAAATTATTTTTTTTGACACATTTCCTAACCCATATATTTTTAAAATGTTAGGGTTATTCAAAAGATTATTTATTTGGTAAGTACACCACTCAAAACGATGTATAGAATTTTTTTGATCAAAAATTTTTACTATATCTTTTCTCTTTAAATTATAATTTTTAAGATTCCAACAAAAGTGATTTGATCTCCAAAAGAATGTATTCATCCCAGCTATCCATATATTCACCAATTTGTAATCAAAATCATACTCTCCTTCAAAGTCTTTTAACATTCTTAAATGTGTTCTCCATAAATAACCTAATTCAATTAATTTAGATTCAAGTACATCAAGATCATCTGATTGAAATTTACCATTTTTTATATCAAAATAAAAATTGTTGAAAATTCCTTCCTCTATTCCTTTTAGACGATTTGAAATTATTTTTACAGCATCTTCTTGATCTATATTATACTCAGTTAATTCGTCATCATTTACTTTAGTTAAAAATTCAGATTGAATCATTTCTTTTTCTTTATCAACTAAAATTAATTCTGAAGTACTCTGATTTTTTAATAATTGAAAATATTCTTCTGATTTATTGATAGAAGCGCTATTAATTAACGTTTTTTTAGAATTTAGAGAAAGGGAATGGTCTTTTAAAAATAAATCAATTTCAAGTAATATTCTTTTTAACTGATCATTTGAACTAGAATACACTTTTATATCATCTGTATACCTATAGTAAGAAAAACCCTTTTCAAGCATTTTTTTGTCTAGCTTATGTAAAATTAAATTGGCAAAGAAAAATGAAGCTATTGGGCCTTGGGGTATTCCAACTTGAAATGTTGGCGAATTTCTAGTACCACTCCAAGTATTTAAACATTCTAACAGAAAATCAATGATAGTAGGTTCTATTTTAAAATCTTGAAGTATAAATGCAAGGCTTGAGTGTGAAATGGAATCAAAAAAACTTGTAATATCTGTGTCTAACTTAAAAAGCTTATCATTTTGTTCTATCTGTTTATTTATAGATTTTACAAATTCATTAAATAGAGGAATATATTTTTTAAAAAAATGAAACTCAGGAGCAAATTCATTTAACAATTCATTTCCTTTTGAAACATTTTCATGTAATATATTTCCAAAAACAAACTTATTTGTTGTTTTCAATTCGTCTCCTACAAGCACTGCTATATGATTAGCAATGGCTTGATAAACTATAGAATCTTCTATATTCAAAACTGTTTTTACTCGTTGCGTACCAGATGTTTTTGGTTCATAATATTTAAATGGCTTACTAGGCTTGTATTTTGATTTTACAAGAGATTCACTAAGGTTTTCTAAGTTCTTTTTTAAGTTAAACTTATAAACAGACTCTCCAAATAAATTTCTAACATCGTTTGTTGATGACCTTATTACTCTTTCATATGAAAGTCTTAAAGATTTGTATGAAAATATTCCTTTCAATTATTATTGGTTTTAATTCTATAAAACATATAAAAACAACAGCAACTATATGTTTATCATATAAATAGCTAATTTAATAAAACTTTTAAGTTTCTAAATTTTATTATAATATCAGTATAATTTCATTTTAGCATACTAGTATTAACATATTCCACCTATTAAATAGTTTTTTATGGATGACTGTACTTAACTTATCAAGCTTGCAACTAATACAGAACAGAAAACCATAGGCATTCTAATTACCTATAGGTCTTGTTATACATTTTTATTTTTTATAATAGTAATTACAAAATCCAACTTTTCCAGTTTTCAAAATGACTCCGATTATTAAAGCAACTAGCCCTGTTATCATTCCTACACCGACATTAAGAAAACCAGCAATTGCTGCAGCGATCAGGGGAATTATTGTTTTTGAACCTCCTTTTTTAACTTGTTCTAATTGCTCTCTTAATTTATCATATTTAGGATCATTCCCACATAAAAACTCAAGCATTTCAATGCGTACCGAAATCCATAACGATTTTGGAGGTCTATTATCAGACTGTTTTTTATGTTCCCCTGCAGATGCTACAATTACTAATCCTCCTTTAACCGCTAATTGAGAAATGGTATCCAAATCCAAATTTATATCACCAGGTTTGTTATCCTCAATCAGCATTAAATATGGTGAATCTCTTATCAGATCTTTAAATTCAATATGTTCTAACCAACTCATAATATTTTATTCTATTATTTTTTAATTAATTTCCCTTTATATATTAGAAATAATTTAAACTTCTCTTATAATAATCAACTTCAAGATGATTTATTGGTGATTGGCACTTTTTATCCATTCTCTCAAATATTTCAAAGGAAAAGGCAACACGGTCAAATCTCCATTTTTCACAAAGTCAACATTCATTAAAGGAAGTAATTTATCAAATAGAAATTCAGAGTTATTAATAATCTCAACTTCTCTAATTACTGAAGCTCGCGATATGTGTTGTTGAATCCCTGAACCTTTTGTACCTACAAAATAATAAAAACTCTCATTTTCGCTAAATTGATGGATGTCCAATTGACTATCCAAAATTTCATAACGCGTTTTATCTCGTAAATAAGATTTCAATATTTCTCCTGTTTGGGATTTTACAAAATCAGCAAATCTCTTTTTATCATTCCTATTTGAAAAACAGCCCAATAATGATTGTTTATTCCATTCATTTATTGCGTCCAGATTTGTTATAATAATATTCAATTTTGATACATCATCGATACATTCTCGAATATGCTTTTCAGCTTCCTTTCTTGTTAACTTTATAGGTTCCGACTCTTGATATAGTACCTTATATATTACATCAAATTCAGGAATAGTGTAATTTTTTGTCTTTTTTATACAATTAATATTGCCTTTATTGTCTTTAACAATAAATTCAGTGTTTACATCATTTTCAAAAATATCACACAAACCATTAAAATCATTTTGGCTAAATAAATCGGGAACAAATTTTTCAAACGATAAATTTCCATTTGGTTTTATCGTTACAAAATAAAAAACATCTACTAGTTTACTTCCAAACACCCAATCATTTGTGAAATCAAAAGATTTCCAATCTATAATGCTTACTTTCTCGTTTAGAATATCATTTTTTAAGATTATTTCTTTAAGAATTGCTTTTATTGATGCCTTAGAGTTTAGTTTAAAATCCTGTATAGTTAAATGTTGTGTTTTTACATTTGATTTATAAGGATCTTTTAGATTGTACTTTGTATAGTAGTTTTTATTATTAATAAACTTAATATTTGAACCATTTTTGTTTTCTTTTGAAGATACTTTAACTGAACTTAAAGGAGATACGTTTTTAATTTCAGATTGTAATTCATTCATTACATCTGTCGAATCTTCACTTTCAGACAAATCGATTAAAGTCAAGTTTAATTTTTTATCTTCTATTTTAAATTTACTTTTAAACCTTTCTATATTTTCTGATTTATTACTTAAAAATAATACCGTTAAATATTTAGATAACTTTTCTTCAATAGTCAATAATGTGTCTTTTAAAAAACCTATTTTACTAATTTTAAAGTTTTCTAAACTTTTAAAGTCTAAAAAAGTGATATTGTTTTTCTCTAAAACTCCATTTTTAGAAGTCTGTTTTAAAATGAACTGATTTTCATTTTTACTATCAGAATTAAGTATTCGTTTTAGTGAGTTTGTAGAATGGACGAAAGTATATTTAGGAAATTCTTTAAATTTCCTTTTGCTGAAATCCATTTTTTTAGATAACAATACATTCGAAAAAGTTTTTACATTTAATTCAAGAGAAATCTCGCTATTAATTTTAAATTCTAATCCAACAATCTTAAAAATGAGTTCTTTATCTCTGGTTTTACTAATTTGAAAATTATCTGGACTAAATAAATAAAGCTTCCCTGTTAAATTATTAAAAGATAATCGCTTGTGATTAGGTGTTGAAATGGAATTGATTAGCAACTGTGATAATAGATGTTTGGGAATCTCTGTCAATTCTTTTTTATTATCAATTAATTTATATATTAAAGAATCGCTATATTTTAAAGATTGTATTTTTTTTGAAAGGTCAAGTTTTGACATTTCTGCTTTTTTATAAAGAGCATAGAATGAACTACCTTGCTCAAAAACAATACTTTTTGCTTTTGTTTCTAAATTTATTTCATCTAAAAACAAAGCTCCATATTTTATATATTTTTCAGATGTAGAAAATTTAATTATTGAAAAATCATCAAGAATTTCTTCATATTTAATATCTATAGAAAGTTTATTTGTCTTAATGTTTTTCATTTACGATATTAAATTTAGAATTTCTTGATTAAACTGTTTGGTTTTGGAATTCCATAAATAAGGAACTTCAATAATTTTATTATCAGCAGTCTTTATTGTTTTTAAGTTATAAGATGATAGAATGTTTATAATTAAGACTTTTTCTCCATTTACAGTATTTAGTTTCTTTCTAATCTTTTCAATCTGCTTTTTTGAATCAATTTTTGTTTCCTCTTTCCAATGCTTGAAATCAACATAAACATTTTTGTCTTTAATTTTAAAGTCAAAAAGCTCATATTTGTCTAAAGAGAGTTCTTTCAATTCAATTTTAAGATGATTTTTAAAAATAAATCTCCCAATTTCCTCACCTAAAGCACCTTTATATATGTTATTAAATAATTCAGGTGGTAAAATATAATCTTTAATTTTAAATTCAGTTGCCCACTTTTTACTTTCAAAAAGTGATTGCACTCCTGTTATTTCTAATAATTCTGTTAATCTAGCAGACTCTTGAGATACTTTAAGAGGTAAGTTATTTTCAAAATCTACTTTTATATTAGCAAAATCCTGTTCTTGATAATAAGAATAATTATTGTTTGATTTAGGCTGTTCTATGTATAAATCTAATATTCTATTTAAGTTATTGTCTATTACATCTTGATTTGAAATAGTTGGAAAGAACAAGCACATTTCTCTTAGATTTTCCCATTCTTTTTTCTGGCTTTCTTTCCAATTCCAATCAGAATTAATGAATTTTTTAATATATGAATTAATTTTCCTGTTTGTTAAATTAGCTAGATTTAATAGTGGTTTTTCAGAATTTGCAGATTTGTTTTTTATATGTTTTGAAGACTTAACAAGAGCCTTAAATTCGTTTAAAACAATATTATTATCAATATCAAAATCACAAATTAATTTATCTAATTCAGAATCGGCATAAATATAAATATTTGTTGATTTTAAATTGGTTCTGCAAATTCTACCTAATGCTTGAATTATATATTTAGCAAAATGCTGCTTTATATTGTCATCACTATATAGAAAACCATTTTGAGGTCTATCCAGTTTAGTAGTTGTATTAAATGATGCTAATAAATGTTTAAATGCAATTGTTACTTCTTTATTTAATTGACTAATTGATACTTTACCTACTTGTAATAGAAACTCTAATTGGAAAAGATATTTTATAAACCCCTCTTCATTTAAATTTTTATTTATTTGTTGAATCAAATGTGTTGGCTTATCTAAATAAATAGCATTTATATCTGTTTTATTTTCAGTATTCCAATTTGGTAGTTTTTCATCTTTTACATCTATTAAATCTTTTGGATTAGGAGCTATAAATTGTAAATTTTGACCAGCTCCCATTGTTTGATACATAGATATAATAAATACCTTATCACCATTTTCTAAACGAGATATAAATGATTGCTTTTTATTATCAAAATCGTTACTGTTTATTATTGTATAAGAGTTTTGTACTCGATACTTCTTTTCTCCTTTTGAGTTTTCTTTTATAAAAAGTTCTTTTGTTTTAGTAGTTTCTTCAATTAAAACAGAAAATATTTCATTAAGTATTTTTAAGTTTAAATTTTTATCGTTCCATTTAGGTTCTTTATTTAACAAACATAAAAAACCTCTTATTTTCTCTTTGTTAAGAAACTCTTTAAAACAAAACCCTAGTTTAACATACCTGTTTAATAAGTATTCTGTTATTTGTGGATTGTCATTTTTTATTTGCCCTATAATATCATCTGCTAATTCTTTATTTTCAAAAAGATTTTCAAAGTCTGTTTTATAATTTGAGAATGATAACCAATTAGTATCTATTTGAACTTTGCTATATTGCTTATTTTGATTTTGAAACAATTCCGAAAGATGTTTTTTTTCAACTTCTTTTAGTTCAATAAATTGTTCACCTAATTGTCTTCTAAAATATGAAATATCATAATTCCCTGTTACAGTTTCAATTAATGCGGTTGCTGAAATCCCTATAACTTTTGATTTTTCGGCAAGTTTCAATATAAATTTTTCAGGAGTATTTTGGAAATTATATATATAGGTTTTAGTTTTTGACTGGTGCAAATCATTATCTACAAAATCATAATATCTAAACCCATTTTCGTAAATGCTAAAATCGTAGTTTAATTCAAAATCTTTTTTCTTAGATTTTTCTCTTACACTTATGATGTTTTCAATGATATAGTTTTTATAGCGATTGTCAAGACCAAATTCCTCAATTACCGAACTAAGCGCTAGGTCAAAAGTAAATTCTATACGATTTGGATTCTTGATTCGTTCTTGGGTTTCTAATTGCTGATAATTTTCAGCAATACTTTTTATAATTCCACTGAAATAATTAACAAAACCTTTTATTTGATTTAATAAAGCAACAATGTTTTCTCCTGAGTTTGGACGTTCAGTTTCAAATATAATTTCATTTACTTTTGAATTAACATTAGTATTTAAACGAATGAATTTTTTGTCATTTCTATAGACTGAATGATATTGAAAATCGTGAAAAAGTAGATTTCTTTGATTTTCATTTTCTTGATTAATATTTGTCGATTTAAAACTATAATTAGTTTTGTATTTATCTACAATTTCTTTTGCTTTATCATGTAAAGTGCCTTGAATATTTTTTAAACCTAAGTTATATCCTTTCTCTACTAGCTCTTCTCTTTTTTCTGAATGAGTTGTAAATTTTTCAGGAAAAACATTGTTAGATAAAGCCCAATATATTTCTGTAAAAAGATGAATAAAATCTATTCTTTGTTTTTTCCCTTTTTCTATAATATTTTTAAGTAAATTATCTTTTGTGGCATCAAATTCATCTATAAATATTATTGCATCTTTGGTTATATCGCTTTCTAAAAAAGAATATGATGGCTCTACTAGTGTACTGTTTTTGAAATAAAATTTATCAATACTTAAAAAAAAGACTTTTTTCTTTGACGAAAAAACAGACGGATATAATTCTCCAATCCATTTCAGTTCCTTGTCTTGTTCAATAGCTTTTATTCTTTCTTTTTTGTTAGGGTAATTTTCTTTTAGAAATTTCTCAATTATTCTTCTAAATTGAGGTTCAAGTTCATTTCTTAATTTGTTTTTTAAGTCTCCTACGATTCCTTTAAATTCAGTATTGTTTTTATGTTTCGTAATTTGTGAAACACAATGCTTAATTGAAAAAAAAACAGAATGATTTTTAAAATATTTATTTATTGAATCTTCTACTTGCTCAAATCTTTTTAAAAGACTATCAGAATTAGAATCTAAAAATACTATATGCTTATCGAAGTCTAACCCTTTATTATTAGGAACAAAAAAGTCATCCTTTAATTCCTCAAAAGGAAGATTTTTTTTTAGGTTGGTTAAGAAGAATATTTTCTTATTCTCTTTACAATAGTCTTTGTAATTATCAAAAATCCATTGTAACACATTGTGCGTTTTTCCTGAACCAGTAGGAGGATTGAATAACAAAAGTCCATTTTCTTTGTTACAGTAGTTATTCAGTATTTTAATCATTAATTAAATTCAGTTTTGATTTAGCTTTAGTTTTTTGTGCTATGATAACAATTGTTATGCGAATAGCTAATTTAATAAATCTTTTAAGTTTTTGAACTCTTTTATAACAACATGAGTGCAAATTCTATTTGAACATACTGATCTGATAGTACTATATTTTATCTATTCCAATAGCTTTTAAATCGGTATGACTTTAACTTATTAGACTTCTAATAGTGTTATAACTGATACATTAAGAACTGTACACTGTCAATTTCTTCTCCTTTAAAAATTCCCCATACAAGAAACCAATTTCAGACAATCATTTTTAACCAATCCTAATCGCTGTCTTTTACAGCACTTAAAAACTGCCCCTCTTCCAAACACTACCCTCAAAAGCCAATTAAAGTCATAAAACCCTCTTCGTAAAAAGCGCTGTATTCTCAAAATACATTCGTGTAAAACAAGCTAAAAATCAGCTTCAAACTACACACGAATGAAAGAGAAACGTTTCATACAACAGCACTTTGAATACGGATAATTTTTTACTGAATACCACAATTACCTGAATCTATTCAGGCACTTCACAACATTTAATTCATTAAAAAATATCCAAAAATGAAAACTAAAATTCATAAAATAATCTTTAGCGTAGCATCCTTTTTATTATTCACAGTTGGAGCATACGCACAAAATGGTGTGAGCGGAATTAACCGTGCTACACAAATGGTTACCTCGTATTTTGATCCTGCTACTAAACTTATTTATGCCATTGGTGCAGTGGTCGGTTTAATTGGTGGTGTAAAAGTCTACAACAAATTTTCTTCGGGCGATCCTGACACTTCTAAAACAGCAGCATCGTGGTTTGGGGCATGTATTTTCTTAATTGTTTCTGCAACCATTTTACGTTCATTTTTCCTATAAGCCATGGCAGATTTTCAAATCAACAAAGGCATAGGAAGAACCGTAGAGTTTAAGGGTTTAAAAGCACAATACCTGTTCATTTTTGCAGGCGGATTATTGGGACTATTTATTGCCGTAGTCATCTTGTATATGATTGGCATAAATCAGTATGTGTGTTTAACACTTGGACTTATAAGTGGTGGGATTTTGATCTGGAAAACCTTTGCTCTGAATAACAAATATGGAGCACATGGTTTAATGAAAGTTTCTGCTCGTAAGAAGCATCCTCAATATATCAGTCGTCGCTATACCGTGTTATCGCTTATTAATTTTCAAAATCAAAGCCGATGAGACCCATAGCCAAACGTAGTTCATTTGGGGATAAATTTCCGATTTGGGCAGTAGAAAACAATTGCATCATTAGTAAAGATGCAGATATTACCATCGCTTTTAAAGTGACGCTTCCTGAACTTTTTACCATAACCGCAAAAGAGTATGAAGCCATTCATGCTGCTTGGCATAAGGCAATTAAAGTATTGCCCGATTATAGTATTGTACATAAACAAGATTGGTATTTAAAAGAAAACTACGAACCTGAGCTTCAAAAAGAAGATTTAAGTTTTTTATCTCGCAGTTTTGAAAAACATTTTAACGAGCGTCCTTTTTTAGCACATCACTGTTACGTGTATATTACTAAAACTACCAAAGAGCGAATGCGTCGTCAAAGTAGTTTTTCTACCCTTACTCGTAAGCATTTAATTCCAAAGGAAATTCAAGATCAAGAAACCCTACTCAAGTTCATGGAATCGGTAGATCAGTTTGAGCGGATTATCAATGATTCTGGTTTTGTTGCATTAGAACGTTTAACAGATACAGATATCATAGGTTCTGATACTAAAAAAGGATTTTTAGAAGAGTATTTATCGCTCTCATCTGAGCAAGATAACTTTACGCTTCAAGACATTCATTTAGGCGTAGATGAAGTAAAAGTGGGAGACAAAATTTTGTGTTTACATACCTTGTCTGATACCGAAGATTTACCCAATGAAGTAAGTACTGATAAACGTTTTGAGCGATTATCCACCGACAGAAGTGATTGTCGATTGTCCTTTGCCTCGCCAGTAGGACTCTTATTGAACTGCAACCATATTTACAATCAGTACATATTTATTGATAATAGCGATGAAAATTTACGTCAGTTTGAAAAGTCAGCTCGTAATATGCATTCATTAGGCAAGTATAGCCGAAGCAATCAAATCAATAAAGAGTGGATTGAAAATTATTTGAATGAAGCACATTCTAATGGATTAACCTCGGTTCGATGCCATTGTAATGTATTGGCATGGAGTGATGACCGTTCAGAGCTACGACAAATTAAAAATGAGGTAGGTAGCCAATTGGCGTTAATGGAATGTCGTCCGCATCACAATACCGTAGATACTGCTACGCTATATTGGGCTGCAATGGTGGGTAATGCAGGGGACTTTCCTGCCGAAGAAAGCTTTTATACGTTTATAGACCCTGCGTTATGCTTCTTTACACAAGAAACCAATTACCGCAATTCATTATCGCCTTTTGGAATTAAAATGGTGGATCGGTTGACAGGAAAACCCATCCATTTGGATATTTCCGATTTACCGATGAAAAAAGGAATTATCACCAACCGAAATAAGTTCATTTTAGGACCATCGGGAAGTGGAAAATCTTTTTTCACCAATCATTTAATCCGACAATATTACGAACAAGGCACGCATGTACTACTGGTAGATACAGGAAACAGTTATCAAGGGTTGTGTGAACTCGTGCGTCAAAAAACAGGCGGCAAAGACGGGGTTTATTTTACCTATACCGAAGAGAATCCAATTGCTTTTAATCCTTTCTACACCGATGATGGGGTGTTTGATATTGAAAAAAGAGAAAGCATTAAAACACTGATTATGACTCTTTGGAAACGAGATGATGAACCTGCTTCTCGCTCGGAAGAAGTAGCCCTATCAAATGCCGTGAATTTATTTATCAAAAAGATTCAAAAAGATAGTTCTACAGAAGTGTCTTTCAACGGATTTTATGCCTTTGCAAAAACGGATTACAAAACCATTTTAGAAGAAAAATCGGTACGAGAAAAAGACTTTGATTTAGCAAATTTCTTAAACGTATTAGAACCGTATTACAAAGGAGGTGAATATGATTACCTGCTCAATTCTACAGAAGAATTGGATTTGTTAAGCAAACGATTTATCGTCTTTGAGATAGATGCCATTAAGGATCATAAAATTCTATTTCCCATAGTCACCATTATCATTATGGAAGTCTTCATTAACAAGATGCGAAGATTAACAGGGATTCGTAAACTGATACTTATTGAGGAAGCATGGAAAGCGATTGCCAAGGAAGGTATGGCGGAATACATTAAATACTTATTTAAAACGGTGCGTAAGTTTTTTGGGGAAGCCATTGTGGTTACTCAAGAGGTAGACGACATTATTCAATCGCCTATTGTTAAGGAATCCATTATCAATAATTCGGATTGTAAAATACTGTTAGACCAACGTAAGTACATGAACAAGTTCGATGGTATTCAAGAAATGTTAGGGCTTACCGAAAAGGAGAAAGCACAAATTTTATCGATCAATCTTAACAATCATCCTAGTCGATTATACAAAGTGGTTTGGATTGGTTTGGGCGGTACGCAATCCGCAGTATATGCCACCGAAGTAAGCTCCGAAGAATACCTGACTTACACTACCGAGGAAACCGAAAAAATGAAGGTTTTAGCACTTGCCAAAGCGCAAGGAGGAAATATAGA
>CALLUJ010000037.1 GCA_938011245.1 uncultured Aquimarina sp. | reverse complement strand
ATCGCTTCGATGATTTGTAATTATCAACCTTAGTTTTGTAAACCTTTTGTTCTTCTAGTGATTCTAATATTGGTGTATTTAATACTTGTCCCATATAGCTCAAAGATAATGAAATCATATTATATCCGAAATGGTATAAAATCCATATCCTTCATAAGAAAAAGACACGAATAATATCTTATTTAGTATAATTATATTACCGCTGGGTTAATAGTTATAGACTAAAAACCCTGTAAAATACAAAAAGCTACTCAATTTTACTCGAATAGCTTTTTGTATTTTACTTTGTTTGAATCTTGTTGTGGGCACTCGTCACAGACGAAGCGCTAGCGATCCATTCGAGCGCCATCAGGGGGGTACTCGTTAAAAACGAGCACTAGCGAATCATACGAGCGCCATCAGGAGTTTTACTCTCTTTGTTGCTACTAGCCAGAGCCTAGCGGGAGTTCTTATTTCATTATATCATCATAGCCATTTTCATACAGCCAATTTTGTTCTTCTTTAGATATTTTTTTATTATCAGACTGAGCATATCTAACTATAGTTTCTAAACATTTCTTTTTTAATTCTTCATCTGGATTTTGAAATATAATATAATGTGAAGCCCATAGATTTACTAAATATTGGTACTCCACTAAATAATAAGAAAATCTTTTTAATCCATCTTTTTCAATCTCTTTTTGAGCAATTTCTAACAAAAATAAATATTCTTCTTTGCCTAAGCTTTCTTTATCAGAAGGGGTTATTTTTTTAAAATAATTTTCTTTGCATTGATTTATAAAACTTTGCTCCATATCTTTTTATTTAACCTTATTTATTTTAACCCTTTTATCCGAAACAGGTATACCATTAACAGTCCCTTCTGAAACACCCCCAATAGTCTTTCCTCCATCAATAAATTTATCATTAGCTCCAATACTTGAACTTGTAGCCTTTCTTAACTTCAATTCTTTCGCAAAATCAGCAGGGATATCTACCCTCATTAATTCTCCTTTAAAAAAATTAGGATCATCAATTCCTAATGTACTTCCTATCTCTTTTCTAGTTAATCCTTTTGATAACAACTCTTCTATTTCTGATGTAGGAGCAACAAAAGTTTGCTTAGGGTTCCCTATAGTTGGAGAATCTGGAGTCGCTAGCGGTTATTCATTCGAGCGCCATCAGGGGACATTCTAAAGCCTTCTTTTGATAAACGAATGATAGAGCGCTTACAAGACTTTGAACTGCTTACAGAAAAAGATAAAGAGCATTTATTTGCTCTACTTGATGCTTTTTTACGTGATGCAAAAACAAAAAAAGCTTACTCTTAAAACAACTAAAAGCTACATAATTTACACTAGATAGCTTTGTTTATATATTTTACCTGCTTGGCTGTGTTGCTACTAGCGGGATGCTAGCAGGAGCGTTACTTTTCGCTATGGAACAGCGGGGGCTGGACTATTTACATCCTCATCAAATGATTCCATATCAAAAAAGGGTTTATAAGTTATATTCAAAATATTATTATTTTTAAAAAAAATAGTAAGTTCATTTTCATATGAATCAAAATAGCTTATGCCTTTACATTCATTACCATAATGTACTGCTTCGAAGATATTTTTTTTCATTATATTTTTTAAAAAATTAAAGTTATCAATATTGTCACCAATACTAATTTTAGGGTTTTCAAAACTCAAATTATTATCCTCTACACTAATATAAATTAGTTCTCCTTTATAAAATTGAGCATATGATTTCCCTTTATAAAAATACTCACTCCCTTCTTCATCTATTTTTTTTAAAAACCCCATCAATAAAATAATATTATCCTTATCAATTTTATCAACTTTAACTCCATTAATTATCAATTTACTTGACTCAAAAGAGAAAGGGTTTATTTCTAACTTAGGATTTTCAATTTTACCCTTAGACGTACCTATTATTTTTACAGAGGTTTTAGAATCATTTTCTACACTTTTCCCTTGTTTTTTACAACTAAAACAAAAAACTAAAATTATTATAAAAACTAAACGTATCATAATCTAATCATCTATATTTTGGGGACCCATTTCTACTTCAATATCAACATGATTCGTATCACTTATTTCAAAAGGAAATCTAAAATCTTGAATAACATTACCATTATCATCAATAGGAGTCTTAATAAATACCCTAGGATCGACTATTGAAGACTTAGGGAAATATCCTCCGTTATTTTTTGTAGAAACTTCAAAATGAGTATGTCTATCTTCTATAGAAATACCCCATTTACCATTATGTAAACCTGGATTACCTGTAGCACCCGCCGTACCTAAAACAGTCCCTTTTTTAACTCTTTGTGCAACTTCAACACTTACGTTATCCATATGGGTGTATTTTATATACACTTTTTGTCCTTTTTTTAATGGAATATCATTTTTCCCCTTATTACCTATTACTGTAAAATCACTCTCAATTGTATATTGTACAACAACGGCGTTACCATAACCTGTTGTCGGACTCCTTTTTACTCCTGGTCTACGGATACCTGTATATTCATCACTAGCATGATTGTTTTGAGCATATACTACTATCCCTTCAAGAGTAGATTTTAACTCTGTGCCTTTAGATGCTCTAATATCTAATCCAGCATGAAATCCAATTCCATTTCCTCTAGTCATACCGAAAGTACCTCCTATCTTGCGATGATCTTTTGTTGATGAAACGATATCAACAACAGGTACTGGATCATCACAATCTACTCCTGGAGGACAATCTCCATTGGGATCATTGAAAAATATTGGATTATTAAGACTATAATTATATGGAGACCACCCTGGAAAACTTCGCATTTTTGGATCTAGTGAAAACCATTTAGCAATTCTAGGGTCAAGTTGCCTAAAATGGGTTGTGTAACTATTCCCTTCCCCTTTAACTTCATCATCTTTTTCCTGTCCTTGGAAGCCATAACGGTACTTATCACTGCTTGCATGTCTGTTAGGTAAAAGCATCCCAAAAGGAAAGAAGTTAATGCGTTTTTTAGCAAAAAATTACTTTTTTCTGCGCATACCTTACTCAAAAGGCTACTCTCAAAAAATATTTTAAAGAACGTATTATTGATTGCTAATATAATAAACTTTAGTAGTTTAATTGGTACTTCTTTTGCCTTTCTTCGCCCAAGCTATCTTTACATAAT
>CALLUJ010000036.1 GCA_938011245.1 uncultured Aquimarina sp. | reverse complement strand
AACGGATTAATAAGACAATATTTACCTAAAAAAACAGACTTTGAAACCATAGAAGAACACTACATTGTCAAAATAACAGAAAAATTAAATCGAAGACCTCGAAAAAGATTTAACTTTGATAATCCAGCAACTATCTTTGCTAAAAAAGTAAACGAAATTAACTTTTCGCACTTATAACTTGAATGCAGGTTGTATAATTACATTTTTCCAAATTCTGACACAGAGAACAAACTATTCAAAAATAAAATAATTGATTTTAAAGATTCTTTTATTATTAATACTAATATAACTAAACAAGATATCAAAAGTAAACATAGTGAATCGTTAGAATCAACAATTAAAAAAGAATTTAAAAAATATAAATTTGAAAATAAAAAATATGGTAAGTCGAATGAAATACTGAAAAACGATAGTTACTTAAAAATAAAAGAATTTTTCCTTAGAAATAATCAATACAATATTCTCTCACTTGCAGATTACACAGGGTTTAAAAATAGTATTGAGATGAAAGAATTTAATATCAAACAAGGAATTAAAGATAATGTATTAAGTTTCTACGGTAAGAAAAACAAACCTATTGTCTATCTAAAAAACTACCACTAACACGGTGTATAAAACATAGCTAATAAATGCTTAATCGAAAGGTTACTGCTTATTTGTAAAGACCTCCAAATTTTTAAATTGGGAGTGTTTGTGAGTTCGGCCTCAAAAATTTTATTTGATTATACAAAATACGGGGATTGCGATTCCCGTATTTTGTATTTTTCATACTTTATGTGATATTACTATACTCCATTTTTAATTAAAGCCCTAGAAATTACCATTTTTTGTATTTCGCTAGTTCCTTCGTAAATTTGAGTAATCTTAGCATCCCTCATCATACGCTCTACATGATATTCTTTTACATATCCATTACCTCCATGAATTTGAACTGCTTCAATAGTTACATCCATCGCAACTTGAGAGGCTACTAATTTTGCTGTTGCGCTACTTAAGTCATAACTTTTACCTTGATCTTTATCTAATGCAGATTTATATACTAATAATCGTGCACCTTCTATTTTAGCATACATATCTGCTAGTTTAAATGCTATTGCTTGATGGTTACAAATTTCTGTTCCAAAGGACTTTCTCACTTTAGAATATGCTAAAGATCTTTCAAAAGCACCTTGAGCAATACCTAAAGCTTGTGCTGCAATTCCAATACGCCCTCCAGATAGTGTTTTCATCGCAAATTTAAATCCAAAACCATCTTCAGCTATTCTATTTTCTTTTGGCACTTTTACATCATTAAAAATAAGTGAATGTGTATCGCTACTTCTAATTCCTAATTTGTCCTCTTTAGGTCCTATTTCAAAACCTTCCCAACCTTTTTCCACAATAAATACATTAATCCCTTTGTGTTTTAATTCTGGATGGGTCTGCGCAATTACTAAATAATAATCTGCTGTGCCTCCATTGGTAATCCAGTTTTTTGTGCCATTTAAGACATAATGGTCTTCTTTTTCTATAGCTGTTGTTTTTTGGGAGGTAGCATCGCTTCCTGCTTCGGGTTCGGACAAAGCAAATGCTCCTAATTTTTGACCTGTTACTAAAGGTTTTAAGTACTTTTCTTTTTGCTTGATTGATCCATATTTATCTAAACCCCAACATACTAATGAATTGTTAACCGAACAAATAACTCCTGCAGATGCATCTATTTTTGACAATTCTTCTAGTACCAATACATAAGATAATGTATCCATTCCCCCTCCACCATACTTGGGATCGTTCATCATACCCATAAAACCTAGTTCTCCCATCATTTTCACTTGTTCAGTAGGAAAAATTTTATCGGTATCTCGTTCTATAATTCCAGGTAGTAGATACTGCTCAGCAAAATCACGAGCAGCCTCCTGAATCATTTTATGTTCTTCAGTTAATTCAAAATTCATAGCAAACTTTTATTATGCATGCATAATTTACTATTTATTAGAATAACTAAAAAGGATTTTAGCTTTTTTTAATTAATTGTACATCTAATCTTTACGCCAATGTAAGGAGTCTTCAAAAACATGTTTTAATATTTCCGAATCTTTATCTGAAAATTCAATACCTCTTCTAGCCATAACTTTAGCAGCTACTTCAAAAGCTTTATTAGTTTTATAAGTAACTAATCCTGCACTACCACCCCAACTAAAACTAGGAATAAAATTACGTGGAAAACTCCCTCCAAAAATATTAGCACTTACACCTACTACAGTTCCTGTATTAAACATAGTGTTAATTCCACTTTTAGAATGATCTCCCATCATAAGTCCACAAAACTGTTCTCCTGTTTTAGCAAAACCACCCGTTTCATAATCCCATAGACGAACTTCGGCGTAGTTGTTCTTTAAATTAGATGTATTAGTATCAGCCCCTAAATTACACCATTCTCCTAATACTGAATTTCCTAAATAACCATCGTGCCCTTTATTAGAATATCCGAAAATTACCGAGTTCCCTACCTCTCCTCCTACTTTACTATGAGGACCTATAGTAGTTCCTTCATATATTTTTGCTCCCATTTTTACACTAGCACCTTCACAAAGCGCAAATGGACCTCTAATTAATGCTCCTTCCATCACTGTAGCATTTTCTCCAATATAAATAGGCCCTTTTGTTGTATTAAAAATAGTACATTCTACGCTGGCTCCTTCTGCTAAAAACACAGGGTATTCTCCGATAATGGTATTCGTTGTTGATAGCTCTTTAGAATCTTCTTCTTCGGTTAAATATTTAAAATCTAAAGCAATAGCTTTTTCATTATATTTAAAAATATCCCAAGTATGCTTAATAATTATTACATCCTCTACAAATTCAATTTTAGCATAGGCATCAAGATCCGGTTCTTCTCCTTCTCCTACACAAAAAGCCAATAACTCTTCTTTATAGTAAATGGCTTCTTCTTTTTTAAGCAACTTTATTTTGGCAACTAAATCTAAAGAAGGTATTACTGAACCTAAAATAAAAGTATTTTGCTCGGCTTCTACCATAGGCCATTTATCTGTTAAATACTCTTCTGTAACCGTAGTAGTGGTACTTCTTAAAAAAAACTCCCATTTTTCCCTTATAGTCATAATACCTATGCGTATGTCTGCTACAGGTCTTGTATAAGTAAATGGTAATAACGCTTCTCTATAAGCACCGTCAAATAAAATAAAATTCATGGTTCTAATTTTTTAGAAAATTCGGTAGTAGAATCAAAATACATAGCTAAAGTACTACTATTGTAAATTTTTTTCAGAAATATATTTGTACTTTTAAAACATTAATTAACAAAATCTCATGGGAGCTTCCATTACACCATTTACTAGTAAAGATTTACTACCTCAAGAAGAAAAATTAGAAGTATTACAGGATAAAAAGAATTTTTTTATTGGTATCCCAAAAGAGAATTTTCAATTAGAAAGTAGAGTTTGCTTAACTCCAGACGCTGTAAATACACTTATTGCTAATGGACATCGAATACTTATTGAATCTGGAGCGGGAGATTTAGCTGGTTTTGAAAATAAAGATTATAGTGAAGCTGGTGCCGAAATAACTAGTGATACTAAAAAAGTATTCTCTTGTCCTATTATTTTAAAAGTGCAACCTCCATCATTAGATGAATTAAAGCTGATTAAACCAGAAGCTATTCTTTTTTCTGCATTACAATTAAAAACGTTATGCAAAGAATATTTTCAAATTATAGAAAAAAAGCGAATTACAGCATTAGCTTTTGAATTTATAAAAGACGACGACGGATCCTACCCCGCCATACGTTCTTTAAGTGAAATAGCAGGTACCGCATCCATACTTATTGCCTCCGAAATATTGTCTAATGCCAACGAAGGTAATGGAGTTTTAGTGGGCAATATTACAGGGGTTCCACCTGTAGAAATTGTAATTTTAGGTGCTGGTACTGTTGGAGAGTTTGCAACTCGTTCTGCTTTGGGTTTAGGCGCTAATGTAAAAGTTTTTGATAACTCCATTAACAAATTAAGGTGCATTCAAGTTAATGTGGGAAGACCTATACACACTTCCACTATGCAACGAAAACATTTAATAAAATCTTTGAAGCGTTGTGATATTGTTATAGGTGCTGTTAGGGGAAAAGATCGTTCTCCAATTATTGTAAGTGAAGATATGCTTAAGCATATGAAAAAAGGAGCCGTAATTATTGATGTAAGTATTGATATGGGAGGATGTTTTGAATCGTCCGAAATTACAAGTCACAAATCTCCTACATACACTAAAAATGGTGTAATTCACTATTGTGTTCCCAATATTCCTTCAAGATATGCAAAGACTTCTTCTGTTTCCATAAGTAATATTTTTAGCCCATATTTGCAGCAAATTAGCGAATCGGGAGGTTTAGAACATGCTATTCGTAACGATAAAGGTCTTAAAAATGGAGTTTACTCTTACCATGGAGTACTTACTAGCAAGGCTATTGGCGATTGGTTTGATTTGGCATCTAGAGATATTAACTTATTAGTTTTTTAAATGACATTTGTACAACGACTTGGATATTATAGTAGCGGTTTAGTTTTAGGTACTATAGCTGTTGCTTTTTTTTTCTCTGGAAAAAAATCTTCTTGCGATTATAGTCCTACAGCACGAGTACTTAAAAATATTCGAAATAAAAACCACTATTATTCCCCTGAAACACTCTCTTTTTTAGTAGACAATAAATTAGACACCGTTGTTGTAAATACTATTTTGCAAAACGGGAAAGTAGATTTTGGAAAAAGTAACACCAAATTAGACTCGTGTAAAACTTACGTAATATATAGTAGAAAAAAAGACACTTTACAACTACAATTAAAAATTAAAAATTGTAGTACCGAAGCTACCGTATTAAGCTTAAAACGATTGTAAAGACTACTCTAAATTTTATATTTTTCATAACTAAGTAGATTTTTTTATGCCTAAAAAGTCTTTCTTTTGTTAGATAATTCGCTACAAATTATAAGGTATTTATTTGTAAACCTTTACAAGATTAATAAAATTTAATATCCAATATTAAAGACAAACACAAAACATTATATTTGGATTAGTTATAAACGTAGGATTAGAACTTATTACCGCCTTACGTTTCTTACATTAATCATTGATATTAATAATATATAAAATATGAAAAACTTAATAGGAATTGACAAAACAAAAGCAGAAGAACTTAGTAGTAAACTAAATCAATTATTGGCAGACTATCAAGTTTTTTATCAAAATTTAAGAGGGTTACATTGGAATATTAAAGGAAAAGAGTTTTTTGAATTGCACTTAAAATTTGAAGAATTATATAACGATGCTGTTATTAAAATTGATGAAATTGCCGAAAGAATCCTAACCCTCGAAGCCGAACCATTTCATACCTTTTCTGACTACCTTAATAATTCTAAAATAAAGGAAGAAAAAAGTGTAACTAACGGTATTGAAGGCGTTAAAATAGTAGTAAAAAACTTTTCAACAATAATTATTCTTGAACGAGAAATTTTAAACCTTGCAGGAAATGCAGATGATGAAGGAACTATAAGTTTAATGAGTGACTATATTTCTCAGACCGAAAAAACACTATGGATGCTTAATTCTTATTTGCAGTAAAAACACTTCTAGCACTTGTAACTTTTCTAAGGTAATTGCTACGAAATTAATGAGTTCAACAGTAACAAAAAGTCAGAATATAAATTTATTTTTGACGATCCTTAAAAAACTTTCTTTATTTAGATTAATAATCTAAATATGGAGTCTAATTTGTAAAATATTATAGGAATGCAATCCATAAAATCTAGAGAATCTATTGTTTATTTTCAAGAAGAAACCTATGTTCAATTAAATCAATACTTATCAAAATCAAATCATAGTAGCGTATTTATATTGGTAGACACCAATACACACGAAAATTGTTTGGCTCGTTTTATGGGACATCTTGAAATAGAAATTCCTATAGAAATTATAGAAATTGAAGCTGGAGAAATTAATAAGAATATCGAAACCTGTAGTGGTGTATGGAATGCTTTATCAGAATTAGGTGCCGACCGAAAAAGTCTTCTAATTAATCTTGGTGGTGGTGTTGTTACCGATTTAGGAGGGTTTGTAGCTTGTACCTTTAAGCGAGGGATTTCTTATGTTAATGTTCCTACTTCTCTTTTGGCTCAAGTTGATGCTTCTGTAGGAGGAAAAACAGGAGTTGATTTAGGGAATTTAAAAAATATGGTTGGTGTTATTAGCGAATCGGAGATGGTGCTAATAGATACCGGTTATTTGGAAACATTACCTGGTAATGAATTACGCAGCGGCTTTGCCGAAATGTTAAAGCATGGATTAATTAAAGATGCTAGTTACTGGAACCGTTTACTTAAAATTAAAGAGTTAACCACTACGGATTTAGCTGAATTGATACATGAATCGGTAATTATTAAAAATAGTATTGTTACTGTTGATCCTACCGAACAAAATATTCGTAAATTTTTAAATTTTGGTCACACTTTAGGGCATGCTATTGAGTCTTATTTTTTAACTCATCCTTCTAAAACAACTCTGCTACACGGAGAAGCTATTGCTATTGGTATGATTGTTGAGTCCTTTTTAGCTAAAGAACTATGCAATTTGAGCGTTACCGAATTAAATGAAATCAGTCAAAATCTATTAACTATTTATCCTAAAGTAGTTATTGAAAAGGACGATTATCAACCTATTATAGACTTACTTATTTTTGATAAAAAGAATGTAGGAGGAAAAGTACTGTTTGTTTTACTTAAAAAAATTGGAGATGCTGTGTTTAATATTGAAGTTCCTACACAATTGCTTTCAGACTCTCTAGACTATTATAACGCTTTATAGTATATGAAATACACGTTAACAATATTAGTTTTTTTTGTAAACGTGTATTTTTATTGTTTAGCTCAGAATGTAAAAATTAATGGAGCTAGTTTAGTTTCTTCTCCCTCTCCTATTAATCAATCGCAATTAGCTGGGGTTAAAAAAGTAAATGCAAATTGGGTTGCATTAATCCCCTACTCTTTTATAAAATCAAATTCTACAAGAGTTGTTTTTAACACTAATTTCCAATGGTGGGGAGAACGTTTAAAAGGAAGTGAACTTGTTATTAAATATGCTAAAAACGAAAACCTAAAAGTGTTCCTAAAACCACATGTATGGGTAGCTGGACAAGGTTGGGCTGGCGATTTTACTTTAACATCTGAAACCGATTGGATTCAGTGGGAACAATCCTATACTAATTATATTATGGCGTACGCCAAATTGGCTCAACAATATAAAGTTTCTTTGTTCTGCATTGGTACCGAATTAAGACAAGTAGTAAAAGAGCGTCCCCTTTTTTGGAAAAAATTAATACAAGAAATTAGAACTATTTATAAAGGTCAATTAACCTATGCTGCTAATTGGGATAACTTTCATAATGTTACTTTTTGGGACGAATTGGATTTTATAGGTATAGACAGCTATTTTCCTCTTTCAGAAGAACAAACCCCAAACATTAAAAATTTAAATAATGCTTGGAAACCTATAAAAACTAATTTAAAAAATTTAAGTAAATATTATAAAAAACCTATTCTGTTTACCGAATATGGATATACTAGTTCGGATTATTGTACTAAAGAATCTTGGTCTAATACAACTAATTATCCTGCAAACGAGCTAGCGCAAGCTAACGCTTTTCAAAGTGTATTCGAAACTTTTTGGTCTGAAGATTGGTTTGCTGGTGGTTTTTTTTGGAAATGGCATACCGTAGATAAAACCAAACACAATTATAAAACTAATTTTACTCCTCAGAATAAATTAGCTTCAAAAGTAATCTCAAAATGGTATCGTAAAAAAAGTTTTTTTGAATATTAAATTCTTATATATAACTTTTTCGAAACTTCTTTTTTATCGAAAAGTCTATTAAATTTATAAAATTTTCAGAAACTCCTAGGCTAGAATCTAAATTTAATTCCTTAATTAATTTGGTAATGAGTTCACTATCAAATTTTAAATCGGGTACGGTTATATATTTTTCAAATACACTTCCTATAGTTTTATAATACAACTGCTCAAATACATTTAAATTTTCTGGTTTATTACTTACGTATTCAAATTGATTAATGTTAAATTTTCGTAACACCTCTCCGACATATGTCTTATGAGATATTTTTGTAGGGTTTATAATATTTAATTCTTTTATTTTAGGAGTCTCGTATGCATACATAATAGCTTTAGCTACAAAATCTACAGGAACAATATTTAACCCACTTGTTTTATCTATCCAAATACGAAATTGATTATCTGCCTTTTTAGCGTATTTACTTAAAAAAATAGCCCATGCATAAAATACATCGAATTTTGGAGTTTCAAAAAAAGGAGCTTCTAATAGCCTACCACACACTATGCTTGGCCTAAGAATTTGGTATTCTATTTGTTTTACCTTACATAATCGTTTAACTAAAATTTCGCTATCGTATTTTGAATTTTCATAGGGATTTCTAAAAGTACTTACCTTAAAATTCTTCATTTCTTCTTTAACCACTTTTTCTTGTATTCCAAAAGAAAAGGCTGTGCTTATATACAAAAAACGAGATACTCTTTGAGGTACTATTTTAAGTAAATGCTCTGTAATAGAATAGTTTTCTGTATATACTTGTTGTTTCGTTTCCTTAGAATGCGTCAAATTTGTAGAACCCGCACAGTGTATTACTGTAGTAAAATCTATAGACTTCAAATCCTTTTGTGTTAGACTTCCTACATCTTTAGAAATTATACATAACCTACTTAAACATTCTTCTAAAGTAAAACGCTCCATAAATTTTGGCCGTGTAGAATCTGTAAGTACTTTTTTTACTCTTTGTATTGCTGTAATATTAGTATTTCTAACTACTAAATATAATTTTTCAGTACTTGATTTTTGTAATGTTTTTTGTAACCATTCAAATAAAATATGACTTCCTACAATCCCTGTAGCCCCAGTAAGTAAACAATTCATATATTTTTTTGAATAATTTTATGGTTGAATAGATTTTACTCAAAAATACTTCCTTTTTTAATTCTAAGCTCTATTCTATTTAATTATAGTAAAATATTATATGCACAAGCAGTACTTTATAGGAAGGTAATATTTAAACCTTTGTATTGTTTCTGTAGAAAGCATTTCATTAAGAAAATCACTATAATTCTTAAATCATTCTAATTTACTTTTAGCAAAGCGAACCATTAATAAGTGCTCTTTAGACCAAGTAAAACTCCAATTAAAACAAACAAAGGGATGTAGTTAAAATTATATTTCAAATTACCTTTATGCATTCGTCAAGTTTCCTATAATTTTTCAAAAAAAGATACAGGAAAACACATCTTAAAACTTAAAAAAATCATTATTTTATATTTCTTACAGCAAGTAACATATATACTTTCAAAGGAAAATAAAAAAAATATTTTAATCAAAAATTATAACAAACAATTTTAAATGTATTTATCCTACTTTAAACTGTCTCTTTTTTGTTTTAAAACTATAAAATTACATTAATCTAAGTCGTCAAAGTCTTTTAATACATCAGAAATATTCATCGCTTCTTTTGTTACGGCAATACGTCCAGAACGAACAAATTGCAGTAATCCAAAGGGTTTTAATGCAGAATATAACGCTTCTGTTTCTATGCGTCTTCCTGTTTTAGAAATTACAAAAAAGTTTTTGTTTACCGTAACAATAGTAGCTCCACTTCTTTTAATAATATTTTGAACTTGTGGTTCTTCAAAAAGTAACTTAGATGCTACTTTAAACAAAGCTGTTTCTTGTGATATTGTTTCTTCATCGGTATGGTAATACGCCTTAATTACTTCTATTTGTTTTTCTATTTGACCAACAATCTTCTTTACTTTATCTTCTGTCATTTTAACTAATATCGTAAAACGATATACGTCTTCAATTTCAGATTCTGAAGCCGTCATACTTAATAGATTGACATGTCTTTTTAAAAAAATTGTAGAAATACGATTAACTAAACCTATGTTATTTTCGGTATAAACCGAAATTGTATAATATTGTTTCTTTTCTTCCATTTTAACTCAATCTTATATCTGAAACCGAAGCTCCTGTTGGAATCATTGGGAATACATTATTTTCCTTTTCTACACATACTTCAAGAAAATAAGGACCGTCAGTTTCTAACATTGTTTTTACAGCATTAGCTAAATGAGCTCTTTCTTTTACTCTATTAGCTGGAATATTATATCCTTCTGCTATTTTAACAAAATTTGGATTAGTCATTTCTGTAGATGCATATCGATTTTCAAAGAATAATTCTTGCCACTGGCGTACCATTCCTAAAAACTCATTATTCAATACTACAATTTTAACTCCTATATTGTTTTGAAAAATAGTTCCTAATTCTTGTATTGTCATTTGATAACCTCCATCACCAATAACCGCTATCACTTGACGATCCTGTGCTCCCATTTTTGCACCAATAGCTGCCGGAAGAGCAAATCCCATAGTTCCCAAACCTCCAGAAGTTACATTACTTTTAGATTTTACAAAATCGGCATAGCGAATAGCCATCATTTGGTGTTGTCCTACATCGGTAACTACCACAGCATCTCCTTTAGTAACTTCATTAATGTTTCGAATTACTTCTCCCATACTAATTCCATCTTTAGATGGGTAAAGTTCTTCTTGAATTACTTTTTCTTGCTCTATTTTATCAAAGGCTTTAAATTCTGCTAACCAAGTATCATGTTTTTTAGCATCTACTAACGGTAAAATACCTTCTAGAGTAGTCTTTACGTTACCCATTACGGCAACATCTGCATATACATTTTTACTAATTTCTGCTGGATCTATTTCAAAATGAATTACTTTAGCTTGTCTCGCATAAGTTTCTAAATTTCCTGTAACACGATCATCAAAACGCATACCAATAGCTATTAACAAATCGCACTCGTTTGTAAGTTTATTAGGACCGTAATTTCCATGCATTCCTACCATTCCTACATTTAGCTCATGCTTAGTTTCGAGAGCAGAAACTCCAAGAATTGTCCAAGCTGCAGGTATGTTTGTTTTTTCAACAAATGCTTTAAACTCTGCCTCAGCTTCTCCAAGAATAACCCCTTGTCCCCATACAATCATAGGTTTTTCTGCTTCATTAATTAAAGCTGCGGCATCTTTAAGAGATTGAGGGTCTGTTTTAGGTATGGCTTTATAGCTCCTAACTCCTTTACATTTTTCGTAACTAAAATCAAATTCTGAAAACTGAGCATCTTTAGTAATATCCACTAATACAGGCCCTGGTCGTCCAGAGCGTGCTATATAAAAAGCTTTTGCCATTACTTCTGGAATATCTTCTGCTTTAGTAACTTGAATATTCCATTTGGTTACAGGGGTAGAGATTCCTATTATATCTGTTTCCTGAAATGCATCAGAACCCAATAAATGAGAAGCTACTTGACCAGTAATACATACCATTGGTGTAGAGTCTATTTGTGCATCGGCAATACCTGTTACCAAGTTGGTTGCACCAGGCCCAGAAGTAGCAATAGCAACTCCTACTTTTCCACTGGTTCGTGCATAACCTTGTGCCGCATGTGTCGCACCTTGTTCATGACGTGTAAGAACATGTGTTAATTTATCTTGATACTTATAAAGCTCATCATAAACCGGCATAATTGCTCCTCCAGGGTATCCGTAAATTAAATCTACGTCTTCTTCTAGTAGGCAACGAATTACCGCTTCTGCTCCAGTAATACGAACTGTTTTACTCATTTTCTTTATTTCTTTTGGCTTGCAGTTTCCACTGTAAGCTATTTATTTTTGTGTCTTAAAATAAAAGAATTATTCTAAAAACTAAAACCACTATACTGATACTCAATAATTATTGCTAAAATTCATCAGTCACACAACCTTGAGAGGCCGAAGATACTGAGCGAGCATATTTATATAATACTCCTTTTTTAAATTTTAATGGCGGTTCTACCCATGATTTCTTACGTTCTACTAATTCTTCTTCTGATACATCCACAGCAATAGTGTTAGTTTCGGCATCAATAGTAATAATATCACCATCTTTAACTAAACCTATTGTTCCTCCTTCTTGTGCTTCTGGAGAAATATGTCCAACTACAAAACCATGAGTTCCTCCAGAAAAACGTCCATCTGTAATTAACGCTACATCTTTTCCTAAACCTGCTCCCATAATAGCAGCGGTTGGTTTAAGCATTTCGGGCATCCCTGGTCCTCCTTTAGGACCTTCGTAGCGTATAACTACTACATCTCCTTTTTTTACTAATCCTGTTCGGATACCATCATTTGCAGCATATTCTCCTTCAAAAACTCTTGCTGGACCTTTGAAAAGTAATCCTTCTTTTCCTGTAATTTTTGCTACCGAACCATTTTGCGCTAAATTTCCATAAAGCATACGTAAATGTCCTGTGGCTTTTATTGGGTTTTCTAAAGGCTTTATTACTTCTTGACCTTCTACTAAATCTGGTACGTCGGCTAAATTTTCTGCTAAAGTTTTACCTGTAACCGTCATGCAATCCCCGTGTAGTAACCCGTTTTTATGTAAATATTTTAGTACTGCAGGAATCCCTCCTACTCTATGCACATCTTCCATTAAGAATTTCCCACTAGGCTTTAAATCTGCTATAAATGGAGTTGTATCGCTAATATGCTGAAAGTCTTCCAACGTAAACTCAATATCGGCAGCTCTAGCAATAGCTAAGAAATGAAGTACTGCATTCGTAGATCCTCCCATTATGGTTACTAAACGAATTGCATTTTCTAAAGATTTACGGGTTACAATATCTAAAGGTTTAATATCTTTTTCTAACAAAAAACGCATTTTAGCTCCTGCATCGATACATTCTGCTTCTTTATCTTTACTAATTGCAGGGTTAGAAGAATTATATGGTAATGCCATACCCAAAGCCTCTATTGCAGAAGCCATTGTATTAGCTGTGTACATTCCTCCACATGCTCCAGCACCAGGAATGGCTTTTTTTATAATACTTTGATATTCGTTTTCTTCCATGGTTCCTGCTACTTTTTCTCCCCATGCTTCAAATGCAGATACTACATCTAATTTTTTATCCTCGTGACATCCAGATGCTATGGTTCCTCCATATACTAAAATAGCGGGTCTATTTAAACGCAACATTGCCATTAATGCCCCTGGCATATTTTTATCGCATCCAACTACAGTAACCAAACCATCATAAGACATTGCTTGTACTACTGTTTCCATAGAATCTGCAATAACATCGCGAGATGGCAATGAAAAACGCATCCCTGGAGTTCCCATTGAAATACCATCACTAACACCTATAGTATTAAAGATTAATCCTACTGACTCTTTTGAGTTTACACCTTTTTTAACCAATTTAGCTAAATCATTTAAATGCATATTACAAGGGTTTCCCTCATAACCAGTACTTGCAATACCCACTAAAGGTTTTTCAAAATCTTCCTCTTTAAGACCTACTGCGTACAACATTGCTTGCGCTGCTGGCTGTGTATCGTCTTGTGTAACATTTTGACTGTATTTATTAATCTTCATTCCAATAATTTTATAGTCTTTTTCTCTGTTGTAAATAAAAGTAGTTTTTACATTTTAAAAAACTATTTATTACACTAGTTTAATACGATATTCAACTGTATTTAGAGATTGAATATCTCTGCTTTTATTGCCCACAAATATAGTTATATCTATAAAATATTTATTCTTTTAGTGTAATTTATACTGATTGTAAAAAATATTTTTCAATAGAAATAGGTTCTTTAGTAAAAAATAAAGACATAAAAAAAGCACCTCATTTTGAGGTGCTTTTTTTTATTAAAGTTAAAAACTTATTATTAGTTTCCTCCCTTTTCTAATTTTGCCTTTAATTCAGCTAACGCATCTAAATCTCCAAGAGTTGTTTTCTCGTTATTAGACTGTGCTTTCTTTGCAGCTTGTTTCACCTCTTTAGCTTCTTCTTCTTTAAATAAAGCGGTATGGGAAATTACTACTCTTTTGAATTCTTTATTAAATTCAATAACTACAAATTCTGCCGAATCTGCTTTGCCTAATTTAGAACCATCTTCTTTCTCTAAGTGACGACCTGGAGCAAAAGCAATAACATCAGCATTAAATTCTATTGTAGCACCTTTATCACTTACATCTGTAATAGTAGCAGTGTGTTTAGTTCCTACAGCAAATTCATTTTCATACTTATCCCAAGGATTAGTTTCTGTTTGTTTGTGACCTAAACTTAATTTACGTCCGTCAACATCTAATTCTAACACTACAACATCTAACTTATCTCCTACAGTACAAAAGTCTGATGGGTGTTTAACTTTCTTAGTCCAAGAAAGGTCGGATATATATATAAGTCCGTCAATACCTTCTTCTAATTCTACAAATACACCGAAGTTTGTAAAGTTACGAACCACACCTGTATGCCTAGAACCTACTGGGTATTTAGAAGTAATATCTGTCCATGGGTCTGGAGTCATTTGTTTGATTCCTAAAGACATTTTACGTTCTTCTCTATCTAATGTTAAAATAACAGCATCTACTTCGTCTCCAACTTTTACGAAGTCTTGAGCTGAACGCAAATGTGTAGACCAACTCATTTCACTAACGTGTACTAATCCTTCAACACCTTCTTCTACTTCAATAAATGCACCGTAATCTGCTATTACAACTACTTTACCTTTTACTTTATCTCCTACTTTTAAGTCTCCATTAAGAGCCTCCCATGGGTGTGGTTTTAATTGTTTAAGACCTAATTGAATACGTGTTTTAGCTTCATCAAAGTCTAAAATTACCACGTTTAATTTTTGATCTAATTCCACCATTTCACTTGGGTGATTAATACGAGACCAAGATAAATCGGTAATGTGTACTAATCCATCTACTCCACCTAGATCAACAAAAACTCCATAAGAAGTAACATTTTTAACCGTACCTTCTAATACTTGACCTTTTTCTAATTGACCTATAATTTCTTTTTTCTGCTCCTCGATATCTGCTTCGATAAGCGCTTTATGGGAAACTACAACATTCTTGAACTCGTGATTAATTTTAACCACTTTGAATTCCATTGTTTTATTTACATAAACATCGTAATCACGGATTGGTTTTACATCAATTTGCGATCCTGGCAAGAATGCTTCAATTCCAAAAACATCTACAATCATACCTCCTTTAGTACGACATTTAACAAACCCATTAACAATCTCCCCTGTTTCGTGAGCATTATTAACACGATCCCATGCTTTAATTACACGTGCTTTACGATGAGATAGTACTAATTGTCCTGTAGCATCTTCACGTACATCAATTAACACTTCTACTTTATCGCCTACTTTTAAATCTGGATTATAACGAAATTCGTTAAGAGAAATTACTCCTTCAGATTTAGCATTAATATCAATAATAGCATCTCTATCCGTTAAATTAATAACGGTTCCTGTAACTACTTCATCATTTAAAGTATCTACAAAATTCTCTGCTACTAGTTTTTCAAATTCTTCTAACTGAGTATCCTCTATTACGTCGATTCCTTCTTCGTAGTTGTGCCAGTTAAAATCTTTTAAAAATTGCTCAGGACTTACAGTCGCTTGAGCTTCTTGGTTTGTTGTTTCTTCAGACATGAAGATAAAATTTGTATTTTACAAACAGTTAGGTAATTAAAGGGTAATTTGTAAAAGTGTTTAAAATAGTTTTGTCCAATTTGCATAACCTACCCCCACAAATGGACTGCAAATTTACAAATATTTTTTATAAGTATATTTAAAAAATTATATCTTAGCTATCTTAATTTTTTCAAGATGACACGAAACCTAAAATTAGTATTTCACTTTTTAATTCTTTTTTTCACCACATGGCAGTATTCATCAGCTTTTAACGACTCCGATACTTTATATTTTGACACTAGTATTAGTGACGATGCCACGAGCAAAGTTTTAGAAAAAACACTTGATTTAGAAGCCAAAATTCGACTTATTAAATTTCAAAAAGGAGAATATCATTTTTATCCAGATAAAGGATATGAAACATTTTGCCGTATCTCCAATCATGATGATTTAATGGTAAAGACTGCTTTTCCCGTAAATAAATGGAAAAATGTTACAATTGATGGACAAGGAGCTACTTTTATTTTTCATGGTATAATGATTCCTTTTCTTATAGACCATTCTGAAAACATAACTATCAAAAATGTTTCTATCGATTGGGCTGTTTCTTTTCATAGTGAAATGACTGTAGTAGCTAACAATATTAATGAAAAGTCCTTTGATGTTAACATTTCAAAAGAATATCCTTATGAAATTAGAAATGGTCAGCTTATTTTTATAAAGGAATATTATGAACATTCTTTAGGTCAAACTATATTGTACGATTCTATTAGAAGAGCTATTGCTTTTAATACACATGCATACACTCCTTTAACCACTAGCGAAAAATCCGAATCTCAATTTAATTTAGATAATGTTGTATATAAATACAAAAAAGACGTCCGTTCTAAATTTTTTAAAAAAATAGGTAAACAAGAAAAACTAAAAGCTAAAGAAATTAAACCTGGATTAGTTCGTATATATAATCATAAAAAAGGGTTACCTCCAGTAGGTTTTATTTTAACAGCTAAAGGAGATCAAAGTATTAATCGAGTAGCTCCCGCGTTTAGATTAACTTGGAATACTAATTTTAAAGCACAGAATGTAACTGTACATCATGCTGGTGGAATGGGACTAATTGCTGAAAATTGTGAGAATGTAAGTTTAAATAATTTTAATGTAACTCCTTCTCGAGGACGTATTGTTTCTACTACTGCAGATGCCACCCATTTTGTAGGTTGTAGAGGCGTTGTTGAATTGTTGAATTGTACGTTTGAAAATCAATTAGACGATGCTAGTAATATTCATGGAGCATATCAAGAAATAGTAGATATACTTGGACCTAAAAAGTTAGGTATTAGAATGGGACATTCACAACAACAAGGTTTTATAGTTGGTAAAAAAGGAGATAACTTAGGACTAGTTCGTCTTAGTAATTCTTTTTTTCCTTATAAAAATGTGACTATAGAAAATATTAAAACTATAAATGGTAGATACCATATACTTACTACTAAAGAGAATTTACCTAAAGATCTTAAAGTAGGTGACCTTGTAGAAAATACAGACGCATATCCAAAATTAATTGTAAAAAATTGTCAAATTAAAAATAATAGAGCTAGAGGGTTACTATTGTCTACTCCAAAAGGAGCCATTATAGAAAATAATTTTTTTGGAACTCAAATGGAAGCTTTGTTAATCCCTGTGGAAAGTGGCTTTTGGTTTGAATCTGGTAATGCTCAAGATATCGTAATTAAAAACAATACTTTCCAGGATTGCCAACATAGTGGGTTTAAAAGAGGTGTAATTCGTTTTGATACTGATGATGATAATAAGAGTATTGCTTTTAAAAATATCAAAATTATAAAAAATACGTTTAATCATTTTGATAATTTAATTTTACAATTAACTAATACAGATGGTTTAGAGTTTTCTGGAAATACCATTAACAATTCTGGAACTTTTCCTCAACTTTTCCCTAAAAATCCTGTTATTAGAATTTTCGAATCAAAAAACTTAACCTTTAAGAACAATACTTATAAAGGAAAAGCTAAAACAATTTTTGAAGGAAAAGACACTAAATCCTTAAAACTGTAAAGTAAGTAGTAAACTCTATTAATAATAAAAGGGAAAATACAATTGTGTTATTTTCCCTTTTATTATTTTATCCGTTTTTGTTTTTGTTCGCCCTTCTGTTTTAAAATGCTTAATTAATTAATTTGCAATAATATCTGGTATTCTAAAAGGTTATCTACAAGAAAAAAGTTCATTAAATTTTAATAAAAGGAATCTTAAATTCAAGTTATATTTGCAGCAACTAAATTGAATACAATGACATTAATAAAATCTATTTCTGGAATAAGAGGTACTATAGGTGGTAAAGTAGGTAATAATTTAACTCCTATAGATACTGTAAAATTCGCCTCGGCTTATGGCAGTTGGGTTAAAAAAAATTCCGGTAAACAAAACCCTAAAGTAGTAGTTGGAAGAGACGCTCGTTTATCTGGAAGTATGGTTCAGCAATTAGTAATGAACAGTTTAATAGGGTTAGGTATAGATGTAATTGATTTAGGTTTGTCTACTACACCAACAGTTGAAATAGCGGTTCCTTTGGAAGCTGCAGACGGGGGAATAATTTTGACAGCAAGTCACAATCCTAAACAATGGAATGCATTAAAATTATTGAACAACAAAGGAGAGTTTTTAAATGCTAATAACGGGGCTGAGATTTTAGCTATTGCAGAAAGTGATGCTTATACTTTTAGCGAGGTAGACGATTTAGGAATAATCAAAGAAAATACTACTTATATAGATAGGCATATAGATTTAGTGTTAGATTTAGCCTTAGTTAATGTAAATAAAGTAAAAGAGGCGAAATTTAAAGTGGTTGTAGATGCTGTAAATTCTACAGGAGGAATCGCTATTCCTAAATTATTAAAAAAAATGGGAGTAGAAGTAATAGAATTATACTGCGAACCTACTGGACATTTTCCTCACAATCCAGAACCTTTAAAAGAGCATTTAGGTGATTTAGCAAAGAAAGTGGTTGAAACTAAAGCAAATTTAGGCCTTACTGTAGATCCTGACGTTGATCGATTAGCTTTTATGTGTGAGGATGGTACTATGTTTGGAGAGGAATACACTTTAGTAGCTTGTGCAGATTATGTATTAGGAAAAACTCCAGGAAACACTGTATCCAATTTATCGTCAAGTAGAGCCTTAAGAGATATTACAGTAAAACATGGAGGGGTTTATATTGCTTCTAATGTTGGTGAAGTAAATGTAGTAGCTACAATGAAGGCTACGAATGCCGTAATTGGTGGAGAAGGAAATGGAGGAATTATTTATCCTGAATCGCATTATGGAAGAGATTCTTTAGTAGGTGTTGCTTTATTTTTATCCCATCTAGCAGAAAAGAAATATAGTATATCTGAGTTGAAAGCGTCCTATCCTACTTATTTTATGAGTAAAAACAAAATAACTCTTACACCAGAGCTAGATGTAGATAATATTTTAAAAGCTATGGCAAAAAAGTATGAAAAAGAAGAGGTTACTACTACCGATGGAGTAAAAGTTGATTTCCCCGAAAATTGGGTACATTTAAGAAAAAGTAATACCGAACCTATTATTAGAATTTACACAGAAGCCAAAACACAAAAAGAAGCTGATAATTTAGCTATAGATATGATTAAAGATATAAAAGAGATTTCTGGAATTTAATATATTAAGTTTGGGTATGTTTTAGATATAAAGTTTTATAGAACATTTTATATTCGTTAAAAATAGACAGTCGTGCCACATCATGGCTACAACTTTTTTTGAACAACTGAATTAATTTGTTTAATCGCTCGTTTTCGTATTTCATTTCTGCTTGACGAATCTACTGATCTAAAATCCATATTCTTCATAAGAAAAAGATACGAATAATACCTTATTTAATATAATTATATTACCGCTATATTAATACCCTTAAACCCTTTTGATTCATATTCTAATTTTGAATAATTTATAGGAAGTTGATTCTTCTCCTCTAAATAGATGTGGAAAGTGTTCTCTTTTGGTGAAATATCTCCCAGTTCTTTGAAGGATATAATCTCAAAATACAATAATAAATCTTCTGGTTAAATTATACTTAATATGGAGCTAATCATGCTAAATAATTAAAACTCTAAAATAACTGATACCAATAAATTATCGTTGACCCGTTTTTATTTACATTAATTTACGACAAAAACCTCGTATTTACAAGGGTTTTGGATATTCTGAATGAGCCTTTATAGATAAAGTATATTCCCAAAAAAGATTGCTAACTTAAAATAGTAAGTTTAGCAATCTTTTTTTATATGCGATTAAGAAATTATAATGTTCTTAATTCTTTACATGTAACGCTTCGTTTAATTCAATAGTTTTAGGATTTGGCTTACATTCTAAATGACCGTTTGTTGAATTAAGGATAAATAATAACTTTTCTTTCCCATTTAATTGGGCTCCTTTAACAATATTTTGTCCCTCTAAAACAACATTCCCTTCAATATCTACGGGTTGTTTTTCTGCGTTATATAACCACACTTTTGCTGCGGCAGTAACATAAACACCAGCTGCAATGGTACACCCAAAACCTAAAGAGATTCCTGTTCCTGAATTAGCACCTAGTAAACATTTATCACCAATAGAAATTACGTTTTTATTGCCTCCAGAAAGTGTCCCCATAATAGAAACCCCTCCTCCTAAATCTGAATTATGCCCAACTACTACTCCTGCAGACACACGCCCTTCAATCATTGCATTTCCTTTAGTTCCTGCATTAAAGTTAATGTAACCAGCAGGCATTACTGTAGTTCCTACAGCACAATGCGCTCCTAATCTTACTTGTGATCCACTTACAATACGTACACCATTAGGAACATGATAATTTACCATGTATGGAAATTTATCTACATGCGATACAATTATATTTTCTCCTTTAAATGTGGCCTTAATTCTTTCGTTATCAATATCCTCTGGCAAAATAGGACCATGGCTGGTCCAAGCAACGTTATTTAGTTTTCCAAAAATTCCATCTAAAGATAAACCATGTGGTAATACATGAAGTTGGGACAAACATTGTAATTTAAAATACCCTTCTACTGCATTAACCACAGGTTGGTCTTTATCAAATAAAAAGTAAGCAACAACATCTATTTTCTGATATACATTTGCTGGTGAGTTAATGGTTTCTAATAATTGCTGAATTAAAACAATATTAGGATGTTTTTCTATTTCGTTATGAAACGCCTCAAAGTTATCAAACGCCTTTTGTAATTGAGCTTTAGAAACTGTTACAAATCCATTTTCTTCTCCTTTATACCCAACTACATCTTGTATCAAGGCTGCTGTACCAAAGGCTGTATTCCAATTAATAGATGGAAAATTAACATCTAATACTTTATCCCCTTTGGTTCTTCTAATTCCTAAACCAAAAGCTAATGGTTTCTTATATTCTTCCCTAGCCTCTACATTGGCTACATATGCTTTAAAAGCTTCAATTGTATTCATCTAAATGTTTTCAAAATAATAATTCAAATATACAGTATAGAATTAAGTTCTAAAATAACTTTGTTTTCTTTTAATAGTTCTATTTTAAGAAATAGAACTATTAAAAATAACGACCCTTATTACCATATCATACATTATTGCTAGTATAAAAGCTTTACTGTTTTTCTATAGTACTATAACTAAAATTTTAGAGCGTATTGCATCAAAAGTTAATTATACAGTTTTCTACTTAATAAAACTTTACTTTTTAACCTCTACTTAAAAAACCCAATAATGCTTTTAGGGTTTTCAACTACTCCTTCTTTAGAGGTTATTTTAATAGTAATATTCCTATCTTTAGCTTTCCATAAAAAGTCTTCTAACACTTCCTTAATATCGTTATCTAAATGCCTAGTATTTAGCATATCAATATCTAAATAAGCTCCCTTAGAAATATTATCCAATTCTTTCATAATAGCGCCTTTATTAAAAAAGGTTACTTCTTCTGCTAATTCCATTTTTACAATAGAACTATCTCCTTTACCATCTTTAATGTGCAAAGAGTGCGAATTTTGGTAACTTTTAATTAATACTATTATAACACCTATTATTAAACCTACTCCAATACCAATTAACAAACTAAATTGCACTAAAATTACAGTAGCTATAAAGGGTATGTATTGAGTCCATCCTAAAGAAAAAACTTTTTTAAACGTATTTGGATTTGCTAATTTATACCCTACAATTAACAATATAGCCGCAAGCACCGAAAGAGGTATTAAGTTCAAAACATTAGGAATTACAATTACTGAAACTAATAATAGAAAACCATGTGCTATCGCCGATATTTTAGTAGCTCCTCCTGATTGAATATTAGCAGAACTCCTTACTATTACTTGCGTTATTGGCAGTCCACCTATAAGCCCCGAACATATGTTTCCTACTCCCTGAGCAAAGAGCTCTCTGTTGGTTGGTGTTATTCGTTTTTGAGGGTCTATTTTATCTGTAGCTTCTACACATAATAGGGTTTCTAAACTAGCAACTAATGCAATGGTAAAGCCTGTTATTAATACATTGGTATTTGTTATTACTGAAAAATTTGGAAAACTAAATTGATTTAAAAACGAAGCTGTACTTTCTGGTACGGGTACGCTTACTAAATGCTTTGCAGAAATACCCCAAAATGAGTTATCTTGCGTAAATACAGCGTACAAAATTCCTAAAACTACGGCAACAAATGGTCCTTGGATTAAGGTGAATATCTTAGCTTTTTTTGCTAATACATTACTCCAAAAAATCATTAATACCAACGAAACTACCCCAATAAACAACGATCCAAAGGTTGGGCTTCCAATAGCATTTATAATTTGAGATAATGTATTATTACCATCTACTCGAAAAAAAGTAAATTCTCCTCTTGGTCTATTATCAAATCCTACAAAATGAGGAATTTGCTTTAAAATTATAATAATTCCTATTCCCACTAACATTCCTTTAATTACCGATGATGGGAAATAATAACCAATAACTCCTGCTCGTAGTACACCTAACAATATTTGAATTGCTCCACCAATAACCACAGCTACTAAAAAGTTTTCATAACTTCCTAAGTCTGTAATTGCCGCAAAAACAATAGCCGCCAAACCTGCTGCTGGTCCACTTACGCCTATTTGAGAACCACTTAACGCTCCTACTATTATTCCTCCAATAATACCAGCTATCATTCCTGCAAAAGGAGGTGCTCCACTTGCTAAAGCTATTCCTAAACATAGAGGCAGAGCCACAAAAAATACTACTAAACTAGCAGGTAAGTCTTTTTTTAAATTTCTAATCATTGCAAAATTTTTATGTGATGCAAAGATATCTAATAAGATAATGTTATTCTTAATTTAATTACTCTTATGCAAATAAATTAGGTGTTATAAAAGGGAATAAGATTATTAACTAACTACAATTGTCTTTAAAAGTGTTAGATATAACGCTTCATTTTTTTATTCAAATTTATTACGCTTCCTAACTTATTAATTGCAACTTTCACAATAAATGTTTCGCAAATTTTGGTCTTCCAACAACTGAAAAGTTATTCCACCTTCTTTTTTAAACCTATTAAATAAACTACAAAATCGACTTTCGTTATGTGCTATTGCATTGTTTATAATCGTTTTGTAATTATCCGTTTTTGTAATTTCTGGGTCTATTATTGTAAGGTTTAAATAATAAAACAATAAATCTTCATCAACCGTTAATTCTTTAATTTTCTTATCCAAAATTTCTAATGCCAATTCTCTTCTTGCATAGCTAGCAAAGTATTTAGATAAATGTAAATAGTCTTTATCTCTAACATTACTATTGGTTTTAAAAATAGCATATATTGCATTAAGACTTTTATCTTTTTTGCTATACTGCCCTTGCAATAAGTATTCATAACTCATTTTTATGTTGTAGTTAATTAATAATCTATCGATTAATAATTTTGGTATTCCATATTTTTTCAGAGATAGAATTTGCTTTTTAAATTTCTCTGGATTTATTTCTTGCCACTGGTTTCTCCATATGGTAAAGGTTACAGCAACAATATTATATTTAATTTTCTTATTATTAGGAAACTGCTTTTCCAATTCCTTAAGCTGATTATAAACAATCATTCCTGTACGAACATCTAATAAATGATCTATGGAAAGGTTATTAATTTTAACATCTAAAAACTCTTCAGAATTGGGTACTTCAAGCTTTTTTACGCTATCAGGAGATATTACATTATTTTTTATTCTTTCAAAAATGATGCTTTGTATTTTTCTTGCTTCTTCTATATCTTTTTTCGCTACAGAAGTTGAAAATTGACGAATTAATTCGTCTGACTCGAATTTTTTATACGGGTCTTTCTTTTCTAAATCTAAACTTATTACTGCTTTTCTATGTTTTTTTAAATAAACTTCTAAATCTTTGTTTACCGAGCCTACTAATTTAGATTTTATCTCTTTCTTAGATAGTTTAGCTAAAGAGGCATATTTAGACTTAGAAATGTCGTTAAAAAAATCTACCCAATTTTCTTTAGCTTCTATAACATTCTTAATTTTTGGTGTTTGAAAATTTTGTAAAGCCTTTGCTATACTTGTGGCTCTTTGTTCTTGTAACTGAATATTTCTTTTTAAACTTCCTTCTACAGAAGAATATGCTTTTATGCTAATTTTTTTAATATCAAATTCGGTAAGTTTTAATGAATCATATATAGGTTTTATATCTTGCTCCGAGTAAACTGCTTTATTCCTTTCAAAGGGTACAACAAATTTTAACTTTTTATACCGTAATTTATAAGCTTCGTCACTTTCTAAAGTTTCAAACTCATCGCTATACGTTAAGGTATCTAAATACATCCCTGGATCTAAAAATTCTAACCCGTTTGACTCTAAATTATAAACAAGATGGTAGTAGCAAAAGAAATTATTGCTAATAAAAAATATATTAAACTCTAATTCTTGAGACCTTAAGTTAGTAGGAACAACTCCTATTTTACCCTTATACTGTCCATCTGTTTGTTCCTTTAAACTTGAAATTATTTTTTTCCCTGATATTACGGGTAGTGTTGTTCCTCGTAAACCATAATCGGGTTCTGGAATTGACTCTAAAGAACAATTATATCTATCTTTTGAAACAATATCTAACATAATTCCGTCTTTCGAGCTTTTAAAAACCGACGAGATCCATTTTTTATCGTTAATTTCTAAGTAAATGTCTCCCTTTTCGTCACTTGTTACTCCAAAACTAACCTCTTTAGGTTTGTTTTGAATAGCATTTATACAATGCTTACAAACGTTTTTATCTGCGGTAGTTGGCTTTTGTACTCCTCTAGTATCTTGAGAAAATGCCGAAAAACTAATTCCAATAAGCCAAAAAATAATTAATTGTTTATACATTATTGTTATAATTTATATTAATCTATTGTTTCTTATATACTTTGCAAACTATTACTTTCTATTCTGTTTTCCAAGCCTCTCTATATATAACACTAGTACTACTCCCAAAATTATCCAGCATAATACAATAGCGGTATTAATTGTTAGATCTGGAAAATAACGTTTATAATAATCCAACACCATATTTCCCTTAGGATCTAATAAAACACTTCCTTCTTCCGAAAGTTTATATATCTTATTTTTCCAAGGCCAAACCACTCCCAAGGAGCCTGTTATAAAGCCTATAATAATAGCAAAAGTCTCATTTTTATATTTTTTTAGAACATATCCTAAAAAGTGAGATAAACTAACTAAACCAAAAAAAGAACCTAAAGAAAACACTCCTAAGACATGAAGTAAACGCATATGTTCTTGATCTTCTAGAAACGAAAAATCATTTTTAAAAAGATAAAATAGCGTATCATAAAGCACATTAACAGAATCTACGAGAAGCAAAATATAGTTACCTAATAAAATTAAAATGAAAGATCCCGACAAACCTGGCAATGTCATTCCCGAAACACCTATAATACCGCAAACAAAAACAAACCATAGATTATCGTTTTCTCCTGCTGGCTTCAATAAACTAATAGCTACACCAACTAATGTTCCCAATAATAAAAAAACGATATTCTTAAAATTCCAATTCTCGTAATTTTTTGAAATATAAATTACAGAACCTATAATCATTCCAAAAAATAAAGCCCATACTTCTAATTCATTTCGTTCTAAAAAATAATCTAGAAGTTTCGAAACACTAAAATAGCTTATTAGCATTCCTAAAATTAGCAATCCTAAAAAGCTTCCGTTAATATATTTCCAAAAGCTTTTAAAACGAAAATTGATAAAAAACTTGAAAGCGTTGAAGTTTATTTTTTGTAATGAATAAATAAACTCTTCATAAAAACCACCTACAAAAGCAACTACTCCCCCTGAAACTCCCGGGACTTTATTAGCTGTACCCATAGCAATACCCTTTAATATCAAAAAGATATTATTTACAAAATTCCGCTTTTCAAATTTAAGTCTACTCATTATCTTTAGTGGCGAACTTTTCTAAACCAAATATGAAACAAAACCCTAATAATGAAAAGATGATAGCCCACATTACATAAGGTTCTCCCTGAAAATGAGAAGGTAATACAGACGCATCTTTAATTATATGTATTTTATTGTTTATTTCAACAGATTCTAAAACTTTCTTCCAAGGCCATATTTTATTTAAAGATCCTAATACAAAACCTGTTAAAATAACTAATGTTTCGTTTCTAAACTTTAAAAAGAGCCATTTTAATAGCTTTGAAAAAGAAAGTAATCCTATAGCACATCCTATCATAAACACTAAAATTTTCTTTAATTCTAAATTATGAATTGCTGTACTAATAGTTGCATAAGACCCTAATAAAACCAAAATAAAAGAGCCTGATATCCCTGGGAGTATCATAGCACATATAGCTATAGCTCCAGATATAAATAAAAACAGTAGGCTGTTTGAACTACCAAAGGTATTTAAGCTGGTTATAAAATAAGCTGCAAAAGCACTACACATTAACAGGATTACCGAAAATGTTGTCCATTTTCTCACTTGTTTTCCTATAAAAAACACACTTGCCATAACTAAACCAAAGAAAAAAGCCCAAACTTGTATAGGGTGGCTTTCTAAAAGGTAATGCATTAAATTCATTAAACTTAAAGCACTAATAAATATACCGCCTACAATGGCTAATAAAAAATTAGCGTTTGATGTGTGCCAAAAGGTCTTAAACCCTTCCTTTTTCCAAAGTTTTATTAATCCAATATTTAAATTTGAAATAGTTTCAATCAACTCTTGATATATTCCAGATATTAAGGCTATAGTACCTCCAGAAACTCCAGGTACTACATCGGCAGCCCCCATAGCCATACCCTTTATCAATAAAACAAAATAATCTTTTAATGTACGTTGCATTTACAATATAATAGTTATTCAAAGCTAACTAAAATATTAGGAGTACAAAATTATTTACTGGTATGAAGCACAAATAAGTTTTATATGCTTTTTTTGATACACTTTAGGAAATAGCTCTTCTAGTATTATACTAAATTCGGGGTCTTGTTTTAATGCAGAGTGTAAACAGTTTTCTGCTTTATCTATTAATTTTGACTCATAAAAAATACCTGCCAATCTATATAAAATTTCAGCATTATCTGAATAAAACTCTAGTCCTTGCTCTAAACAAATAATAGTAGCGTCTGTTTCGCCTAATACTCTTAAAATATCTGCTCTATCTAACCAGTTTTGCAACGAAGCATCCCCTTCTTCTATCGATTTACGAAATCCTCTTTCCGACTCTTCATAAAAGCCTAAGATATTATTAATTTTAGCGTATCGTTTCCAATAATCGGAATTCTCTCCATCAATTTCAATAGCTTTATTAATAAATTGTAATGCTTTTTGATATTCTTTTGTTTTTTTGTAAAAATCCGTTATAGCAAGCCATCCTTTATCCAGTAAAGGATCTTCCGTAACGGCTTCGTTATAATTAAACAATGCTAAATCTTTTTTTCCCAATTTTTCATAGCACTTCCCTATTCGCAATAATGCATAAGCCGTAGGGTCGTCAATAGACAAGGTAAGCGTAAACAATTCTATAGCTTCATGATATTGTTTTAATTTTTCTAAAGATTTAGCTTTTTCTATATAAGCGCCAACAAAAGTATCATCACTAATTATAGCAAAATCAAATGCAGCAATCGCTTTTTTATAATCTTCTAAATACACGTATTGTAATCCCAACTGATGCCAAGCTATTTCTGAATATGGATTCTCATCTAAATATCGATTCAAAAAATCTATAGCACCTTCTGTATCGTCTAAATATACATAACAATTTATACTATTATATAGTGCCGAATAATCTTTAGGATCTAAAATTAAACATTTTTCAAATTGATCCTTAGCGTTTTTAAAATCGTCTATAAACAAATATTCCATTCCTAGTAAAGCATGAATATCTGCTGGGTTTTCTGTAAAATATAATGCTTTTTGAAGCTGCTTTATTGCTTTATTATGTTTTCCTTGTTTTGAAAAAATGGAAGCTTGTTGAATCATCGTTTCATCATTTTCAGCATCAATTTCCTGTATTTCCGATAATAACATTTCTGCCTTTTCTAACTGATCTTCAAAAATAAGTACTTCTACTTTTAATAACCGTAAGGAAATTACATCTGGATGCTGAGAAAGACTCATAATAATAGCTTTTTTTGCTTTATGAATCATACCATGATCTATATAATGATGTATTATATATTCAAACTCACTCGAATCAAAAAAAAGCACTCGATTAGACTTTAGCATTGCTTCATATTTCTCTAAAGCAAAATTATCATTATTATCGTAGTGTCCTAACTGCATACCTTCCGAGAGTTTGTCTTTATAAATTTACAAGAAAATTATCTTGATTATCACTTCCATAATCAATCTTTTCAACACAGTAATCAACATATAGTTTTTTTACTATAATCAAAAAAATCCTTTCTTATTTAATGTAATACCGCAAAAATGATGCTAAACTACTTTAATAATGTTTTAAACGCACTTGGAGCTTTATTTGTTTTTTGTAACGTTGCCTCATCCTTAAATGTTTTAACATTTATTAAAGGGTTTCCTAATAAATGGGTATTCGTTTTCCCTATTGCCTCTAAAACAAACTTATCTGTTGTATTTACATAAGCATCCGAAGCTCCTGAAATAGATAAATTTACTGTACCTGTTTCAAATTCGGCTGCATTTAAAAAACTAGTGTCCGTAATTTGAAAAATAGCACTCGATGCTTTTCCTTCTAAAGTAAATTCACTTTT
Organism: uncultured Aquimarina sp.; assembly: GCA_938011245.1. GTDB lineage: Bacteria > Bacteroidota > Bacteroidia > Flavobacteriales > Flavobacteriaceae > Aquimarina. The sequence goes on along the minus strand of CALLUJ010000036.1, from coordinate 13,280 downwards.
AAGATTTTGAGAAGCACTTAAGTTTTCGCAAACAGATTCTATTTCTATTTCTGCAGAATCATTTACATTTACAGATACTATTTTAGCTTCTCCAACTGCATCAATTTTAGATTTTTCTTTAGCAAAAAAGGAAATATTTTCCGATTGATACTTCACTTTAACCGATGCACTACCATAAGTTTCTATATTTAATTTTTCTGCAAATAGTTTGTCTTTTGTAGATATTTTAGATTTCCCTTTAGCAATAATATTTGTTAAATTCTTATCTACCCCTATTTCTATCAAAAGCCGTTTATATCTTACAAAATTTTTATCAGTACTAATTCTTAACTTACCATTAAGCACATTTACGTCTATATGCTCATGCAAATTATCATCAGCATCTATTATAATACTATGTGTACTCTTCAAAACAAGCTCCACTTCAAAAGCATTCTCTATTTCAATACTTGTAAATGCTTCAACCTCCGAAGTTTTCAAATCAATTACTTTACTTCCTTTAATTTTTTGACTATTAGATTGGCTAACAGCAATTAAAGGAATTAACGTTGCTAATAATAATGCTATTTTTTTCAAAATTTATATTTTAATAGTGATAAGTAAACTTATGCTTTTTTTTAATTTATAAACATATAAGACATGTAAAAAAAATTTTATAGTTATTAACATTCAAAAAAGATTTTGTAACAATACTAAATTTATCTTTTTTATTTATAACTTGAAAAAAACAGTCGTAAAATGGATATTTCACCCCGAAATCTTAATCGTTTCCTTTTTTTAAAACTTCCTGCTGCTTGGTGGACGGGTGTTCGTGTACATAACATTACCAACGAAAAATGTACCGTAACGGTAACTCATAAATGGATTAACCAAAACCCTTTTAAATCTATGTACTTTGCTGTTCAAGCTATGGCTGCAGAGTTAACTACAGGAGCATTAGTAATGTGGTATGTTAAAAAAAGTAATCTTAAAATTTCAATGTTAGTAGCCCAAAACAAATCTATTTTTTCGAAAAAGGCTACAGGTAAAATTACTTTTTTATGCACAGATGGCTTAAAAGTAAAAGAAAGTATTGAAAAAGCTATAAAAACAGGAGAAGGTCAAACATTTTGGTTACAATCTACTGGAAAAAACCAAAATGGAATAACAGTATCTACATTTGATTTTGAATGGACTATAAAAGTGAAAAAATAATATTTTAACATTGTTTCTGCAACAAGCAAACAGTTGTTAAGTTTTTAATTTATATACCTAATGGGTATTTTACTAAAATAAAATTAACACAATTCTTGTATTATTCTTACAATTAACACTAAATAAAAACCCACAATGGCTAGAGCAATGTATGATTATACTTTGTCTATATTAGAAAAAGTAAGTTTCGATGTACATTTATTTACAGTGGAATTTCAAAAAGCATTAAAGCTGTTACTTCCACATGAAATAGAGGATTTAAAAGTATATGTTATGGAATTAATAAAACAAAACCCCCAATTGGCACCTTGCTTATCTTACTAATTGATAGTACAAGTAGACACAGAAAAGCCTAAATACTATATTGAATATTTAGGCTTTTTTATGTGCGCTTTAATAAATTTAATATAACTCCTCGTAAAGAGAATCTCTATAAACCTTTAGATCTATAATATTATTTTTATTAGTTAAATCTTTAAACAAAGACAGTAAATACAACAAGCTTTCTTTAGGGTCACTATCCTCGGAAACCAAACCTACTGTTTCTCCACTCTCATCTTCTATAGGTTCGTCATCTGGAATATTAATATCGAAAGTTTCGTTTTGTTCTATGTATTCGTAGGTTAAACGCAAAACTTTAATAGCCAATGGGTTTTGTTCTTTTTTAGCGAACTCACGAAGATTTTTAAGATCTTCTACTACAGTATTAATGATAATTCCAGCATGGTCTAAATCGCTTAAGATTTTATCCACCAATTTTTGGGCTTTGTTACTTTCCAAAATAAGTATAGTTTGTAATTAATATTATAGTATTTATTCCTTAATAAGGAAAATACATCTAATTACAAATGTAATGCATTCTTGTATTTTTATTAGAGTTTAAAACTCTCTATTTTTAAGCATACTGTAAAAACTTGGGCAATGCTTAGAAATAGTCTATTTTTGAAAATAAAGTTACGTCTTAATGAACACTATCAATTGGAAAACAGCTAAAAAATTTGAAGATATTACTTACAAAAAATGCGAAGGAGTAGCTCGTATTGCTTTTAATAGACCCGATGTTAGAAACGCTTTTCGCCCAAAAACTACCAGCGAATTATTAATTGCTTTTCAAGATGCACAAGAAGACACTTCCATAGGTGTTGTTTTACTTTCTGCCGAAGGTCCATCTTCTAAAGATGGTATTTATAGTTTTTGTAGTGGTGGAGATCAAAAAGCAAGAGGACATCAAGGTTATGTTGGAGAGGATGGATATCACCGTTTAAATATTTTGGACGTCCAACGACTTATCCGTTTTATGCCTAAAGCTGTAATTTGTGTAGTCCCAGGCTGGGCTGTAGGAGGTGGCCATAGCTTACACGTTGTATGCGACATAACTTTAGCTAGTAAGGAACATGCTATTTTTAAACAAACTGATGCCGATGTAACTAGTTTTGATGGTGGTTATGGCTCTGCTTATTTAGCGAAAATGGTAGGTCAAAAGAAAGCTCGAGAAATTTTCTTTTTAGGAAGAAACTACTCTGCCCAAGAAGCTTATGAAATGGGTATGGTTAATGCTGTAATTCCACACAACGAATTAGAAAGCACTGCTTACGAATGGGCTCAAGAAATTTTAGCAAAATCTCCTACCTCTATAAAAATGTTAAAATTTGCAATGAATTTAACCGACGACGGTATGGTAGGACAACAAGTATTTGCTGGAGAAGCTACCCGACTAGCGTATATGACTGATGAAGCCAAAGAAGGACGAGATGCTTTTCTTGAAAAAAGAAAACCTAACTTTATTAAAAAGTGGTTACCGTAAACCCTATATTAAAAGTAAACACATAATACTAATTTAGACAAAGACATACTTAATGGCTCGAAAAAAAGCTACAAATAGTACCCCTACTAATACTAAGGAGTCTAAGAATAGACCTAAAAAATCCTATAAACTTAATTTTAAATTAAGCCCAAAACAACGTTTAGTAATAGGTGGTTTTTTTATTACGTTAAGCTTAATGATTTTAATATCTATAAGCTCCTACTTTTTTACATGGCAAACAGATCAAAGTGAATATGGATCCTTTACACGCAATGCATCGCACAAAAATCTACTACAATCCTTTGGAACCTTTATAGGTCACACTCTAGTTTTTAAAGGGTTTGGAATTGCATCATTAATAATTCCTTTTTTATTGTTTCTTTCCGGAATTAGTTATTTTCTAGACTATGGCAAGCGATACTTAAAAAGTCGATGGTTTTGGGGTTTATATATTATGTTATTTTGCTCTTTATTTTTTGGGTTTTTTCATAAATTCTACGGACTATTATCGGGAATCGTTGGTTTTGAAATGAATGATTTGTTCCAAGATTATATTGGTAAAATTGGCACGGTACTTATATTAATCTTTTTAGCCTTATTCTATTTTGTAATTAGACTAAATATGACTCCCGAAAAGGTTAGTACTTATTTTGCCAAAACTAAACAAAAAGTTACCGAAGATATTAAAGAAATTACCGATGTTGAAGAAAGTACAACACCTCCTACCCCAGTCTCTAAATTTCAAGAAAAAGTAGGTATCGAAGATTTTGTTCCTGTAAAAAATACTCTTTCTGAATCGGATATAGAAACTCCAATAAACGAACCTATATTAAATGAAGTTCCCTTAGAAACAGAAATAACAAATAAAGAAGAAAAGAAAACTTCTTTTTCTAATAATACCGCCTTAGAAGTTGAAATTGCTAAAGAAGAAGAGGATGAAGAAGTTACTTTAGACATCCAAGTGGAAGATTCTCATGACGAAAAAGTTGCTTTAGATATTCAAGTAGAAGATTCCCATAACGAAGATATTAGTACTCTAAGTAAACAATTAGTAGAGAATTTTGGAGAATTTGACCCTACATTAGAATTAGGAAACTACAAATTTCCAATCCTTGATTTACTTAAGGATTATACTAACGGTCAAAACAGTATTACTATAGATCAAGAAGAGTTAGAAGAAAATAAAGATAGGATTGTAAATACATTAAAAAACTACAAAATAGGAATATCACATATTAAGGCTACCGTTGGTCCTACGGTAACTCTATACGAAATTATCCCAGAAGCTGGAATTCGAATTTCTAAAATTAAAAATTTAGAAGACGACATTGCTTTATCCTTAGCTGCTCTTGGAATAAGAATTATTGCTCCTATTCCAGGAAAAGGTACTATAGGGATTGAAGTCCCAAACAAAAAGTCTACCATAGTTTCTATGCGAACTGCTATTGCAGCATCTAAATTTCAAAATGCAGAAATGGAACTTCCTATTTCTTTTGGAAAAACCATTTCTAACGAAACCTTTGTAGTCGATTTAGCCAAAATGCCACATTTACTTATGGCCGGAGCTACGGGGCAAGGTAAATCGGTAGGGTTAAATGCTATATTAACATCTTTGTTATACAAAAAACACCCTGCAGAAGTAAAATTTGTTTTAGTAGATCCAAAAAAGGTTGAACTTACTTTATTTAATAAAATTGAGCGTCACTTTTTAGCAAAATTACCCGATTCGGAAGAAGCTATCATTACTGATAATGCAAAAGTAATAAATACCTTAAATTCCTTATGCCTTGAAATGGATGCTCGTTACGAATTATTAAAAAATGCTTTTGTTCGTAACTTAAAAGAATACAATACTAAATTTAAACAACGAAAATTAAATCCTGAAAACGGACACCGCTTCCTTCCATACATTGTATTGGTTATTGACGAATTTGCCGATTTAATAATGACTGCTGGTAAAGAAGTAGAAACTCCTATAGCCCGGTTAGCACAATTAGCTAGAGCTATTGGAATTCATTTAATTATTGCTACCCAACGCCCGTCTGTAAATGTAATTACTGGTATGATTAAAGCTAACTTCCCTGCTAGACTCGCTTTTAGGGTAATGTCCAAAATAGATTCTAGAACCATTTTAGACGCTGGTGGAGCCGATCAATTAATTGGTAGAGGAGATATGTTATACACTAATGGAAACAATCTTGTAAGAGTACAGTGTGCCTTTGTAGATACTCCCGAAGTAGAAAAAATTACAGATTACATTGGAGCACAAAAGGCTTTTCCTGATGCCCATTTACTTCCAGAATATGTTGGAGAAGAAGGTGGCACAACTCTTGATAATGATATTAGTGAAAGAGATAAGTTATTTAAAGAAGCTGCAGAAGTTATTGTTACTGCCCAACAAGGATCAGCTTCTTTATTACAACGAAAACTAAAATTAGGATATAATCGCGCTGGACGAATTATAGATCAACTCGAAGCTGCTGGTATTGTAGGTCCTTTTGAAGGAAGTAAAGCTCGCCAAGTGTTAATTCCTGATTTAGTAGAGTTAGAAAAATTTCTAGCTAATGAATAGATTTTTTTCTCTCTTTCTCTGTTATTTAAATCAAGCATAGTACTTTTGTATTAACACTAAACACATCTATGAAATCAATTTTTACATTACTATTTAGTACTCTCTTAATCACTTATAATTTAAGTGCTCAAAACGCCACTCAATTACTCAATGAAGTGGACTCCAAAGTTAAATCGTATAAAAACATTGTAATTAATTTTAAATATGGATTAAATAATATTTCTGCTAACTTACAGCAAGAAACCAGAGGAAATGTTTCTTTAGAAGGGGAAAAATACCTTCTAAATCTAATGGGGAACACTCAACTATTTGACGGCGAAAAACTATATACCATTAATGATGAAGATGAGGAAATAAGCATTTCTAAACCCGAAGAAGAAAACAATTTTTCTCCTTCAAAAATGCTTTCGTTTTATAAAAAAGGCTATTCTGCTACTTTAGATATTGTTCAAAATATCAAAGGAAGAAAAATTCAATTCATAAAATTAACTCCTACTAAAAAATTAGAAGAAATTAAATCTATTCTATTAGGTATCGATAAAGTTACCAAACATATTTACAAACTAATTATTTTACAAAACAACGGAACAGAGGTAAGTATTGAAGTAACAAAATTTAAGACCAATCAGCCCTTATCCGGTACATTATTTTCTTTTAACGAAAAAAAGTATGATAGCTACTATATTAACCACTTAGACTAAGTTTACTTGAAAATAATTGATCGTTATATTTTTAGTTCTTTTATTCAAAAGTTTGTAGTTATTCTTTTGATTTTAACCATAATTATGGTTTTACAATCGGTATGGTTGTATATTTCGGAGTTTGCTGGAAAGGATTTAGAATTTATTGTAATTGCAAAATTTATATTCTATTCAATCCCCATCTCAGTACCCATAACAGTACCTATTACCATTTTATTTTCTTCCATTATGGTATTTGGAGAATTCTCAGAACATTATGAATTCGCTGCTATGAAATCTACCGGTATTTCTTTGCAACGTGCCATGCGCACTTTAAGTATTTTTATAGTATTGGTAGGCTTTGCTACCTTTTATTTTTCCGATAAAGTAATTCCGGCATCATACCAACAGTTTATTAACCTTCGTAGAAACGTAGTAAAACGTAAACCCGCTAGGGCTATTGTAGCCAATCGTTTTAACGACTTACAAACCTTTAATATTAAGGTAGACAAAAAATATGGAGATAACGACCAATTTTTAGATAATGTAATTATACATAAGCAAGTTCCTGGAAAAAAAGGAAATCACACGGTTATTACTGCTAAAAAAGGAGAATTAATTAGTTCTATAAACTCTAATGTTCTTTCGTTAAAATTAACCGATGGCAATTACTACGAAGAATTAATACCTAAAAAAGCTAAAGACAAGAAAAAAGAACCTTTTGTAAAAAGCAACTTCAAGGAATACACCATGAATTTAAACTTGGGAAACATTAACGATGTTACTGTATCCGAATCGGATTATGCAAAAAGCCGAAAAGCAAGAGAAGTCGGTATTCTTATAAAAGATGTTGATTCCTTTTCTAACGACCTAAACAGAGATCGAAAACTCTATTTTAACAGAATAAAATCTAGCTCAGGAATTGCTAGCTCGTACTCTCAACTTGACTACATCTGCAAAACAGAAGAATTCCCAAGAGAAATTACCGATATTTTTGATATGGAAAATCGGTTAAAAATACATATATCTTCCAAAAATACCATTTCTGATATTCTAAAGCAGATGGATTTTTTTGAAAAAAAACTAGATCGACAAAAAAGTAGTCTTAATAAATTTGAAATTGCAATTCATGAAAAATTTGCTTTAGGAGTTGCTTGTATTGTTCTATTCTTTATTGGTGCCCCTATTGGTGCTATTATTCGTAAAGGAGGCCTTGGATTACCCGCTTTATATGCTTTTGGACTATTCCTTATTTATTACTTTATAGGAATTTTTGCAAAAAACACTGCCGAAGATGGCAGTATTAGTCCTTTTTTAGCTAGTTGGTTATCAACTTTTATTTTTATGCCTTTAGGAATTTTATTTACTTATAGAGCTACTAACGATAAGGCTTTACTTAATTTTGGCGAATTTTTCCATAAAATAAGTCTCTTTTTTAAAAAGAAATAAGACCTATTACACAATTCAATTAATATTTATGTTTTAAGTAATAATCTTATCTTTACGTTTAATATCAACATTAATAAACTCTCTTTTGAAATCTAATAATTCTACAAATTTCACCTTAAATTCTATTGAAGAGGCTATAAACGATATTCGAAATGGAAAAATTATAATAGTTGTAGATGATGCTAACAGAGAAAATGAAGGAGACTTTATTGCTGCTGCAGAAACTATTACACCAGAAATTATAAACTTTATGGCTACTCACGGTCGGGGTCTAATTTGTACACCATTAACCGAGCAACGCTGTGAAGATTTAAACTTGGATATGATGGTAAATACCAATACCGATCCTATGCAAACAGCCTTTACCGTATCTGTAGATTTAAACGGTAAAGGAGTTACTACTGGTATTTCTGCAAGTGATCGTTCTAAAACCATAAAAGCACTAGTTGACTCTAACACCAAACCTCACGAACTTTCTAGACCTGGACATATTTTTCCATTACGAGCTAAAGAAGGTGGGGTTTTAAGAAGAACAGGACATACCGAAGCTGCTATAGATTTTGCTAGATTAGCTGGGTTTGAACCCGCTGGTGTTATTGTTGAAATTATGAACGAAGACGGTACCATGGCACGTCTTCCAGAATTAAAGGAAATTGCTGTTAAGTTTGATCTTAAAATTGTTTCTATAGAATCTTTAGTGGCCTATAGAATGCAGTACGACTCGTTAATAACTAAAGAAGAAGATTTCGAAATTAATACTCGGTTCGGAAATTATCGCCTTAGAGCATATAAGCAAACCACTAACAACCTAATACATATAGCTTTAACAAAAGGAAATTGGACATTAAACGAAGAAATCCCCACTCGTATTAATTCTGCCCTATTCAATAACGACATTTTAGGAACCCTTACCCACAATGCAGAAAGTTCTTTAGAAAAAATGTTCAATCTTATTAATATAAAAGAAAAAGGAGCTATTATATTTATTAATCAAGAGACTCAATCTTTAAATTTATTAAATAGACTCTCTATATTAAAAGAAAAACAAAAAAACAACTCTTTGGTTATTGCGCCTAAATTACCCATGGATGCAAAAGATTTTGGTATTGGGGCTCAAATACTTCACGATTTGAATATTACGAAAGTAAATTTAATTTCGAATAGCGAACAAATTAAACGAGTAGGGATGCAAGGATATGGTTTAGAAATTTCTAGTTATATTAATTATTAAGATATTTATGTGTTGTAGGAAAAATATTATTTAATAAATAGCGTTTTAAAAACTCTTTACTTTATTTTTGTTCTTAATGAAACAAAGTTTATTATTTCTTTACTTCATTTTTATCTCCCTCTATAGCTTTGGCCAAATTGGTGGTAGAGCTGTTTATCAATTTTTAAATTTAGAGAATTCTACACGACATGCCGCTATAGGAGGAAAAGTAGTTACCGATAATAAAAATAATCCAATTTCTGCCCTTTATAATCCTGCTACAATTAATGAAAGGATGGATAAAAACATTGCCGTTAGTTACGTAGACTATATTGCTGATATTAGTTACGGTGCAGCAGCAGCAGCCTTTAGTATTGGAAGGTCTAAAAAAAATATTTTTCATATAGGTGTTATTTATGCTAATTATGGGGACTTTGATGGTTTTGATTTAGAAGGAAACGCTACTGGAGAGTTTGGTGCCGCAGAAACCGCTGTTTCTTTAGGTTATGCTACTAGAATTCCCGATACTGATTTTTATGTAGGAGGAAATTTAAAATTTATAAGTTCAAGATTAGAACAATATAACTCTCTTGGATTAGCAGTAGACTTAGGAGTTTTATATTATAAAAAAGAGTGGGACTTAAATATAGGCTTAGCTGTTCGTAACGTAGGAACCCAACTAACCACTTATGTTGGCACCCGAGAAAAGTTACCGCTAGCTGTAGATGCTGGAATTTCACAAATACCAAAGCACATCCCTTTAAGGTGGTTTATTAATTTACAAAACTTACAATTTTGGAATATTGCTTTTTCTAACAGCAACAGAAATGAAGAAAGTATTTTTGAAGAATCTGTAGATGAAGACGACCCTAGCTTTTTTAATAATATATTAAGACATGTAACTTTAGGTGTCGAATTGTTTCCTAAATCTGCAATTAATCTGAGACTTGGGTATAACTTTAGACGTTCCGAAGAATTAAAAATTATAGATCAACGCAGTTTTGCTGGATTATCTGGAGGATTATCTATACGCATTAAAAAACTTACATTTAGCTATACTTTTGCTAGATACAACAGTGCTGCAAGCTCTAACTTAATTGGTTTAAATCTAAATCTTGGAGACTTTAACTAAAATAATTATTGCTGTAGATGGCCATTCTTCTACAGGAAAAAGTACTATAGCAAAAAGCTTAGCAAAGCAATTAGACTATACGTATATAGACACAGGTGCTATGTATAGATCCGTTAGTTTATTTGCTCTTCAACAAGGACTCATCTCTAACGGTATTATAAACAAAAATGTACTTATAAAACAATTACCTCAAATTAGTATTACTTTCAAAAAACATTCTGAATCTGATACAATAAACACTTTTTTAAATGGTAAAAACGTTGAAAAAGAGATTCGAAGCCTAGAAATTTCCAATTACGTTAGCGATATCGCTACTATAACAGAAGTTAGAAAACTACTGGTTAATCAACAACAAATTATTGGAAAAGAAAAAGGAATTGTAATGGATGGACGAGACATTGGAACTGTTGTTTTCCCTAACGCAGAACTTAAACTTTTTATTACTGCATCTGCGGAAGTAAGAGCTAAACGACGTTATAAGGAGCTAATAGAAAATGGAGAACAAGTTACTTACGAAGCAATTTTAGAAAACGTTCAGAAAAGAGATTATATAGACATGAATCGAAAGGATTCTCCTTTAATAAAAGCTAAAGATGCCCATTATATTGATAACTCTACACTATCCAAAGAAGAGCAAATGCAATTAATCTTAGATTTGGTTAAACAATATATCTAAATAATGTAATTTGGTAAGGTTATCAAACCCTGAAACTGTATCTTTTGTACTACCTAAAGATTATCCTTACAATTCAACAAAATTTATAAAATTCGGAAATAACGAATCACAAGAGTATAAAATTTCCCTACCACATCTACTCTACTTAAAAGTTCTATACCCTTGCTACATTTATTTTAATTCAATATTTTTTTAATAGTAATTCACTTAAAATGCTTGTCCGATTCCAATGTAAAATAATTTATCTTCTTTTGATAATCCATAATCGAAAGATATTATTGTGGACTGATTCCAAGCAACTCTTGCCCCTAAACCATAAGCATATTTTATCTTTTTAAAGTTTAAATCTTGCCAACGATTTCTTACGGTTCCAACATCAAAAAATGGAGTAGCTCCAAGTGCTAAATTTTGATTCATAAATTTAGTTTCGGTTATTCTATATCTAAATTCTAAATTTGTAAACCACAGCGAACGTGCTAAAAACCTATTAGCTCTATAACCTCGTAACGATTGTTTTCCTCCAAGTGCGTTAATACTTCCTTCTGGACTCCATTGATCTTGATACTCAAAAAATGGAGCCTTTGAACCAAAAATATTACCAATTCCAACACGCCCAGCTAAAACCGTTCTTTTACCAAATGGTAATTTTTTATAAGCACGACCTTGAATAAAAAGCTTATTAAAATGAAATTCTGAACCAATGTATTTACTTGAATATTCGTTAGCTATTTCAAAATAATACCCTTTTGTTGGGTCTGGTTCAAAATCTCTTGTATCACAAATTAAAGCCGTTTGCAAAATAGAAACCCAACCACCATCCAAACCTAATATATTTCCTTGGTCAAAATCTCTTTGCAACAACGAAAATCCATTTGGTGCATTTGTTTCTTTTCCTGTAGCTGGATTAATAGCTTCTGCTTCTTCTCCCTCAAAAGTCTTGTATTGTAAGTTTTGAATTTCGTATCCCCCCATTATTCGCCATTTTCCATTTCCTATTGCGTAATCGGCTTTTAAATTCAGCATATACTCTGTTTCTCTAAATCTATTAGAAAGTTCATCGGTTACAAAGTCTTTTTCTCCAACTTCTCCTGGTCTTAACGTCTTCCTTGCTCTATCGTATTCATCATAAGTTGAAAAAGTTCTATTAGGATCCGATGGTAAGCTTAAATTTCCGAGTGTGGCTTCTGTTAGTCCAAAATATAAATTGGCTGGATTTTGTTGTGCTTTAAAATCTATTTTAAACCTCCAACGTGTTCCTTTGTAGTAAGGCACATCTAATGCTATTACTAATTCTCTTGCATTAGACGTATAATAAGCTGCATTGGCTTTCAATTTTGCTAAATATGGTGTGTAGGCAAATAAAGGATTGTTTTGTTCTCCATTCCAATATACATTGCTTCTAACTCCAAAACCAAAACCTGTAATTGGGCTTGATGAAAAATCTGGAATACCCGTTATAAATGTTCCTTCTCTTTTTTTTACAAGATCTTCTTTAGATATTTTTCGTGATTTAATAAATGAGAGAGAATCTTGAACTTGTTGTGCTTTAATTGAATTTGTTGAAACTAAAAGAATCAAACAAATAACTATAATTTTTTGTACAAAGGCAAAAGAATTGCTGCTTTGGTTTTTAGTAATTTCTTGTAACGTCATTTCAAATAATAATTTTAATTATTCGTCAAATAACGGAAGTATTTAGGTGTAAAATCTTAACGATAGGTACAGAACAATATACCTGTACGTATTTAATTATTTAAGAAATGTTTTTTTTGAATTGGGTTGGCGTTAAGCCTTTGAATTTCTTAAAGACAGTGTTAAAAGAAGATTTAGAATTAAAACCAACATCTGTAGCTATTCCCAAGAGTGTAAAATTATTATTCTGGTCGTTTTTTAACCTTTTTACAAATTCTTCAACTCTATATTGGTTTACAAAATCCTGAAAACTAACATCCATATGTTCATTCAAAACTTCAGAAATATGTTGACGTGGAATGTTTAGTTTTTTGGAAACATCTTGAATAGACAACTTTCCATTAAGATATAGTTGATCCTTTTTCATTGACCTTATTAAATCGGTTTTATACTTTGGTATTAGTTTCGTATTAAGGTTGGAGTTTTTGTATTTGCTAACTTTGTTTTTGGGTATAATTTCTTTGCCTTTATTTAATAATTTAAAAGCAATAAAATAAAATAAAAAAGCTACTACCAATAAAAGGTAAGTATTAAAATTTTGGTCATTAAATAACAACAGTTCTACAAATCCTAATATTTCAAAAATATTATTTACAAAACAAAGTATAAACAAAATAACAATTGGAATTACGAAATAAAGCATCCAATGCTTCTTCTTAGCTCTAAATATTAAACACAAAATCAAAAACAGATAAACAACAAAAGTAAACTCTGTTAACAATTCAAATACTTCAACAACTACATTATCCTTTACTAAGTTAATTTCAATAACTTCAATAATAAAATACATAATATTGGGAAGGAAAAATATATAATCGAACTTACAGAATTTCTCTTTTTCATTTTTATAATACCTAAAAAATAGGAAAAG
>CALLUJ010000035.1 GCA_938011245.1 uncultured Aquimarina sp. | reverse complement strand
ATTCTAGCTGTGTATTGATTGTTTTAAATAGTGAGTCGTAAGCTCCTGATTTAGTCATTGCTGTTCTAAATCGACTCAAAGTACTGTGATCGGGAGCTACGCTATCTATAGTTAATCCGCAAAAATAACTGAATGAAATATTATCATTTACTCGATCCTCTACTTCATAATCACTCAAACCATACCATGTTTGAAGTAAACACATCTTAAAAAGTAAGAGGCCTCTATAACTTGGCTTTCCTGTCGCACTTGCTCCTTTGGTATAATGCTCTTTAATTAAATAGTCGATAGAATCCCAGTTAATTAAATTGTTGATTTGGGTGAAGAAAGTCTTCTTTATTTTTCGTGTCCGTAAATCACAAATACTATCGGCTAAAGTAGGCTGCTGTATTAATTCCATATTTAAAGATAAGGAATTCTGTATTTTTTTGAAAATTCTTTGCAACGGTCTTAAGGTGGGAAAAGAAATTTAATAAGCTTGTTGGTCAGACTCGATTTAAAGTAGAACACGCCTTTGGAGGTATCAAGAGATGGTTCAATGGAGGAACGGCTAGATATAAAGGGATAGACAAAATGCATATTCAGAATTTAATGGAAGCCATTTGTTATAACCTCTACAGAAGTCCTGGGATAATTGCGTCTAATTGTAAAAATTAATAGAAATCAAAAGCAGAAAAGCCTTTGATTTGATGAAAAAACGCCTAAAATTGAAAAAATAAGTTCTAAAAATATCAAAAAATGACGTTGAAATAAATTAACCTAATATCTGATTAACTTTTGCAACGGTCTTATCTAATGCAAACGCAAATACAGCTTCTGCTATTGCTGTTATTGGGTCATCTCCATTACTATCTTTAAAAACAATAGGATTGTCAAAAGATACTGCATATGGAGACCATTCTGGATATTTTGCAATCTCTGGGTCTATAGAATGCCATCTAGCAATCCTTGGGTCATAAGCCCTAAAATAAGTTGTATAACTATTCCCCTCTCCCTTAATTTCATCATCTTTTTCCATTCCATTAAACCCATAACGGTACTTATCACTGCTTGCATGCCTGTTTGGTAAAAGCATCCCGCCTGAAAAGTAATGACCAAAAAAATGAAAATTCAAGATCTGAATCTATCAAATCTTAGATTTTCTACAAACATCTTTATGAAATAGCTTTATTTTCTGAATGCATCTTTTTTATAGAACTTACGATTATTTTATCTGTAAACTACCTTTGAAAAAGAATTAATCTGGACGAAAATCTTCTGGTAAAACTACCGCAATATCATCATGTTGCTTTACCCTTAAATTTAAAGAATCATCAAATAACACAAAATAGTCAATACTACAACCCTGTGCCCTCCCAGAAATTGTAAAAGTATATCTCTCTCCCTCTTTTAAATTATAAAATACTGGAGACAATGTCTTTTTTCCATCCACTCCAGCTTCTAACGAAGTTAAACCTCCCCATTGCCTAACACCTCTTCCAAAAAACTTATTATCTGTATTTAACGTTGAAAAATTAAAAACACTTGCAGATGTAAAATCGCCTTCCAATTTTATATAAATATCATTTCGCTTGTCTTCTGCTTCTTCTGGGTCTAAACTAAGTGGTTGATACATTCTAGCCACTAATCTGTATTTAGCTGTTTTTTTGCATTCAAAACTAAATTTTAATGGAGATGTGGGAGGCCCACTATTTAAAGTATTTCCTGTAAATTCTAAATAATCATTATTAATAGATTTAATATCACCACCATCATAGTACTTTGGATCTCCTGGCTTTCTAACAACCCACAAATCTAAAGCCGAATTAGTAACTTGAGGCTCAAAAATTATAGCACCAGAACTATATTTAATGCCTTCATCCTCAATAATAGTATCATTATTTTCATTGTCTATATTATCTCCACCATCTATCACCTCTTTTTCTCCTATCACTTCTTCTTCCCCTATTACTGGCACATCGCTATTAGGTTCTGCTTCGTTAACATCATTATTATCACTACTAGAGCATGAAACTATAGTAATAGCTAGTGTTAACGCTATAAGCTGTACGAATTGCTTTCTCATTATTTATATTAAATTAGGTTATGTTTATCTTCGTATCAAGTTACAAAATATTATTCAATTAACTCTTTATTACCCTAGTTCACAAAAATTTAAGCACTTTTAATAATAACATATTTAACTTAAAATTAAATACATTATTGTTTCTTAAAAAAAATTTAATTGAAAGCAGTACTATAATTGGGGAAGATTAATTAACACAAAATGTTACGATACTGTATAAGCAACATCGTAATCAAAAGTAATATTATAAGGCTTTTTTATTTACTATAACCCATGATTAAATAAGTAAAACCCTAACTTTGTATATCTATAAAATAGTTGTAAATGGGATTAAATATTGAAAAAATAAGAGCCGATTTTCCTATCTTGAAAAGACAGGTAAATGGAAAACCATTAGTATATTTTGACAATGCTGCAACCTCTCAAAAACCACAAATAGTTATAGACGCTATGGTAGATTACTATAGTAATTACAATGCTAACATCCATAGAGGAGTACATAGTCTTTCTCAAGAAGGAACCGATGCTTACGAAACTGCACGTAAAAAAGTACAAACACATTTTGGAGCAGAGAAATCGCACGAAATTATTTTAACCGCAGGAACTACACATTCCATAAATATTGTAGCTACTGGTTTTACCAATTTTTTACAGAAAGGAGATGAAATTATTGTTTCCGCACTAGAACATCATTCTAATATTGTTCCTTGGCAAATGCTTTGCGACCGCACAGGAGCAATCCTCAAAGTAATTCCAATGAACGAAGAAGGTTCTTTACTTATGGATGTATATGAGCAATTGTTATCTAAAAAAACCAAATTAGTTTTTGTAAACCATGTATCTAATGCTTTAGGAACCGTTAATCCTATTAAATTTATTATACAAAAAGCCCATAGTGTAGGTGCTGCAGTACTTATTGATGGGGCGCAAGCAACTCCACATATAAAACCCAATGTAAAAGAGCTAGATGTAGACTTTTATGTGGCTTCTGCACATAAACTATGTGGTCCCACAGGAGTAGGTCTATTATATGGAAAAGAAGAATGGTTAGAGAAACTTCCTCCCTATCAAGGTGGTGGAGATATGATAGACCAAGTCTCTTTCGAGAAAACTACTTATGCAGGCTTACCTCATAAATTTGAGGCTGGAACCCCTAATATTTGTGGCGGTATTGCCTTTGGAGTAGCTTTAGATTACATGAATTCTATTGGTTTTGACAGTATTGCAACCTACGAAAAAGAATTATTAGATTACGCTACTGCGGAATTGAAACAAATTGAAGGCTTACGCATCTATGGAGAAGCAACAGAAAAAACGGCTGTAATTTCTTTTAATGTAGGAAATATTCATCCTTACGACATAGGCACCATTGTTGATAAACTAGGAATTGCAGTACGCACAGGGCATCATTGCGCACAACCTATTATGAATTTTTATAAAATACCTGGCACAGTAAGAGCATCCTTTGCCTTTTATAATACCAAAGAAGAAATAAATAGCATGGTTTCTGCAGTTAAAAAAGCAGTGACGATGTTGAGTTAGAGAATTTTGTGCTAAAAATAAAATCTGTAGGTTATAAACTACAGCAAATGCTTAAACATATGAGTACTATACAAGAGAAACAAGCAGAAATAGTATCCGAGTTCGAAATGTTTGAAGATTGGATGCAACGTTATGAATACATGATTGATCTAGGAAAAGAACTTCCATTAATCAATGAAAAATTTAAAACCGATAATAACATTATAAAAGGTTGCCAAAGCAAAGTATGGGTTCATGCCGAATTAAACGAAAATAAACTTGAATTTACAGCAGATAGCGATGCTATAATAACTAAAGGAATTATTGCCATTTTAATTCGTACTTTCTCTGGAGAACATCCTAAAGAAATTTTAGACGCCGATATGAGTTTTATAGACCAAATAGGGCTTAAAGAACATCTTTCTCCCACTAGGGCTAATGGTTTAGTAAGCATGATAAAACAACTTAAAATGTATGCTGTAGCCTACCAAACCCAATTAGATTAATTATACTCCCATAAAAATAAAAACATATTATGAGCACAATAGACACCAACGAATTAGGAGAAAAAGTTGTCCGAGTTCTAAAAACCATTTTTGATCCAGAAATTCCAGTAGATATTTACGAATTAGGATTAATTTATGATGTTTTTGTAAATGAAGATTTTGATGTAAAAGTATTAATGACACTTACTACTCCAAACTGCCCTGTAGCAGAAACACTTCCTGTAGAAGTGGAAGAAAAAATAAAATCGATAGATGAAGTAAACGATTGTGAAGTCGAAATTACTTTTGATCCACCATGGAGCCAAGATTTAATGAGTGAAGAAGCTAAATTAGAGCTAGGAATGCTTTAATCCATACCGTTAAGAAGGTATTACTCCTGTAATCTATACACACCAAACAATATAGTAAACTGTATTTATTACATATAACAATCTTGTCGCTTATACAGAATTGACTTAATTAGGATACCAGGTAACACACTAAAATTATTCTTTTTAATATAAACATTCGTATTTCATATTCATTATCTCGTACTAAATACTTTAATAAATGGATGAAATTATAAATAGAGTAGCTAACAGTAAATTAGTTACAATAGATCTTGAAGATCTATATTTAGAAGGCACACGTACCGTTTTTGACATTTCGGATTGGTTGTTTCAAGGGCTCTTGCTCCGCGAAAAGGAATTCAGGTCTCAAGTAGCCAATCATAACTGGTCACAATATCAAAACCATTTTGTTGCATTAACCTGTAGCACTGATGCTATTGTTCCTGGTTGGGCATATCTATTACTTACTTCTGCATTGGTTCCTTTTACAAAAAAAACAATAGTAGGTAATTTAGAAACCTTAGAAACCTTACTATACGAAATACAGATTGGTATTTTAGAAACCAAAAAATATATTAATAAACCTGTTATTATTAAAGGTTGTTCTAATAAACCTGTACCCAAAAATGCTTACTTAACACTGCTCCAAAAGTTACAACCTGTAGCTAAAAGTATTATGTACGGAGAAGCTTGTTCTTCTGTTCCTTTATTTAAAAGAAAATAATTTTTAAGCTACTTTTAAGCTTTAAAAAAGCGCTTTTTAACGAATTTGAATTAACAAATTTTAGCTTTTCATATTAATCCCTACAGGTTAGTTATATTTGTAATAGGAAAACTATTTTATTTTTTATGAAAAAATTAATTTTTACAACTATTGCAACTGCCTTAATATCAGGTTTGTATGCGCAAGAAGAAAAAAAAGAGGACACTCCTAAAGAGGGATGGAACCGATTTGGTACTTCTTCAATTTTGTTTAACCAAGCAGCATTTAATAACGACTTCGCAACAGGAGGAGTAAATAGCTTATCATTAGATTTAAACTTGAGTTATGATGTAAATTACACTAAAGGAGATTGGACTTGGGATAATAAGCTTATAGGACAATACGGTATAGCAAAAATTGACGACGGAAATACTCAAAAAACTAATGATCGATTAGAATTAAATTCTTTAGTAGGCAAAAAAGCTTCTGGTTTATGGAGTTACTCTTTCTTTGCGAATTTTAGGACGCAATTCGACTCTGGTTTTGCTTTAGGGGAGCAAACAGCTACATTGGCAGACGGTACGCAAATATCCATAAGTTCTAAAGGAACAAAAAATTCGCACTTCTTCTCTCCTGCCTATTTACAATTTGGTCCTGGTATGTTATGGAAAAAAAGTGATAACCTAAAAGTAAACATTGCTCCTGCAACTTCTCGTTTAATTTTTGTTGCAGATCGTTTTACAGAAAATCAAGATGCTTTTGGTGTAGACCAAGGAGATACTTTTCGTTATGAATTAGGTGCTTCTATACAAGGATATTACAAGATAACTTTAGTTAAAAATATTACTATGGAAAATATCTTGAACCTATACTCTAACTATTTAGAAGATGCACAGAACGTAGATATTGATTATACAATGAATTTGGCTATGAAAGTAAATAAATACATTTCGGCTAATTTAACTTTCCAAGCACTTTACGACGACAATACAACTAGTGCCTTCCAAATAAGAGAAACCTTTGGAGCTGGTTTAAGTTATAATTTTTAGATAATATTCTTCTAAAGAAATCCAAAACAAAAACCACTTACTAAAAAGCTAAGTGGTTTTTTTAGTTACAGTATTTTACAAACTTTAACCCTGCATTAACATGCATTTATTTCAAAATAACAAATACAAAGTTTTACTTAAACACTCCTATAATTTCAATTAAATTAGCTGCAGACTCTTCTTGTAAGAAGTGATTTTTATTAAGAATATGAATATTTTCAGACTTTATCTTCAAATCTTTTATTACTAATTCTTTATCCTTGTTCCATAACAAAATTGTATCATTAATCCCCCAAATAACCTGTGTTGGAATATTTATTTGTTTTATAACAGAAGAATAATTAGGAATAGATTTTGTGTTAGTCGTAAAGAACTTATATAATGCTTTTGTTTTACCTTCTTTAAAAGGCATAGCATAACCTTCTATATCAGCCTTGCTCATTTTAATAGTGTCCGTTCCGTTTTTAAAAAGCATTTTCAAGGACATTTGAGTAAAGTTTCTGTAACTCCACATAGCCAATTTAGCCATATTTCCTTGCTTCATATTTACAGGAGGATTAAAACCTTCTTTATAAATTATTGTATTTAATATGGTTAGCCTATAAATTTTGTTGGGATCCTGTTTAAACAATTCCCAAGTCCAAAGACCACCAGCATCATGCATAACATGATGCCAATTATTTATATTTAGATAATTCATTAGCCCTATAATACGTTTGGCATGGTTTGCTTTATCATAAACATCATAACCGTCGGGACTATCACTATTTCCAAAGCCAAGCATATCTGGAACAATTACTCTATATCCTTTCTCCACTAGAGGATCAATCATCTTTCGATATAACCATCCAGATGTAGGTACACCATGGAGCAATAAGAGAGGCTTTCCTTCTCCTTTGTCTATATAGGCTATTTTTCCATTAGGTGAATTCCAAAATTTTTGCTGAATTCTGTAAGTATTGTATTCCATTTCGTTACGTTTAGAGTTTACTTGGTAAGCTTTACATTGGATAAATAAAAATTGAATTAACAATAAATAGATTATTTTCTTTATTGTAGACATAAATCTTGTTTATACTAAATTACAAATATCTGAAAACCAGTATTTATTTCTTTTTATACTTGAAAGTTAAGATATAAATTTTTATTTTTAAGAAAATTCCACACTATAAAATGAGATATCTATTATTAACCATTTTCATATTTTCATCTGGCTTAGCCTTTTCCCAAATAGAAGCAAATCAACTTATGGGGCTTCCCAGTGTTACCACTACAGAAAGAAACTCTATTACAGGAATTATTGCTGAAGGTAACCTTGTATATGATAGCGATATAAATCGTGTTTTTGAGTACACAGATACAGGTTGGCAAGAAATATTAACCGCAGGAAGCACTGCTACAGTAGGAGTATTTACTATTACGGGACCTGGAAATATTACCGTTAATGGTTTACCGTTTAGACCTAGCTCTGTAAGTTTTGTAGCGCATCCAAATATTGAAAACTTAAATGTAAATGCAGATAATAGTGTTGGAAATAACAATAACACTTCTAATAATTCTTTTGGAACTATGAATGGTTTTGCTAGAAGTGATGCTGGAACTATTGTCCAACAGGTGATTTATTTAGGATCTAGCGGAAATTCTATTAATGATATTAGTAGATTTGCTTCTAACACTAATTCCATAGGTATTCGATATGGAAATCAAAATGGAGACAACTTAGGTGTTGTAACGGGATCCGTAACTTCATTTACTGCTAATGGATTTACTATTAATGCTACATTTACCAATGGGTCTCAAAACATTCAGAGTGAAGATTTAGTAGTACTATTTACAGCTTATCGATAATGTTATATTTAATTTAAAAACATTACTTAAAACCTCTTTCTTTCTGTAATTTCTCATATGCTTCTTGTACCGATCTAAATTTTTCTTCAGCTCCTTTTTGTAAATGTTCAGGTAAATGCTGTAATTTATCGGGATGGTATTTTTTTGCCATAGTTCGATAAGCCTTCTTTATTTCTGAATCGGTAGCCGTTTTTTCAATTTCTAAAATTTTATAGGCGTTGCCCGCTTCTTTAAAAAACATAGCCTTAATACTTTCGAAATCTTTAAAATGAATTCTAAAAAAACCTGAAATTTCATTAATCTTTTGTGACTCATTGGCACTTATATGTCCATCTGAATTGGCTATTCCAAATAAAAAGTGAAGAATTTGTAGTCTAGACTCATATCTAGTATGTTGTGCTATGTAAGTTGCAATTCTAGCAGTATTAATTTCTCGTTTCTTAATAACTTCATTAAATGTTCTAAAAGTGGCATTAGCCCTATCTTTTCCATAATTAGCTACAAAATAACGTCTCACATAATCTAATTCTACCTGATTTATTTTTCCATCAGCTTTAATTACCATTGACGCTAAAGACAATAGGTTTAATTCAAAATCTCTAGGACTCACGTTATTTGGACTTTGTGTATTTGCGCGTTGCGATGATGTAAATTTTCCTTTATCTAACGAAGCTTTAGTATAAAGTTGTTCAATAAAATACCCTACAAAATACCCCATCATGGCACCATAAAATCGCTTAGTTAATATATAACCCGCTATAGCCCCTATCCATTTAAACATATTCTTTATTTTGTTAAATATACTTTTCCTAATCTAATTTTATTCCATTATAATACAAACTGACAAAAAGTTAGTCTCTTTGATATGGTACGGAATTTGTAACTTTAAAAAATAAAAAAGAAATTATGTATCCAGAAGAATTAGTTCAACCCATGCGTGCCGATTTGGCTAACTTTGGTTTTGAAGAATTACATACCTCCCAAGAAGTAAATACGGCCATAGCAAAACCAGGAACAACATTAGTAGTTGTAAACTCAGTTTGTGGGTGTGCAGCAGCTAATGCAAGACCTGCCGCCAAAATGTCTTTAAACAACACCAAAAAACCAACTCATGCAGTTACTGTTTTTGCAGGAGTAGATAAAGAAGCTGTAAATGCCGCTAGAGAGCACATGGTTCCTTTTCCTCCATCTTCTCCATGTATGGCGCTTTTTAAAGACGGAGAATTAGTGCATATTTTAGAACGTCATCACATTGAAGGACGCCCTGCCGATATGATTGCAGAAAATTTAATGGATGCTTATAACGAATATTGTTAATATCCTACTTAATACAAATCAAAAGTCAGGAAAACCCTGACTTTTGATTTTTTTATCTATTCATTTTTCAATTTAAAAATTGTTCTTTTTAAAATAAAATAAGACCTTGCACATTTACAGCAAATAGTGCTTACGTTTTATGGTTAAAAAGTTTTTTGCGGCCTTACTATCTATATTATTTTACCCTCTTTTTTTTGGGTGTCTTATTTTATTTCATGGCATACAAGTAGTCTGTTTGACCTTATTTGGTAAAAATGCTCACAAAAAAAGTGTAGATATATTAAACTTTTTTTTAATACGTTGCTTAAACATAATGGGTAACCGTACTTTTTATACTAACAAGTATAACATCCCAGAGGATAAGCCTTTACTTTTTATAGCAAATCATCAAAGTATGTTTGACATTACTATGATAGTTTGGTATATGCGAAAACACAGTCCGCAGTTTATTTCAAAAATAGAGTTAGGTAAAGGGATTCCTAGCATTTCTTATAATTTAAGACATGGTGGTTCCGTTTTAATTGATCGAAAAAACAGAAGACAATCTTTACCTGCATTAACTAACTTTGGTAAACGCCTACAAAAAAATAATGAAACTGGAGTATTATTCCCTGAAGGTACCAGAAGTAAAAATGGAATTCCTAAAGAATTTATGGATGGTGGTTTTAAAATTTTAACGAAAGCAATGCCCGAAGGTTATATAGTTCCATTAACTTTGAATAATAGTTGGAAACTCTTAGAATGGGGATATTTTCCAATAGGGTGCTTTAATAAAGTTAGTTTAAAAGTACACGAACCTATTGCCATAGCTTCGGCTTCGGCAAGCGAATTATTAGAAAAAGTAGAACGCCAAATTAAACAGGCTATTAAATAATAAATATGGCATTAGACAACATACGCTTAGAGGTAATGAAGCAATTGGAGCATAAGGTAGATAACTTTATTGACCAATTTTTAGTGCCTATTAATAAAGTTTGGCAACCTACAGATTTTCTTCCCGATTCTCAGAATCCAGATACATTTTTTGAGGAAGTCAAAGAATTAAGAGAATTAGCTAAAGAATTACCTTACGATTTTTGGGTAGTTCTTGTTGGAGATACTATTACCGAAGAAGCCCTACCTACTTACGAGTCTTGGTTAATGGATGTAGAAGGGATTAATCAACACGAAAAAGGAGGCGATTTTTGTGCTGAAGGAGGTGGAAATGGGTGGTCTAAATGGGTGCGCTATTGGACTGGAGAAGAAAATAGGCATGGAGATGTTCTAAATAAATATCTGTATTTGTCGGGACGAGTAAATATGATTGAAATAGAACGCACCACACAGCACCTTATTTCTGATGGATTTGATATTGGTACCGATAGAGACCCTTATAAAAATTTTGTATATACCAGTTTTCAAGAATTAGCAACTAATATTTCTCATAATCGTGTAGCTAAACTAGCTAGAGGGTATTCTAATAAATCTTTAGCAAAAATGTGTAAAATTATTGCTGGGGACGAAATGAGACATTTTAATGCTTACAGCACTTTTGTTGACGAAATTTTTAAATTAGATCCAAGCGAAATGATGATTGCTTTTTCGGAAATGATGAAAAACAAAATTATTATGCCTGCTCATTTTTTAAGAGAAACAGGACAAGCTATAGGTGCAAAATTTGACGAATTTTCTATTTCGGCTCAAAAAATAGGGGTATATACCTCTCAAGATTATATAGACATTATGCAACGTCTTATTACAAAATGGGATATCGCAAACATTAAAGATTTAAGCGATAAAGCCGAAAAAGCTCGTGATTTTGTGATGAAGCTTCCTGCCCGTATGCAACGTATTAGCGAACGCTTAATTTTACCAGAAAACACCGAACAGTTTACATGGGTAAATCCAGCAGTGGTCAAAAAATAATTCGATTTTATTAACTATAATTATCGTTAATCGCTACTTCTAGACTTTTTAAATTAAGTATGATTATACAAAATACCATCGATTTTGTAAAAAAAGAACTGGCTAATGCCGAAGGAGGACACGATTGGTTTCATACCGAAAGAGTATATAAAAATGCATTACTTATTTCCAAAACAGAAACGGTAAACCTTCTTGTTGTACAGTTAAGTGCTTTACTTCATGATATTGCCGACTCTAAGTTTTATAATGGAGACGAAACTATTGGTCCCAAAAGGGCTTATAGTTTTCTTCAATCTCAAAATGTAGATACCCTTATTATAGAGGATGTTATAAAAATTATAGAAAATATTTCTTATAAAGGAGGTAATTTCAAAGCCTCTTTTTCTTCTATTGAACTAAAAGTGGTTCAGGATGCAGATCGATTAGATGCTATTGGCGCTATTGGTATTGCTAGAACATTTAATTATGGGGGATTTAAAAACAGGAGTCTTTATGACCCAAATATTCCTCCTAATCTAAACATGACTAAAGAAGAGTATAAAAACTCTAAAGCACCAACTATTAATCATTTTTACGAAAAATTACTACTGCTCTCTAATAAAATGCACACAAAAACAGCTCAAAAAATAGCTAAGAAGAGGCATTTTTTTATGGAACAATTTTTAACGCAATTTTATACAGAATGGAGTGGCGAAAGCTAATAAGCTTTTTCTTGCCCTTTAAAAACCAGTATAAATGTGTCAAAAATAATTTTCATATCTAAAAAAATAGACCAATTCTCAATATAAAAAACATCGTATTTAATACGGTTTATAATATCTTCATCCGATTTTATCTCCCCTCTATATCCTTTTACTTGTGCTAATCCTGTAATTCCTGGTCTTACAGAATGCCTATACACAAATTGATATTTGTCTATTTTTTTTGCATAAGCATCGGTATACCTAGGAATATGAGGCCTCGGTCCTACTACAGACATATCTCCACTAAGCACATTAATAAACTGAGGCAGCTCATCTACACTTGTCCTTCTTAAAAAGCGACCTATTCTGGTAACTCTTTCATCTTTTTCAGAAACATGAAGCTTTCTTATTTTATCATCATCAATTCTTAACGAACGAAACTTATAGCACATAAATTCACCGTAATTTACCCCATTTCGTTTATGAATAAAAAATAATGGCCCTTTACTCTCCAACTTCACTAATATGTACAGTATTGGGGTTAACCATGACAAAATAAATACGATAACAACTATAGACAGTACAATATCAATAATACGCTTTAATATAACATTTATTGAATTATGTAATGCCATTTTAGGAACCGATAGCACGGGTATATAATCATAATAATCTGTTTGTAAATTTGTAACTGGTAACTTCGTTGCATTAGGCACAAATTTTAAAACAATACCTTGATTTTCACAATAATTTATAATTCCATTAATTTGAGTATTATGAGTTTCATCTAAAGCACAATACACCTCATCTACCCAATTATTTTTTAAAAAAACAATTCCTTCGGATAAACTATCCTTAACTATATTTGAAAAAACTCCTTGAATTTTATATCCTAAATTCTTTTTTGAATTAAAAAAACGCACTAGTTCACGAGTTTGTTTTGAGTCTCCAAAAATTAAAACACGCCTATTATTTCCTCCAAATTGTAACCGATAATTCTTAAGGGCATAATAAACAGAGAATTTCACTAACCCAATAATTACGATAACAGAGGCTACATAACTCACCAAAACCGGAGTAGTCATTAGGCGGTAATTCAATATTCCAAATAAGGAAAAAAGGCTAGCGGTATATAAAAAGCCTTGTTTTACAATTAATTCTAAAATTTGAATAACTGAAGTAAATCGGTAAACCTCATAAAATTTAATTCCTATACAAACGGCTAACCAAGCCAATAGTACATAACCATAAAAATAAGAGTTTGTTAAATTAGGAATGTACAAAAGTGTAGACATCAAAACTACTCCCAAATCAAATGTTACCATAAGTGGGCGTATTAAAAATGAATATCCTTTAGTTGGTTCTTTGGGCACTTTTATTTCTTTATATAATTCTCAAATGTTTTATGTTCTATTGTGTACCATTTTTCTTTTGGTAAGGATTTAAAATATGCTAAAGTTTGCTTCAACCCAAAAGCTCTATCTATCTGTGGTTCCCAATTTAATATTCTTTTTGCTACGCTAATATCTGGACGACGCTGAAGTGGATCGTTTGCTGGAAGCTCTTTATAAATTACTTTTTGTTTTGTCCCTGTTAATTCAATAACCTCATTAGCAAAATCTTTAATCGATATTTCTGACGGATTTCCAATATTTACGGGTTGTGAATACTTAGAGTGAAGTAACTTATAAATTCCCTCTACTTGGTCGCTAATATAACAAAATGATCGTGTTTGATATCCATCCCCAAAAATTGTTAAATCTTCGCCTCGTAAGGCTTGACCAATAAAAGCAGGAATTACTCGACCATCGTTTAAACGCATTCTTGGCCCGTAGGTATTAAATATACGTGCTATTCTTACCGGAACCTTATGAAAAGTATGGTAAGCCATAGTCATTGCTTCTTGAAAGCGTTTAGCCTCGTCATACACTCCTCTAGGCCCAACCGTATTTACATTACCATAATAATCTTCGGTCTGTGGATGTACTAATGGGTCGCCATATACTTCGCTAGTGGAAGCAATAAGCATTGTCGCTTTTTTAGCTAATGCTAAGCCCAAACAGTTATGAGTTCCTAAAGATCCTACTTTAAGTGTTTGAATGGGTATTTTTAAATAATCTATAGGACTGGCTGGTGAAGCAAAGTGTAGGATATAATCTAATTCTCCATCAATTTGAATATGCTCGCAAACATCGTGCTCTATAAAAGAAAAATTAGAATAATTTTCTAGGTGTTTTATATTATCAAAACTTCCTGTAATAAAATTATCCATTCCTACTACACTGTAGCCTTCTTTTATAAATCGATCGCATAAATGGGACCCTAAAAAACCTGCTGCTCCAGTAATTAAAATTCGCTTATTAATCTGAGCCATAAAATTGTTATTGGAAATAAATTTACAAAAAACCCTTATTTAGAAGTATAAAAGCCTAATAAGTTTTCAAAATCTGTTCAATTATTTTTTGAGTAATTGTGTAAGTTGGCTTAACGCCCGTAGTTCCTAACCCTCCAGAAGCTAAAGTGCTTCCTGTTTCTAAGGGATTGTCCGAAGCATAATAGGCATACCTAAGGTCAATATTAATCGAAATACTCTTTCTTATTTTAGTTGCTGCTTGGATTGCTTTTTGATAATGGGCACCTTCCATTTCTAAACCTATAACATCCCAAGTCGAATTATGAAAAAACCCTAATAAGTCTTTATTTTGTAATGAGGTTCCTAATACGGTAACCATACTACCATCAAAACAATTAATCCCTTCGCTGTCTACGAAATCGGAAATTTTTAATTGGTTTTGGAAAGGGTAATTCCCTGAAGTCCCCTCCAACACATGTGCTGTTGGAATCATAATATCTCCTTTTTTACCACATAAAATTCCTGCTTTACCCATTATAGAGACAGAATTGATATTCATGTAATAACTTTCTTCTTCCGATATTTTATATGGCTTAAGCAGCTCATCCATTGCCTCGTATGCTTGCTCTCCAAAAGCATAATCCATAACCAAAAGCAAAGGGGCTTCTTTGTTTCCAAAAGTAGATAACCTAGGAATTTTGGAGGTATCAAACAACTGGGTATTAATATGTGAACTACTTTTATCTTTAATATCAAACATCCCATTTTTCAAAACATACTCTTTAACTTTATTTCGAATTGCTTTAGAAGAGTCGCTACTTAATCTTTCAAAAAGTTCCATGGACGAAGCTTCTGGAAACTCTTTTTCTAAAACCTTTTTAGCATATAAACTATTCATAACACTATGCATATTAGAGCTAATAATATGCAACGGTCTTTTAAAAAGCTTTAAGTTTTTAATTTGTTCTTTTATTTGATTTGCCCATGCGGCACTGTGTATGTGGTGTCCAATACGTTCTCTTAAAATTGGACTAAAACTAATTTCTCTTTTTTTACCATCGTTTTCATCGTCAAAAGCTATTTTTCCTAACCAATATACTAAATGCAATAGCCTATCTGGGTTTTTAGAAGTTGCAAATTTAGTGTACACTTCCACTACTTCTAAAAAGCTTCTTCCTAAAATATAAGCTAAGTGTGTTTTAGCTACATCTCTATCTTTATTGGTTAGTTCTTCTTTTTTTACAAATTCAATAAGTTTTTGCCAATCCCGTTTTAAGCTTCTATCTTCTTCTGTTTGTATTCGTTTTCTTATTTTTTCAGATTCTAAATACATAAAAGTAAGATGAGTCAAAATATCATAAATTTCCGATCTACCTCGGGTAATTTCAATATTCATTTGATCTACATCTACACGGTAACAATTGCGTCGTCTTTTTTTGGGAACAATCTGCTCAAAATGTGCTTCCTTATATCCTTCTTCGCTTGTAAGACTTACGAATCTACATTCTTCTATTCCTTCTGGTAATCGTTCTAGTACATAAACTAATCCATTTAACTCTACCTTATCATCATTAATAGAACCGTAAATTTCGGGGCTTAATACTAATAATGCTTCTCTTAAAATTTCTCCCGAAACTCCCATTGGGTTGTAAAAACCTCGATTAAATAAATGCCGCATTCCTATATACAGACGCTCTATTGCATTAGTGCTTTCTTGTGCTCTAGTCTGTTCTATGTTCGAATATTCTTTCATTTAATCTATTTCTATTTTATAATGCATCTGCAATTTTCCTATTATTAGATAGTCTTGGGAGCTTATTTTGCCCTCCAAGCTTTCCTATAGATTTCATATAGTTATTAAAGCCTCCACTAGCAACAACCCTAATTTGTAAAGTTTTTAAAATAGATCCTGTAATTAAATCGTCATAATAACTATTTTGTAATCGTAATTTTTCGTCTAACAAAGTCCTTAACTTTTCTAAATCTTTCGGAAGTTCCGTAAATTCTATAAACCATTCGTGATATGGTAAACCTTCTTTTGGGTTTACTTGTGGTGCTACGGTAAACTCTTGAATAATATCTCCTGTAATAGCTACTGATTGACGCATAGCTTCTTCTACTTCTTTGCCTATAACGTGTTCTCCAAAGGCAGAAATAAAATGTTTTATTCTTCCCGAAACTATAATTTTATAAGGATTTATAGATATAAATTGTATAGTGTCTCCAATATTATAACCCCATAAACCTGCATTTGTAGAAATAATCATTACGTAATTAATTCCTAATTCTACTTCTCCTATCGTAAGTCGTTTCCGCTTTTTATCAAAAAACTCATCGGCTTTGATAAATTCATAAAAAATCCCTGAATTTAATTGCAATAACATTCCTTTATCTGTTTGGGAATCTTGAAAAGCAAAAAAACCTTCAGAAGCAGGGTATAACTCAATACTTGGTACTGATTTTCCTATTAGTTTTTCGAAGATAGGGCGATAAGGCTCATAATTTACTCCACCGTAAACAAACAGGTTAAAATTTGGAAACACATCTTTAATAGGTTTCCCTGTTTTAGCTACGATACGTTCAAAGTACATTTGTACCCAAGGTGGAATCCCACTAATAATACCCATGTTTTCTGGAAGCGTTTCTTTTATAATTGCTTCTACTTTTTGTTCCCAATCTTCTATACAGTTGGTCTCCCAACTAGGCATCCTATTTTTCTGAAGATATTTAGGTACATAATGTGCTACAATTCCAGATAGGCGACCTAAATTTATTCCATTTTTAGGTGTAAGCTTTGGACTACCTTGAAGAAAAATCATTTTACGATTAACAAAATCTGTTTTTCCTGTTTCTGCAATATATGTTAGAAGAGCATTCCTGGCAGCATTTATATGTGTTGGCATAGATTCCTTAGTTAACGGAATATACTTTGCTCCGCTAGTAGTCCCAGAAGTTTTAGCAAAGTATAGGGGTTTCCCTGGCCATAATACATTTGATTCGCCTTCTACTACACGATCTACATAGGTTTTTAACCCTTCATAGTCTCTAATAGGAATTTGAGCAACAAAGTCGGCATAGGAAGTAATTTTTGAAAAATTATGATCTTTCCCAAAAGCCGTATTCTTTGCAGAAGAAATTAATTTATTAAAAATTTTCTGTTGAGTTTTTACTGGGTTTAAAGACCATTTTCTAATTTCTTTATTTACTCTTTTAGCAAATATCTTAGCTCCTATTTCTTTTAAAGACATAAATTACTTTTCAAAATCAATAAATTTAGTAGGGTCTAATGCCTTACCATTATCCCATAACTCAAAATGTAAATGTGGTCCTGTACTTAATTCTCCTGAAGATCCAGCAAAGGCAACAACTTCTCCAGAGGTCACATAATCTCCCTGAGACTTTACCAACATAGCATTATGTTTATATACAGATGTTAATCCTGATTTGTGTTTAATTATAAGCACATACCCTGTCTCTGGTGCCCATTCCGAATAAATTACTATTCCAGGGGAAACTGCTTTGATAGGTGTATTTTTATCTACAGCTACATCAATAGCAAAGTGTTTTTCTCTAAAATTAAACCTACTTGTAATGGAACCTTTTACTGGAGGAAAGAATAAATAATCCGATTTAAAGTTTGTTCCATTTTGCACATTATATTTTTCAATTTTCTCTACTTCTTTTCGTAATTGTAGCTCCTCATTAGACGGGTTTAATTTTGCCTTTTTAAGATCCGATACTATAACTGATTTTACTGAATCAATATCATACGATTGTGCTTTAACTTCTCCATTTAACACCTTCTTTATAGATTCATAAAAGCGTTCTTTTCCTGCTACTTCAATAAATAGAGAATCTGTTTTATATGCTAAATCGTTTGCTTGAGAGGTTAATCTAGTAGATGAGTATCCAGGAATATACTCTTTTAGAGGGGTAAAGGCTATTAAAAAAATAGTCCCAATTATTAATATTAAAGAACATACAGAAAATAACACAAAAACATTAAGTCTAGTAAGCTTAAAGGAAACTTGTTCTTCAAACGTATTTTCGTTTAAGATTACTAAGCGATACTTGCTTACTAATTTTTCTACAAAAGTCCTTTTTTTGGTTGCTTGATTTTCCATGTTTACTTGAAACAAATATAAGTGTTTTTGTACTTTGAACTTAACATTTAAAATGCAAACACTTTATGTTTTAATCTCTCTAAGTTCTATACTATTTAGAATAACAAATAATGGAATTATTTGTTCTACTGAAAACTCCAAGCAATAATTCTACTTACTTTATTTCCTTGTCCCATAGGAATTACTTTAAATTTAGTAACCTCTGCCTCTTTAAAAGCTTTTTTTAATGGTCGAACGTTTTCTTTATTAGAAACTAAAGAAGTAAACCAAATACAATTTTCTTTATAGTGTCTACTTTGAAAAACAATATTTTTTATAAATTGAAGTTCCCCTCCTTCACACCAGAGTTCGTTATGTTGGCCACCAAAATTAAGCTCTGGGTTTTCCTTTGCTACTCCTGTTAAGTTTTTTACTTTTCTAAAGTTACTGCTTTGAGCAGCCTCTGCAGATTTATGAAATGGCGGATTACAAATAGTTGTTATAATTTTTTCGTCCTCTTTTAAAATATCTCTAAAAATAGATTTCGGATTACTTTGTAAGCGTAAACTTAAAGATTCTTTTAATTTTGGGTTATTTTTTTTAATGGCTTGAGCAGAGTTTAAAGAAACTTTAGAAATTTCAGAACCTATAAAAGACCATTTATATTCTGCATTTCCAATAATAGGATATACACAGTTAGCACCAACACCAATATCTAATATTTTCACAGTTTCTCCTTTTGGTATATCTCCATTATTATCTTCTGCTAACAAATCGGCTAAATAATGAATATAATCTGCTCTTCCTGGAATAGGAGAACACAAATACCCTTCTGGAATCTCCCAAAAATCGATATTATAATATTGCTTAAGTAACGCTTTATTTAACGCTATTACCGCTTTAGCGTTTGAAAAATCTATAGATAAGTCTCCATAGGCATTTGGTCTCACAAATGTTGTTAACTCTGGAAGTGTTTTAGTTAACACATCAAAATCATAACGTTGATTATGCTTATTTCTAGGATGTAATTTTTTTAATTCTTTTTGGAGAGCCTTTTTTGTCATAAG
Organism: uncultured Aquimarina sp.; assembly: GCA_938011245.1. Lineage (GTDB taxonomy): Bacteria > Bacteroidota > Bacteroidia > Flavobacteriales > Flavobacteriaceae > Aquimarina. The sequence goes on along the minus strand of CALLUJ010000035.1, from coordinate 5,495 downwards.
AGTAAGTAAAACCTTTATCGGTTTTAGGTTTCAAAGATACTTATAACTTATTTCTTACAAGTCTAGAAATTTGTAAATGGTTTTAAAAGTACTATTCTTAATGAGTAGCTCCTTTGTTAAAACCGATTAATGATTTAAAATGAGTCGTTATTTATTATTCTTTAATTAAATTTTAGAAAGAATTAAAAAACATAAGAAGCAAATTTTTCTTCAATTTCGCTAAGTATTCTAAATACTTCTTCGGGCGGATCGGTAGTAACTAAACGCTGACGATATGGTTTAATATCTCTAATTCCTTTAAAATAATTGGTATAATGTCTACGTGTTTCAACAATACCTAATTTTTCGCCCTTCCAGTCTATGGACATTTGTAAATGGCGGCGTGCTACTTCTACTCTTTCTGCAATAGTGGGAGGATCTTTATGTGTTCCTGTTTCAAAAAAATGTTTTACCTCGTTAAAAAACCATGGATATCCAATGCAAGCACGTCCTATCATAGCTCCATCTAAACCGTATTGGTCTCGCATTTCCACAGCACGTTCTGGAGTATTTACATCTCCATTCCCAAAAACAGGAATATGCATGCGAGGATTATTTTTTACTTCTCCAATAGGCTTCCAATCGGCATCTCCTTTATACAATTGTGCTCGGGTACGTCCGTGTATAGATATAGCTTTACAACCTACATCTTGTAAGCGTTCTGCTACTTCAACTATACGAATAGAATCGTGATCCCAACCTAAACGGGTTTTTACCGTAACGGGCAAATGGGTGTGCTTTACCATGGCTTCGGTAAGTTTTACCATAAGATCGATATCTTTTAAAATACCTGCTCCTGCTCCTTTACTCACTACTTTTTTTACAGGACAACCAAAATTAATATCTATAATATCGGGTTTTGAGGCTTCTACAATCTCTACCGACTTTAACATTGATTCTAAATTGGCTCCAAAAATTTGAATTCCTACAGGTCGTTCTTTTTCATAAATATCCAGCTTCATTACGCTTTTAGCTGCATCGCGAATTAAACCTTCCGAAGAGATAAATTCGGTATATACTACATCTGCACCTTCTTCTTTACATAAAGCACGGAAAGGTGGATCGCTTACATCTTCCATAGGTGCCAATAACAACGGAAAATCTCCTACATCTATGTCTCCTATTTTTGCCAAATTATTTTTTTTGTAAAGATATTACTTACTAAAATAAAATCTGTTGTAAATAACTAAATTGTAAATTTTATAATAAAAAATCTATTTTAAAAACAATATTGGGAGTAAAACCTAAGGATTGCCTAGTTATTTCTTCTAAACTAGGAATAGTAGAATTTTCCGAAGCTATAGGATTATTAACTTCAATTACTCTAGCATCTTTGGAAAGGATATTCCTTTTATTAGTAATATTTTGAAAAGCAACCCCTAATTGCGTTTTTATGTGTTTCTTTTTATCTAGATAAGTAGTATATAAAATTGAACCATCTAATCGATAATAATTAGGTAATCTCCTTCCATTAAAATCTTCAATTTTTAAAAAGTTACTTTCGGGTGCTGTTAAATCTAATTGCTTTAAAGAATAGGGAATTCCTGTTCTAAATTTAGAACCTAACGAGAATTGAAAATTCTTTAAGGTATAGGTATGGGTCCAAACTAAACTATGTGTAATGTCATAATTTCCATTAAAAGGTAAATTAGCATTAATGTCTTTAAAAGTATAGTCACTATCTAAAAACGAATAGCTTAACCAAGATTCGTAATTTTTCCAACGCTTTTTAATAAGAATATCAATTCCTTTAACATCATTATTTCCTGTTACATTTTGTGGTTCAAAAATATTTTCTGTTAGTAAAATACCTATTCCTTTTAATTTTTTAATATATACTTCGGCATCTAAAGTCCATCCTTTTTTTTGATAATCTAAACCAAGACTCGATTGCTTACTTGATAAAATAGGCAATTCTTGATTTGTAGAAATTACCCAAAGTCTATCAAACAAATTTCCTAAACCATCGTTTCTTAAATCGGTAATTCGGCTTATTGATTGGTGCTTTTTTTCAAAACCATATCTAAGCCATAACTTTGGCAACGGACTATAATTTACAAATAACCGAGGTTCCCAAAAAGCGTTGTTAATTCTACTAAAAAACTGCCTTCGAATACCTAAATTAACTCGCCATTTTTTTAAATCCAGTTCTAAACTAGACCACAAAGCTTGAGCAGTCTCTTCTCCTTGAAAAGCATCTTCAAAAACAGAGAAATTAGGCCCAAAGTTTTGAGCAGTAAATCCCGATTTATATCTACTCCTGTCATACCCTGCTATAATAGTGAAGTCCTTATTTAAACGCTTTTCAAACTCGTATTTTAAAGAAGCTTCATCTATAAAATTTTCTTTACCAAATGTAATTTCAAGAAGCCTAGGCGCTGTATTTCTGTTAAAGTTATTAAATCCCGAATATTTTTTTAAAAACGTGGTATAACTTAATTGTAGCATATGTGTACCTAATTTTTCATTTTCAAAAATTAGACTTTGGTTTGCTAATTGATTTTTAGAAAATAAGATATCTTTATCATCGGTATTTTCATTAATATTTAAACCTTTAAACCTTAAATCGTTCTCGTTAGAAGAAAAGCCGAAATTAAAGGTTAGTGATTTGTAAGGTTTAAAGATAAGCTTAGCACTATAATCTTCATACTTAAATACATTATCGGATTTGTTATTTCTGCCTCCTTCATCGGTCAAATAATTGCCAATAGTTGTATTTTGAAAAGCAACTTCCGATAAGTTTTTTATAGTAATATTGTCTATTAGATCGGTTAAGCTTCTTCTAGCAGATAAAATGATTCCCAATTTATCTTTGAATATAGGGGCTTTTAAATAGGCGCCCGTGTGGGTTAATGTAGAACTTATTCCTGTTGCAAAATTCTTAGGTACAGAATTGTCTACTGCTACCGAAATTACTCCACCGGCATGCCCTCCATATTTAGACTTTGTTGAGGAACGATAAAGTGTTACCGAGTTTATTACGCTAGGATTAAATGCTGAAACTAATCCATAGAAATGAGCGTCTTGATATACTTTAGTTGCATCGTACAACACTAAATTTTGATCGGGAGTACTACCTCTTATATGTAATCCAAATATGTTTTCGTCTGGACTTTGTACTCCTGGTATAAATTGCAGTGATTGAATTATATCGGGCTCTATAACTCCTGGTAAAATACCTGTATTAGCTAAATCTACTTTAACACCACCGTTTTTATCCTTAAAAATTCCTTTTGTTAAATAGTTAGATATTGTTACTTCTTTTAGTGCTATAATTTCTCTTTCTAACTTAATTGTTTTACAATTTTCTAAAAAGTTACCTATAGGCACAAAAACCACTTTATAACCTTCTACTAAAATAGGATAAGAATTTCGCACATCAAATTCTTTTTTTAAGGAGCATCTTACAATGCCGTTTATATCTGTTTTTAGCGTTTTTTGAAAACCCCATATCGAAGCTTTTTCTACAGGATTCCCATTATTGTCTACAAATTTTATACAAATACTTTCTAATAATTCTTCATTAATAAAAACAATGTAATTGTTGTTATTAATTTTTTCAAAAATTACCTGTGCTTGTTTTTGTATGTCTTTTATTTGTACTTGTAAATTAATCGATGGTGTTATAGAAATATATTTATTAACATCAATTTGGTCGGGATTATAGGAAAATTCTATACCGTGCTTATTAGTCAGTTGCTCTAAAGCACTTAAAAGCGTTATTGTTTTTTGCGAATAAACTAACTGAAAACTCATTAAAAAAAGCCAAAAGAATTTATTCATTAGGGTTATCTCCTTTTATGTGTACTGTACTGTCTTTAGCAATAGAAAATTGTAAATTCAAGGGCTTAGTAACTGTTAGTAACGCTTCTTTAAGGTTATTAGTAATTAAATTACCTGAGAATTTTTGAGTTTTCTTTACATTTTCTGTATATACTTTTATTTTATAAACATTTTGTAAATCTGTAAGTATTTCTTCCAAAGGGGCCTTATTATATTTATACTGGTTATTAATCCATAAAGGTTTCGTGTTTTTAAACGTAATTAGTTCTTTTTGCTGTTCTAGATATTTGATTCCTTGACCTGCCGCTATTATATTAGTCTTTGTCTCTTTGTCTACTCTAACTTTTCCTTCAAAACAATTTACGGCAAAATACGTTCCAATTTCTTTTACACTAAATTGCGTTCCTAGAACACTCACTTTTCCTTTTGGTGTTTTTACAGAAAAAGTTGATCCTTTTTTTACTCTAAAGTAGGCTTCTCCTTCAAGATTTAACGTCCGTATATTCTTTTCCCAATTTTTATTATCGAACTCTATTTTAGACAACCCATTTAATGTAACTAATGATCCATCTGGAAGTTCAAAATTAACACGTTCCCCTACACTTGCAATATAAGATGTTGTATTTGGAGTCCAAAAATAATTTCCTGCAAAAAAACTAATTATCAAAACTGCAGCTATAGACGCTATTGTGTAATACAACGTACGCACTGTTGTTTTAACCCCACTTTTGTTCTTCATTATTAAAGCCTTAATTTCGTTGGCTTTAAAGTTAGGCGCTTCAAATTTTGTACTTCTATCTGCCAATTTTTTATATACAGCATAATCTTCGGATGCCTTAAATCTCTGAAGCTCTTCTTTTGTTAAGTCCTCATTTAGCCATCTTGCTAAAAAAGTATCGTCGTCAATTTTTTTCATATCTAATTTCCAAGAGCTAACTCCTTTATATTTTTCTTCCTAAATCTTCACGTAATTTCACTAATGCCAAATGCATTCTTTTTTCAACTGCTTTTACAGAAATAGATAACATTTCTGCTATTTCTTTATATTTCTTTTTTTCGATTCTATTTAACAAAAAAACTTCCCTTTGCCCTATAGTTAAGTTAGAAATAGCGTTTTCCAAGGTGTCCATGTATTCTTTTTCTTCTAGTAAAAATTCGGGGTTTTCGTTTTCTTCTTTATCATAATTACCTCTAATAGTATAATTCAATTTTACCTTATTATGAGCAACTTGTTTTAAAAAACCATTATTAATAATAGTAAACAAATATGATTTCGATTTTTCAAAAATTACCTTTTCACAATTTTTCCAAAGTTTTATAAATGCTTCTTGCACTAAATCTGCAGCCTGATCTGGGTTACCACATTTATAGTATATAAAGCTGTAGAGATCTTTACCATGCATATCGTACAATATCTCATAATTTTTTTCTTCGCAAACCGATTTTAATTTCATTGTATTTCTTATCGCTTCTATTAAGTAAACCGTTTATTTCTAAAAAACCCTACTTTGCTTTTTACTTTTTTTAATACTTTTATAGAGCTGTTTACTTAGGTACTTAGTTTAATTTGCTCAAAGTCAATATTTATATGGTCAGTCATCCTATTAATTAGGTTATCAAATATAGTTTGCTTGTGTATAGAACGATTTATACGATAACTATACTCATCTAAA
>CALLUJ010000034.1 GCA_938011245.1 uncultured Aquimarina sp. | reverse complement strand
ACAAGCTTTTAAAGTGAAAAGTTTTTTTGTTTTTTTAAAGATAACTAAACAATATCACTCCCTCACTCGTAACGATGTCAATACTATCAAACACCTAACAAAAAATAATCGCTTTTCTATGAACTTAGCTACACCAGTAGCAGGGTGCAAATCTACAACTTCTTTTTACTTTGACAAGCCTTTTTTTAAAACTTTTTTTGTTTATTCTTAATTATATGATAAACAGATTATTATAATACAACCTCTTGCTCTTTTATTAAGTGAGGTGTTTGGTATTAGCACCTCAAATAGAAGATTCCAAGCAACAACAGACTACAAAACAAAGAACCTTATTGTAACAACATCTCAAATAGAAGATTTAAACCAAACCTGAGTAAGTAATATTACAGGTTGACTTTACTTAACCTCTGTTATTAATCCCGTATAATTATCTAGTTATTAGTTTGAACATTACTTAATACAGTTTTAAAACAGGTGTTTTGTATATTTAAGGATACTCTAACTAAAAATCCTCTTTGTGCTATTAGCAAATAGAGAATAATACCCTGTTCTATTGTATCTTTATTCAGTACAGTACACATATTAGGGGTAATTTTTAAATGATTTACGTGCTATAAATAAATCTATGTAACCCTTTTTAGTTTAGCAAAAAAAGGTATTTAAAAATAAAAAGCCCCGAAAAATTTTCTTCGGGGCTTTTTTATTTAATCTTTCTACAAGTTAAAATTACACTTTAATTTCTACCTCAACTCCACTTGGTAATTCTAATTTCATTAGAGCATCGATAGTCTTTGATGAAGAGCTATAGATATCTAATAATCTTTTAAAAGAACTCAATTGAAATTGTTCACGTGATTTTTTATTTACGTGAGGAGAACGTAATACTGTAAATATTTTTTTATGTGTTGGTAATGGGATTGGCCCTGTTACTACAGCACCAGTACTCTTTACCGTTTTCACAATCTTTTCAGCAGACTTATCTACCAAGTTGTGATCGTAAGACTTTAACTTTATTCTTATTTTTTGACTCATTTTCGTAACTTTTAAGATTATTCTCCTTTAGCAGCTTTAATTACTTCCTCAGAGATATTTGATGGAGTTTCCGCATAGTGGGAAAATTCCATTGTAGAAGTTGCTCTACCCGAAGATAATGTTCTTAATGTTGTTACATATCCAAACATTTCCGATAAAGGCACTGTAGCTTTTACTGTTTTAGCACCTGCTCTATCACCCATATCGCTAACTTGACCTCTACGTCGGTTTAAATCTCCAACTATATCACCCATGTTTTCTTCTGGAGTAATTACTTCTAACTTCATAATTGGCTCCATAATTACGGCCTTTGCTGCTTTCGCTGAATTTTTAAACCCTAATTTAGCAGCTAATTCAAAAGATAATTGATCAGAATCGACATCATGATAAGAACCGTCTTTCAGCGTTACTTTCATAGCATCAACTTCATAACCTGCCAACGGCCCATTTACCATTGCCATTTTAAAACCTTTTTCTATTGAAGGAATAAATTCTTTAGGAACGTTACCTCCTTTAATTTCAGACACAAACTCTAAACCTTCTTTACCTTCTTCTGCAGGTTCTATAGTAAATACAATATCGGCAAATTTACCACGCCCACCAGATTGCTTTTTATAAACCTCTCTGTGATCTGCAGCTTGCGTAATTGCCTCCTTATATTCTACCTGTGGTTGCCCTTGGTTTACCTCAACCTTAAACTCTCGTTTTAAACGATCTACAATAATATCTAAGTGAAGCTCTCCCATTCCAGATATAATAGTCTGTCCCGAAGCTTCATCTGTTCTTGCTGTAAAAGTCGGATCTTCTTCAGATAATTTAGCTAAAGCCATACCCATCCTATCTACATCCGCCTTAGTCTTAGGCTCTACTGCAATACCAATTACTGGATCTGGAAAGTCCATAGATTCTAATACAATAGGGTTTTTCTCATCAGACATAGTATCTCCTGTCTTAATGTCTTTAAACCCTACAGCCGCACCAATATCTCCTGCTTCGATATAATCGATAGCATTTTGCTTATTAGAGTGCATTTGATAGATACGAGAAATACGTTCCTTTTTACCTGAACGGTTGTTTAAAATATATGATCCTGCATCTAAACGACCAGAGTATGCACGGAAAAAAGCTAAACGACCTACAAATGGATCGGTAGCAATTTTAAATGCTAAAGCCGAAAATGGCTCTTTTACATCTGGCTTACGTAAAATATCTTCTCCTGTATCAGGATCCGTACCTGTAATACCTTCTTTATCTGTTGGTGAAGGCAAATAACGACACACAGCATCTAACAAGAACTGCACTCCTTTATTTTTAAATGCCGACCCACAAATCATAGGAATAATAGACATATCCATTACAGCAGCTCTAAGTGCAGCATGCACTTCTTCTTCTGTAATAGAATCTTCATCTTCCATAAATTTTTCTAAAAGATTCTCATCATATGCAGCAACTTCTTCAATAAGTAATGCGCGATATTTACGAGCTTCTTCTTTCATATCTTCAGGAATATCGATAACATCGAAAGTAGATCCCTGCGTTTCATCGTGCCATACAATAGCACGGTTTTTCACTAAATCTACAATTCCTTTAAAATCTGCTTCATCGCCAATATTTAAAACAATTGGCACTGCATTAGATTTCAGCATATCTTTTACTTGTTGACATACTGCCAAAAAGTTAGATCCTTGACGATCCATTTTATTTACAAAACCAATACGTGGCACTTTGTAATTATCTGCTAATCTCCAGTTAGTTTCAGACTGTGGTTCTACACCATCAACCGCACTAAACAAGAAAACCAAACCATCTAAAACACGTAAAGATCTGTTTACCTCTACAGTAAAATCTACGTGACCAGGAGTATCAATAATATTAAAGTGATATCCTTTTGTTTCTGGTGTAGCTGTTCCGTTTTCCAAAGGAAATTTCCACTCACAAGTTGTAGCCGCAGAGGTAATAGTAATACCACGCTCTTGCTCCTGCTCCATCCAATCCATTGTAGCAGCACCATCATGCACTTCTCCAATTTTATGAGAAACTCCTGTATAATATAGAATACGTTCTGTGGTAGTTGTCTTACCCGCATCAATGTGAGCAGCAATACCAATATTTCTAGTGAATTTTAAATCTCTTGCCATTGTAAATTAGATTCTAAAGTGTGAGAATGCTTTGTTTGCTTCCGCCATCTTATGCGTATCTACCCTCTTCTTAACTGCTGCACCTTCTTCTTTTGCCGCCGCTAAAACTTCAGAAGCTAATTTTGTTGCCATAGATTTCTCGTTACGCTTACGAGCAAATAAGATTAACCACTTCATTGCAGTAGAAATCTTACGATCTGGGCGTATTGGATGAGGAATTTGGAATGTAGCTCCACCTACACGACGGCTACGCACCTCTACGTGAGGCATTACATTTGACAATGCTTCTTTCCAAACTTCTAAAGCTGTTTTTTCTTCGTCTTGTTTCTTCTCTTCTATGATATCAATTGCATCATAAAAGATTTTAAAAGCTGTCGACTTTTTCCCATCCCACATCATCATGTTTACGAAACGAGTTACTAACTGATCGTTAAAACGAGGATCTGGAAGTATAGGTCTTTTTTTCGCCTTTCTTTTTCTCATGTCTTTGTTAAATTTTTGTTTTTAGCCTTAGCACTTTGCTTTTTAGACTGAAAAATTAAATTAATTGTTACTTCTTAGGGCGTTTTGCTCCATACTTAGATCTACGCTGTGTTCTCCCTGCTACCCCTGCGGTATCAAGTGCTCCACGAACGATATGATATCTAACTCCTGGCAAATCCTTCACCCTTCCACCTCTAACCAATACTATCGAGTGCTCTTGTAGATTGTGTCCTTCACCACCTATGTACGCATTTACCTCTTTACCATTTGTTAATCTAACACGCGCTACTTTACGCATCGCAGAGTTAGGTTTCTTTGGTGTAGTGGTGTAAACACGAGTACATACGCCGCGTCTCTGTGGACAAGAATCTAAGGCAGCCGATTTACTCTTCTTAGTTATTTTGGCTCTTCCTTTTCGTACTAATTGTGAAATTGTTGGCATAATTGCTTTACACTGATTAATAAATTATTTTAATTCTCTTAAATTCTAAGAGTTTGCAAAAGTATAATTATTTTTAGCCATATCAAATATTAATGCATTAATTTTGAAAATCATTACCTTAACATAATAAAAAACTTACTTTTTCATGTACTCTTTATGCTAAGACTTAATTTCAATCGCCTTGTGCTTTTATTTTTCTGCCTTTCTATTTCTTTAAATGCTTTAGCTCAAAAAAAAGAAACTAGACTGTTTTTAGTTGTAAACGAAATTCAGAAGCAACAAAACGACACTCTTACATTTTATTCTTATAAAGAGATTAAGGAATATCTTACCCAAAGCACACATACACTTTACGAAAATGGATTTATTTCTGCTTCTTATTCATTACCTATTAGACAAAATGATTCTGTTTTTACCACATTGTTAAAAAAAAACAAAAAAATCAATTTTCTGGAAATAGATAACTGGAACATATTACCTAATTATATTCGGAAAAAATTTGTTACTATTAACTTGAAAGCTAAAAACATTTTTGAATTTGAAAAAACAAAACAGCTACTAAAAGAAATTAACAAACAGTTTTCCAACAATGGGGATCCTTTTAGTAGTATCGAATTACAAAACTTAACTTCTAAACGAGACACCTTATCTGCAACTATTTTTATTGAAGCTAACCAAAAGCGGTCTATAGATAGTTTAGTTATTAATGGTTATAAAAAGTTTCCAATTCCATTTCTAAAAAATTATGCCGGAATTAAAAAAGGTAACTTGTATAAACAACAAAAGCTAATTACCCAAACTCAGCAATTAAACACCTTAGCTTTCACCTCTGTAAATCGCCCTGCAGAAGTGCTGTTTAATCCTAAAAAAACTATAGTATATTTATACTTAGACAAAGTAATCGCTAATAACTTTGATGGTTTTTTAGGTTTTTCTACCGATGAAGAAAGTGGGAATTTAGTTTTAGATGGTTATTTAAACCTAAATCTTATTAATAATCTAAATTTTGGTGAAGAAATTGCTCTTACTTACAAAAGTGACTCTGAAGAACAACGTCTCTTTAAAATAAACGTAAAGCTTCCTTATCTTTTTAAACTTCCTTTAAGCCTTGAAGCTGGCTTGGAAATTTTTAGACAGGAAGATACTTTTTCTTCTACCGAACAAAAAATTGGGTTTAGTTATGCTTTTTCCCCTTCTATTGAAAGCTTACTAGGGTATAAAAAAATTGAATCTGCCGATTTAAATGAAAACGAAAATTTAATTAGTATTAATCAAAATTTTGATGCCACTTTTCTAAACAGCGAAACTCGCTTTCTTATTAGGCAACCATCACGCTTATTCCCATTAAAAACACAAATTATTTTTAATGCCGAAATTGGTAATCGAAAACAAGGAAACACTAATCAACTTAAAGTAGGACTATCTGCACAACAAGTTTTCCAACTCAACAAGAGAAATAGCATATACCTTGCTAATAATGCTCAATTTTTTAGCTCAAATAATTATTTACCTAATGAACTTTATCGTTTAGGTGGTATTTTATCTATTAGAGGTTTTGAAGAAAACAGTCTTAGGGCTTCATTATTTAATGTTATTAATACTGAATATCGTTTTCAATTAAACGAAAACATATATGCGCATTCTATTATAGATTTTGCTTTTATAGATAACCAAGCCCCTAGAACCAGTACTTCGAATGAAGCTGTAGGAAGCGATAACTTAACTAGTTTTGGCTTGGGCTTTGGAATGCTTACCAAAGCAGGACTTTTTAAATTAAATTATGCTAATGGTATAAGTTCCGATATTCCTTTTAAGTTCGATAATTCAAAAGTACACATTAGCCTAACTGCTTACTTTTAATTTTTCATAAAATCTTCTAATTCTTCATTCTTTTCGGTAGGGGAAAAAATAGTTCTACTATGGTTTCCGCTTTTTTTAAATCTGTATATTAAAAAAAGTGGCATTACTATAAAAATAAGTGCTAATGCACTAAATCCAATTACTTTATTACCCAATATTTCTTGCTCCGTATTTACTAAATATGCACCGTATATTAATCCAAGTATTTCTATTGTCACTATAATTCTAACTATGTATTTCATAAAAATTGGGTTATCGTGTAAAATTAATTAACTTTCGCCTGTAAGAAGTAAGCATTTTTGATTTTGAAATAAAACCATAATATTTACCTTCCTTAATTACGGGCAGATTCCAAGCACTGGTGTCTTGAAATTTCTTCATTACACTTTTCATAGTATCTTTTTCGTAGTTTATAATTTCTGGAACTTGCTTTAATAATTGATGCACATAAGTAGTCTTATACATTTCCTGATTAAACATAATTTCCCGAATATCATCTAAATACACTACTCCCAACAACTCATTATCTTTATTGATTACAGGAAACATGTTACGGGTTGATTTTGCAACGGCTTTATACAGCAGTTCCTGAAGTGTATGTTCTGGCTCTACAGAAATAAAATTGTCTTCAATTACCGAATCTAATTTCATTAACAGTAAAATCATTTCATCTTTATTATGAGTAATTAATTGCCCTTTTTTAGCTAATTCTTCTGTATATATAGAGTGCTCTATAAATCGTTTCGTAATTATAAAAGAAATTGCAACCGCCAACATTAATGGTATAAATAATTGATACCCTCCACTTACTTCTGCAATTAAAAATATTGCTGTTAATGGAGCATGTAATACTCCTGCTATTAACCCTGCCATTCCTACTAGCGTAAAGTTACTTTCGGATACTTCAAAATTAAATCCTAGGTTATTAATTGTTTTTGCTATAACATTCCCTAAGGCACTTCCCATTACCAACGTTGGAATAATAATTCCTCCAGCCCCGCTAGAAGCTAACGTAATAGTCATTGCCACTGCTTTAAATATTGTAATAACAATAAGCATTAGAACAATAATCCAAATGTTTTTCGAGAAGTTTTGAAAATACACTTCTCCTATAGCTTTGGTATGATCGTTTATTAACAAGCTATTAATAAAACTAAAGCCTTCTCCGTATAAGGATGGTATAAAATAAAGCAAAATCCCTATTGTAAAACTCCCTACAAGCAATCTATAAAATCGTGACGTAATATTATCAAACAATCTTTGAATCCAAAAGTACATTTTCGTAAAGTACACCGATGCAAATGCCGTTCCAACGCCTAATAACGCATAAAATGGAAGATCTTTAATAGAAAAATGATCTGCTAAACTGTAACGAAATAACACCTCGTCTCCTAAAAATAAATAAGAAGTAATTACTCCCGACAAGGATGCTAATAATAGAGGTAATAAGGAAGCTATTGTTAAATCCAAACTTAATACTTCTACGGCAAAAATAATTCCTGCTATTGGAGAATGAAAAACTGCTGCTATAGCTGCCGATGCTGTACATCCAAATAATAGAGTTCGTGTTTTATTGTCTATATGAAATAATGTACTTAAAGTAGAACTTACGGATGCACCAGATAAAATTGCTGGGCCGAGCAACCCTGTAGACCCTCCAAAACCTACGGTAAGGGGTGCTACAATTAAAGGGTAGTATATTTTAATTGTTTTTATAATCCCATTTCTACGAGAAAGCGCATGTAAAATAGTGGGCACTGCTTGCCCTGGAAATCGATTAAAGACATATTTACTTAGCAAATACACTAAAAAAAGACCTATTACTGGTAAAATAAAATAGAATGATTGATTAAAAAACAAACCATCCCTTTCTAAAAGCACTTCTATAAAATGCGTTGTATTCTTTAACAAAACCGCTAATAGACCTGCAATAAAACCCACTAAAACAGCTAACAGCATAACGAAACTTTTATCGTTTATATGCCTGTACCTCCATTTTAAAAATGCAGTTACTTGCTTTTTTATATCCATTAAAAATATTCCTTAGATATTTAGAATCTATTATTATACATAAATCCCTTATTCAAAAATAATTGTCTTGGTTGTTTGCTTTATCAATTCAATTAAAAACCCATTTTCATTTTTTTTCATTAACAAATAATTATACAAATATCGATAATTTATCTTTCGCCTCAATTTTAGAAGAAAAAACAGTATTCAAACAATAAATAAAATCTAATTTTGCAAATATGACATCTATATAATTACTATAGGTATTTGAAATAAACTATAAAATGAAAACAATAATATTATCAATAGCTCTTTTTTCTATAACATTTTGTCTAGCTCAAAAAAAGAAATCAAACACAGAAGCAATCTACATTAAACCTAAAGGAGTTCCAACTCCATCCCTTCCATTTTCAGAAGCTGTTATACATAACAAGATTATTTATTTATCTGGTCAAGTAGGGACTCTAGGTTTAAAACTTGTTGAAGGAGGCATAGTACCCGAAACACGTCAAGCTATTATAAATATTAAGAATTTACTAGAACAAAATGGCTCATCATTAAACAACATAATAAAATGCACATGCATGTTAGCTGATATGAATGAATCGTCCGATTTTAATAAAGAATACATAAAATTCTTTCCAAATAACAAACCCGCAAGAAGTATCTTTGGCACAACCGGACTAGCCTTAGATGCTCGAATAGAAATAGAGTGTATTGCTTCTCTTAAAAAATAACATTTTACACAACTTTATAAACTCTTAAATTAAGCATATATCATTAAATTCTCCAATCTCTATTGTTTATAAAATGACTAAAGCTTCCTTTTCTGATAAAGAGACTGTTGTTTCGATTTTACATTCTGCCTTTGAACCTATTTATGATGCTAATTCTATAAATTTTATAGTTAAACAGGATAAAAAAAGGAGTCAAAGAATTCGCGTTTTAATGGAATATCTCTTCGAAAATTGTTTAAATTTTGGAGAAGTCTTACTTTCAGACAATAGAGAAGCTTGTATATTATTAAAATACCCTCATACTGAAAGATTGAATTTTAATGAACTCTTTTGGCTATTGAAGTTAGCTTTTAAATGTGTAGGGCTATTTAATGTTCCTAAAGTTTTAAAAAGACAAGTTACTTTAAAAAAACATCATATTAAAACACCATACATACATCCTGTAATTATGGGAGCAAAAAACGAAGTAAACGGATTAGGAATAGGGGTAAGACTTATAAAGCAACTTATTAATCAATATTCTCAAAATGAACTTCCCGTAATTATTGAAACTACTACAGACCAAAATTTAAAAATTTATAAACGCTTTGGTTTTTCTGTTTTCAAAAAAATACAGACTAAAGATTTTCCTTTGTACTTCTTACGTATGAATTAGTATAATTTGCCTTTTTAGATTTAAATTGTATAAATACAAGTTCCATTTTCTTTATGCTTATTACAGTACATTTCATTACACTTATAAGAAAATATCTATTCAATTGATATACTATCATCAATTGAACAGATATTTAAATTCGATAGAGCTATAACCTTTAATAGTGTTTCTAAAAAGTTATTTGTTATCTTTTTAATGTAAAGTGTCCTTGTTTCATATTTCCATCTCCCATTTCTGCCATAAACCAATACTCGTTATTAGGCATTTTTTGCCCTGCATAATTACCATCCCAACCATTAGTCCTATTAGTAATTTGTTTTAAAAGCTTCCCATATCTATTATATATATAAATAGATTTTACTTGTTCTTTAAATTCTTCGTTCACATGCCACAAATCGTTAAAACTATCTCCATTTGGAGTGAAATATTTAGGAAAAAGTAAGTCTGAATCCAAAACTGTTTCACTTTGATTATCAACAATAGTTCCACTAGCTGTATCCGAAAAGTTGGTTATATTACCCCCTGTTATATTCAAAATAGAAAGAGTAAATGTTTCTGATAGCTCTTCTATAGTATCTTCTAATGTGATTACTCTAAACGAAGAGCTTAAATTACCTGCCGGTATGCTAAGTGTTGTTGTATTTACTGTATAATCTGATGCTGTGGTAGTAACATCTACTAATCCTAATTCTATCGTAATTAATTCTGTACTAACTTCTGATAGGGTAATAATAAACTCTAAAACTTCTCCTTCTGTTGCCGAAGCATCTGCAATGTCTACCTTAATATTTGGCAATACAATAGGCGTACTGCTATCGGTAATTGTCCCAATTCCAATATCCGAAAAATCGATTACGTTACCTCCTGTTACATTCAAAATAGAAAGAGTAAATGTTTCTGATAGCTCTTCTATAGTATCTTCTAATGTGGTTACTCTAAAAGAAGATGTTAAACTACCTGCTGGTACACTAAGTGTCGTTGTATTTATTGTATAATCTGATGCTGTAGTAGTAACATCTACTAACCCTAACTCTACCGTAATTAATTCTGTACTAACCCCTGATAGGGTAATATCAAATTCTAAAACGCCTCCTTCTTTAGCTGTACTATTTGAAATCATAATAGTTAAAGGGGGTGCTTTAGGCATATCATTATCAAAAATGGAAGCAATTCCTTGATCTGTAATACTTCCAACAGTACCCTGAACTACTCCAGAGACAAAAACATTAAAAGTCTCTTCTTTTTCAATTAAAGTATCATCTGTGGTTTGTATTAAAAATTCCCCTCCTGTTTCTCCTTTCAAAATGGTTAATGTTGAACTCGGAACAGTGTAATCCGTAGAAATTGTTTCTATATCTATGGTTCCAATAGACAAAACAATATCATCTATTGCTGGGGAAGACAGATTTACTGGAACTTGCAGTATTCCTCCTTCCACAATCGAAGCATCTTCCACAATTACATTAGGCATACCGTCATTATCAAAAATTGTTGCTATTGAAGGGGTTCCAATTCCACCAACTAAACCTTGTTCAATATTTCCTATAGTTATGTTTACGGTTTCATTAGGCTCTACCATAGTATCATCTATCGTTGGACGTATTAAAGTACGTTCTATTTCTCCTATTGGTATGGTTATTTTTTCTGTAGTTAAACTCAAATCTCTATCATTAGCTGTGTTTCCTGTAAATTCTATATTAATTATTGTTTCTAAAATAGCTGGTTCACTCAAGCTTACTGTAATCTCAATATTTTCTCCTTCTATTACTGATGTAGCATCGATAACAATAGATGGCAATGGCTTTACTGTTATCAAAAGCTCTAAAACAGGGGCAGCACAAGCTGAGACAGTGTTTGTAGTAATTATATATTTTACTACCTGTGGAGTCGTACTTGTATTTACTAAAACATCGTTAATTAAAGGAGAACTACTGTCTACCATAGACATTCCTGTAACATTTATATTTGGTTCTGCCTTCCATACAAATTGACCTACACTAAGCCCAAACCCTAATCCAACATCATAATTTACTGCTTCTGTACTAAAAATATCACTATTTAGGGATATATCTTTATTTTGGCTAAGCACCTCTACTACTATAGGCACTCTATTACTCTCACATCCATTTATATCTCTTTGAGACACAAAATATGTTTTATTAGAGGTTACTGAAGTATCTACAGTAGGTTTTGCTACAGGAGTAATATTTAACATGTTTTCATACCATATTATGGTTTCTGTAGCTGTAATAAATGTATTTAAATCCAAAGAAAACTCATTAAAACAAAAAACAGCATCTTTTACTACTGGATCTGGAGGAAGAACGGTACACAAATTAACTCCTGAACAATCTACTATAGCTTGTGCTGCAATACTATTTACAGGAACTCCTAAAATATTTGTATATGCTATATTTTCAATTTTAGAAGTACTAGATGGACAACTTTTTAACTCTGCTGTCCAACTATACGTTATTCTAGTTCCTGCTAAAATAGGTCCCTTAAGTTCTGGATAAGTAACTACGCCAGAAACATCTGTTCCACTGTCTGTTGCTGTTACAAAATCGACCTCTGCAGGTATAGGGTCTGTTATTTGTAGGTTAAACGCCGAATCCATACTTGTTTTAAAACGAGTTACTGTATGAGTAGCATAAGAATCGTTCCCATTAGGAAATCCATTAATAAATCCAAAATTTCCTAATCGTACTGGAAGCCCAGAAGAAGTCCAATTTGGCGTAGGACTTAAAGTATTTCCAATCCATACGCTTAATTGATCGTCTACCAAAAGTAATTTTATGTCTGTAGGGTTTCCTTTATACCCTAATATAGTTCTGTCAATTTCTACAAGCCCATCGAAAACACTAGTCTCAATAGTTCCTGCTCCACTATTGGGCTTAAAAACTATATATAGTCCATTTGTTTTAGCCCCACCAGTATGTCTTAATGCAAATCCAAAAGCGGCACTTTGTGTAAAATTTATTGTTGCTTCTAACATCCCATTAGTACCATGAGAAAAGTTGTAGGTACTTACTCCTGGATCATTTCCAACAGAGGATATCCCTGTAGCTGAAACAGGCATTGCTCTCCCATTTTGTGCCGTCCAATCATTAATATTAGCAGTAGTAAAATCGTATTCAATAGGAGAACCATCGGTATTTTCGTAAGATAACGTGTACACTATTTGATCTCCCACATCGGCACTTGTAGGGGTGGCTATTTTAGTCATTGAAGATGGTGGTGGTGGTAATATTACAGGATCACAGGTTACCGTTACCTCCGCAAAAGATTCTAAAGGAGATTCATTTTTGGCACTAACCGAGGCTTTATTTATTTGTACTTCGTCTGCTCTAGAGCATGTTCCTGAACTAAAATTAGCACGTGCGGTATAAACAATATTAATCTTCTGCCCTATTTGAAGTCTTGGAGCTTCCCATCTAATTTCGGTTCTACCATTAGGTAATATAGAGGTAGTAGGTGCTATTCCTAAAGGATCTGGACTAGTTATAGCTACTAATTCAAAACCTTCTGGTAGTATATCGGTAAATACAACGTCGTCTACATCTCTACCCGGTACTGGTCCCGAGCCATAAATACGCCTCCAAGCATATCCGTCCCATTCTTCTATAAGAATATTATCTACTGTTTGGGTTGGCTTTTCACAGGCTTCATTATGGTAAATAGTTACGGGTTGATTTGGATTATCTGGATCGGTCCAATCGTTTGTAATAGGATAAAACAAGCCTCCATCAGCATCATTCGCTGCAGGATTCCAAGACCAGTCATCTGACCAATCTATACTTCCAAAATTACTCGTAAACAATTCCCAAACAGCTCTTAAAGGTTGTCCACCTCCTTCGTGAATTCTTGGTAACCCAAAATAACGAAGTAAATGCGGAGTTGGCCCCGATAATTGATCTGCAAACTGTATTATTACTCTTTGGTTCCACGCTCCTTTTGCATCGAATCCTGGTACAATATCCTCCTGAGATATCGTTACCTTTGAAGCATCCCCTCCCTCATAAATATTAGCTCTAAATTGCCATCCTGTATTACACCCAGGAGTCCCCGATACACAATCATAAGTATTATCATTTAAGAACAATGAAATACGATAGTTTTCATAATTAATATAAGGTTCTACTGCTCCATGGTACAAACGTACTTTTATGGCTTGAGTGCTTCCATTAGCTGAATTGCCACCACGAGCATACGCAAAATTTACTCCTGATCTTCCTCCATTAATATATCCTCCTTTTGAAGAGTTCTCAAAATTAACATCGTAAGTAACTATATCTCCTGGATTAACCATTTGGTGGTCTACTGTTTTTTCAATTTCTAAAGCCTTTTCTATAATATCTAAACAGTTTTGTTCCATTACTGCTGTAACTTTATTAGGAAATCTGTTAGAAGTCCACCCGTCTCCATTACTTGTTACTATAGTCGCTGGATTACATATATTCCCTGAAAAGTTTTTAGCTACTCTAAACTTCACAGTTACCTCCCCTGTTGTTGGAAGTATTCCCGAACTAGATGAAAAGCCCGGTACTGTTCCTAAATTCCAAGTAATCGTATTTCCTGATAGTATCCCTCCGTTAGATGCCGATAAAAATTCTAATCCATTAGGAATTTTATCCGTTATTGTCACATTTTGTGCTGCAACAGAGCCGTAATTACGATAGGAAAATGTAAAAGTTACCTCGTCTCCTGTAAAAGCAAAACTTTTGTCTATTTCATTATATATTTTAATATTAGCTTTTGACTGAATACTCATAGGAGATTGGAAATTCCCTGTGGTTATAAGCATTCCTAAAAGTCTAAAAAATCCATGAAAATATACTGGCTTCGAATCTAAATTTCTTCCCGATTGCTGATCCCATTCAATTGCACACTGCCTGTATAACAGCCCCATTAAATCGAAATCTTGGGCCGAAACCGCCGATGGAGTACTTGCTCCTACCAACCAATTTAAAGGAAAAGCCCCCGATGCTAAAGCTGTATTTGGATTATATAATTGTAGTAATTGCGACGGTCCTTGGAAAGTCATAGCTAAACCTCCTCCTACATTTATACAAGGATTGCCTCCAATTGAAGGGTCTGCTAAAAATTTACTAAAACGCACCCCCATATCTCTATTAAAAGAATTACCTCTTGGTTCTGTTTGGTGCGTTGAAGGATTCCAGGTTACTGTTGGGTCTCCATGCCAAGTATGGTTTAGAATAGTACGCCAAGCATATCTAAAATCTTCTCCTTCATTAAAGTTAGAAAATGTAGCATTATTAGCAGCATCTAATTCTACCCAACCTGCTACAGGAATTGTATTTGGTCCTTGTTTATATAATTCTCCCATAAACCAATCCGATGAAGCTTCTGCTCTTCGTAATTGCGGAATATTCCACGCTATATCATCTGGAGTTCCTCCTTCTGCTTCCAAAAAATCGGCAAATGCTTTACAATAGGCTGGAGCTACATAATCTACATGTGTTTGTTGAGGACCTTTAAACTCGGGACAAGGGTTAGCGTTACTTGCCCAATTTGTTAATTCTCCCCAAGTATTTCCATTCTTAAAATATCCATCTAAGCCAATATTTCCCGATGTTTTTCGACAATCTCCAAGACCTCTATCTTGTATTTCTACTAAACCACGAATAACCGCTAGTGCTTCTTCTTTATAACTTATTCTGCTTCCGTTTGCTGCTGTATAGCCAGAATCGTCTCCCCATTGCTTCCATGCCATAAGTAAACCTAATGCAATATCTACATCTCCATCGGTAGCAGCATCTCCTCCTGGTTCTGCTAATGTGTTATCCCCAAATTGATACCCAGGTCTTGGAACAACTCCATCTGTATATCTGGGGTGTTTTACCAATCGAAGATCATGAGTCCGAAACCATAATCCATCAAAAATGGTTTTATCTCCCATAAAGGCTGCTGCTATTAAAGCATAGCCATCCCCTTCGGAACAATCATACGGGCAACCTATATTACCAATAACATATTGAACACCTGCATGGGATACACCTGTGTATTCAAAACGATTTGCCATAATTTGCCAAGCTTCTCTAATTCGTTTTTCCATTTCGGCATGTACCAAACCATCGGCATTTTGGTTTGCTAAATTTTCTAAACGATGTCCTGCATCATATTCGTAAGCAGAAAATTGAGGAAAAGGGATATTGGGGTTTCCCGAATTAATCTCTACAGGTACTTGTGCCTTTATTGATATAGAAAAAAGAATACACAAACTATATAGGTAAATTTTCTTCATGTGGTAAATTCTTAGTTAAGTTAGTTAATTTTTATGTTATTGTAACGTGTAAAATAGCTACAAAAGTATATAAAAATAAAGCTCAATACACTGCTAAATAAAGGGTTGAACTGAATTCAAAAATAGCTACACACAAAAAACAGTTAAAGTGATTAATTGATCGGTTAAAAATCAAAACACTTACTCTTAACGTATTTATTTAAGAAGAAAATACTACAAATAAAAAAAACAAAAAACGTATAAAGTGGTATTCTTTAAGTATTAATTGGATAGACCTAATACTTAATTATTAGCAAGAATTAATAAATATTAGTGTTTTTAAAAAATATTTATTATTTTTATTAAATCTAAATAAATAGATTTTAAGTAAAAACATAATAATTATGGAAGATATACACACACTTCATTACAACGACTTTGGAATAGCTTTCCAATGGAAACGAAACATGGGTAAAAACATTTATAAAATCCAATTAGTTTTTAGGGAAACTGGTTTGTTTTTAACTCCACAAGAGTTAATTCATTTTAAAAAACAAGTGCTATATTCTTTAGAAAAAAGAGCGACCTGTAATGACTGTTCTTCAAAAAGTACCTGTAGGTCTTTACTATTAGAAACTCCATTTAATTCCATAAGCTTTGCTGTTAGTAAAAGTGATTTAAAATTACTCCTCAATTTAATAGAAGGCACATTATTTAACCTATCATTAAATGGAGTATTAAGTACCTCTGGCATCCAAACTTCTTAATAATCTTGTACAAAAAAAGGGAAACTATAACCTTGTTCCCCTTTTAAAACTATTAAAATATTATATTTTTATTTTCCTACATGGTTTACTTGTTGTGGGAATGGGATTTCTATACCCGCCTTATCTAAGGCAATTTTTACATTTTGTAAAGAATTAAAGTACACATCCCAATAATTATCTACGGTAGCATGTGGACGAACTAAAATGTTTACTGAGCTATCTGCTAGTTCTCCCACTGCAACGGTAGGTGAAGGCGATTTTAATACTTTTGGGTCTTGCAATAACGTTTCCATAATAATGCTTTTAGCTTTTTCTATATCATCGTTATAACTAATTCCAACGGTTAAATCTACTCTAAGGTTTCCTGTAGTAGAAAAATTAGTAATATTTCCATTAGATAAGGCTCCATTAGGAATAATAACTTCTTTATTTTCTGGAGTTATTATTTTAGTTACAAAAATTTGAATTTCTTTAACTACTCCAATAGCGCTTTGGGCTTCTATTAAATCTCCAACTTTAAATGGTTTAAAAAGTAATATTAACGCTCCTCCTGCAAAGTTTGCTAACGACCCCTGTAAAGCTAAACCTACGGCTAGTCCTGCTGCTCCAATAATTGCAACAAATGATGTTGTTTTTACTCCTAGCTGCCCTAAAGCTGTAATTATTAATAAAGCTTTAAGCGACCAACCTATTAGACTTAACAGAAATCCTTTTAAAGAGACATCCATAGTTCCTTTTTCTAAGGCCTTGCGGATTGCTTTCATAATTAATTTAATAACCCATAATCCAATGACTAATACAGCCAAAGCGGTTAAAATTTTAATTCCGTACTCGGTAATTAACGGTATTAATTTCGAAAAGTCAAACGATTTAAATGTTTCTTCCATTGTGTTTTTTTAGTGATTTGATTATTAAATAAGTATCAAAATTTATTGATTTACTAAAAGTATAAAATCTACTTTTAAATAGCTATTAACGAATGGCTTTTATAAAGCTTGAAATTCCATGTACTCCCTTTTCTGTAATCATTTTTATAAATGCAGATCCAATAATGGCTCCCTTTGTAGTATTTGTTGCTTGTTTAAAAGTTTCTGCATTATTAATTCCAAAACCAACAATTTGAGGGTTTTTCAACTTCATACTCGCTATTCTTTTAAAATATTCTTCTTGTGCATTTCCAAATCCAGATGTTGAACCTGTTACACTTGCGGAACTTACCATATAAATAAAACCATTTGAAACACTGTCTATAAAATGTATGCGGTCTTCGCTAGTTTGTGGCGTAATTAAAAATACATTTACGAGTCCGTATTTTTCAAAAATAGCCCGGTAATGTTCATCGTATTCTGCAACGGGTAAATCGGGGATAATTAATCCATCAATTCCTAGTTTGGCGCATTTAGTACAAAAGGCTTCTACACCGTATTGCATTATCGGATTAAAATATCCCATAATAATTAATGGAATACTTACTTTTTCTCGTATTCCTTCTAATTGTTCAAAAAGTTTAACGGTTGTCATTCCGTTATGTAACGCTTTTGTAGAGCTATCTTGGATAGTAGGTCCATCTGCTAAAGGATCGCTAAATGGAAGTCCTATTTCCACCATATCAACACCGCTTGCTTCGAGCTGCTCTAGTATCGTTACTGTGTTGTTTAGAGAAGGGTAACCTGCTGTAAAATATATAGACAATAATTTTTTGTCTTCGTTTAATTTCTGATTTATTCTATTCATTTTTTTGGCTTTGCGAATTGCTAAAAAATATTAGCAATTGGCTTTAACAAATAAGTTATTAATATTGTCAAAACCTCATCTCTCAATATTAATATTACAATTTAAAATAATCGATATAAGTATTTAAATCTTTATCTCCTCTTCCCGAAAGGCTAATCACTACAATATCGTCTGGCTCAAACTTTTTTTCGTTAAAAATAGCTAAGGCATGGGAAGTTTCTATTGCAGGTATAATTCCTTCTAATTGCGAAAGTTCTAATCCTGATGCCATGGCATCATCGTCGGTTACCGAAAAAAATTCTGCCCTACCTGTTCTTGCTAAATGCGAATGCATAGGCCCAACACCTGGATAATCTAATCCTGCCGATATTGAATAAGGCTCTGTAATCTGTCCGTCTGCACTTTGCATTAATAAAGTTTTACAACCATGAATAATACCATCTTTCCCAAGTTTACTTGTTGCAGCACTCTCGCCACTATGTATTCCTTTTCCTGCGGCTTCTACAGCAATAATTCCTACTTCTGGTGCGTTTAGAAAATGATAATATGTACCTGCTGCATTACTTCCTCCTCCTATACAAGCCACTACATAATCTGGGTTCTCCCGATTTTCTTTTTCTTTTAATTGCCATTTAATCTCTTCCGAGATAATACTTTGAAAACGAGTTACCATATCTGGATATGGATGTGGTCCAATGGCTGATCCTATGATATAATGAGTATCTACTGGATTATTTATCCAATCGCGTATAGCTTCGTTAGTTGCATCTTTTAAGGTTTTACTGCCTGATTTTGCAGCACGCACTTCTGCTCCTAACATTTTCATTCGAGCTACATTTGGAGCTTGACGCTTAATATCTATTTCGCCCATATATACAATGCATTGTATCCCTGCTAAAGCACAAACAGTAGCTGTAGCTACTCCGTGTTGGCCTGCTCCTGTTTCTGCAATAATTCTATTTTTACCTAACTTTTTAGCTACTAGAATTTGACCTATAGTATTGTTTATTTTATGCGCTCCTGTGTGGTTTAAATCTTCTCTCTTTAAATATACTTTAGTCTTATATTTTTCGGAAAGTCGTTTTGCATAATACAATGGGCTTGGCCTCCCTACATAATCTTTAAGTAGCTGATTAAACTCTTCTTTAAAGGAAGGTTCATTCATTATTTCCAAATATGTAGTTCGTAATTCTTCTACATTGGGATATAGCATTTCGGGAATATAAGCTCCTCCAAAATCCCCATAATACCCTTTTTCATCTACATGATAATTCATTACTATATAGCTTTAGGCTATCAGCTGTTAACTGTTAGCATTTTTACTTTTTTCAAAAATTCATTTAACAAGGCTGTATCTTTCAACCCTGGTCCTTCTTCAAATTTACTATTTAAATCTAATGCATAAATAGGCAAATCTGTTTTTAAGATTTGTTCTATTTTATTCAATTCTTTAGGACCAATACCACCACTTAAAATAATTGGCATTTTACTATTGTAATTTTTTAATACTGACCAATCAAAAGTATAGCCATTTCCTCCTTTTTCTTTGCCTTTAGTGTCAAACAAAAAATAATCTACAATGCCTTCGTATTCTGCAAGTACAGAAAAATCAAACTGATCTTTAATTCCAAATACTTTAAAGATTTCTATAGGTAATCCACAGATTCCATTTTCTGGTTCAGCACAATCAAAAAGTAATCGTCCTTTTAATTCTTCACAATACTCGGCACTTTCGTTTCCATGAAGTTGTACTGCTTTAAAACCAAACTCATTTACCTTTTCTATAATAAAATTGATACTAGCATCTACGAAAACCCCTGTTTTTTTAATGGTATTAGAAACTTCAGGAATATTTTTTTCAAAGTTTCTAGGAGATTTTTCATAAAAAATAAAGCCCAAATAGTCTGGTTGTAGAGCTTCTACTTCCACAATATTTTCTGGGTGCTTCATCCCACAGACTTTTATTTTTAGGTTGTTTTTCATTGCATTATACTTGTCTATTCCCTTTTTCTAAATCAGCTTTTTAAACTTCTATCAATACTTTTTCCTTATGAGATAGTGTTTAAATAAATTTAGTAAGTACTATTTATTTTTTATGATTTTTTAATAAAATTAATAGCACTTTGTGCCGGGTTTTCTGTTTTCATAAAGTTTTCTCCAATAAGAAATCCTTGATATCCGTAAGGTCGTAATTCTTTAATGGCTTCGATACTACTAATACCACTTTCCGATACTTTTACAAAATCGTTAGGGATCTTAGTACTTAAGCTTTTACTGGTCTCCAAACTAACTTCAAATGTTTTTAAGTTTCGGTTATTTACTCCTAGCATATCCAAAGAAGGCATTAGAGACTTTTCTAACTCTTCTTGATTATGAACCTCTAACAATACATCTAACTGTAAACTTTTTGCTAATTCTGAAAGATTTTTTATCTCTTGCCGTGTTAAGCATGCTGCTATTAGCAAACATACATCCGCGCCATAGGCTTTAGCTTCTAGTAGCTGGTACTCATCTATAATAAATTCCTTTCGCAATAAAGGCATATTACAACTAGCTCTTGCTGTAAGTAAATCGTCCAACGAACCTCCAAAATATTTTCCATCGGTAAGTACAGACATCCCACAGGCTCCTGCTTTTTCGTAACCTTGTGCCACTTCCCAAACTGAACTGGTTTGATTTATTACTGATTTTGAAGGGGAACGTCTTTTATGCTCTGCTATAATCCCTGTAGTACTATTTCGTAAGTTTTGAGCTAACGAAGTTGTTTGGCGCTCAAATAATACTGATTCTTCTAATTGTTTCGTAGGAATTAGTCCTTTTCTTAGCTTAACTTCGACACGTTTATCTGCTACTATTTTATCTAATATGTTCATTTTTTATAATTCGTAATTCTGTATTCTGAATTAGTTTAGAGATTGTACCTTCTTCAACACTTCTAATCCTTTTCCACTAAGCAAACTTTCTTTTGCTTTTTGAAACCCTTCTTGCGGGGTTAGGTTTTGGACTGTAGCAATGGCCATACCCGAATTAGCACATACTACGTTGTTCTGTGCTTCGGTCCCATTACCACTTAATACATCTACAAATATTTTCGCTGAAGCTTCAATACTATCGCCTCCAACTATTTGAGATTGTAATAGGGTTTTTACTCCAAAATCGTCTGGGGTTAGCATAGCTTCGGAATGACGTGTGATTGTCTTTGTTTTCCCTGTTAATGAAATTTCATCATAACCATCTAAGGCATGGAGTATCGTAAAATTTTTATTTCCATTTTGATATAAATAACCATACATACGTGCTAATTCCAAATTGAATACTCCCACCATTTGATTCGTAGGAAATGCTGGATTTACCATAGGGCCTAACATGTTAAAAAAAGTTCTAACTGCTAATTCTCTTCGAATAGGGGCTACATTTTTCATAGCTGGATGAAACAACGGGGCATGCAATACACATATTCCTGTTTCTTCAATACTACGGATTAAATAGTCTTTATTATTGCTAAATTTAATTCCTAAATGTTCCATTACATTAGAGCTTCCACAAGTAGAAGATACTCCGTAATTCCCATGTTTGGTTACTTTGATTCCCGCTCCTGCTGCTACAAAAGAGGATAAGGTAGAAATGTTAAACGTATCTTTTCCATCTCCTCCTGTACCACATAAATCTATAGGGTTATAAGCACTTAAATCTACTGCAATACAAAGTTCTAAAAGGGCATCTCGAAACCCTTCTAATTCTTCTACGGTTATACTACGCATCATATAAACCGTTAAAAATGCAGCTATTTGGCTCACATTGTAGCTTCCGTTAGATATATTTACTAAAATAGACTTAGCTTCTTTTTTATCGAGAACTTCATGATTAATTAAACGGTTAAGTATATTTTTCATTTTAAATATCAGTTTTTGGGTCTTAATTTCACAAAATGCTAACGTTTTTTTTAAATTTCTTATTAGCAAAATAGCGCCTTACAAATTTTAGATAATCAATATTAACTATTTACCCAGTTTTCTAAAATTTTCATCCCATCGGGTGTAAGTACAGACTCTGGATGAAACTGTACTCCTCTTACATCATATTCTTTATGCCGCAAAGACATTACTTGTCCGTTTTCGTCTACAGAAGTAATTTCTAATTTTTTTGGAAAGTCATCCTTTGCAACTACCCACGAATGGTAGCGACCAACTTCAAATTTCTTTTTCAAATTTTTAAATAGTAATACATTATCTGCTACGGTATTTATTTCGGTAGCTACTCCATGATATACTTTATCTAAATTCCTAAGTGTTCCTCCATAAACTTCACCTATAGCTTGTTGTCCTAAACATACTCCAAAAATACTTTTAGTAGCTCCGTACTTTTCTATTATTGGCTTCAATAAGCCTGCTTCGTCTGGTATTCCTGGTCCTGGCGACAATAATATTTTTTGATAGTTATCTACTTCTTCTAGACTTAATTGGTCGTTACGTTTTACTATTACTTCACAATCTAGACTTTCTAAGTAGTGCACTAAATTATATACAAAAGAGTCGTAATTGTCTATAACTAATATTTTCTTTTTCATTTTTCTTCCTTTCTATCTGTTTACTTTTGTTGTAAACGTATAATAATAAGCTGGTGTTGCTTTTTTTTGCGTTAGGGATTGCAACGGCATCCTTTTTGGGTTTTCTGAGGTACGAAGAGAACACTAAAAGATATAGTGCAAAGCCCGACCTTTGGGTAACGCCCTAAACGTCTTCGGCTATTTTAAGTGCTTTGGTTAAGGCTCCTAATTTATTATATACTTCTTGCAACTCGCTCTCTTCTTTACTTTCGGTTACGAGACCTGCTCCTGCTTGCCAATGCAAGCTATGATCTTTACTCAAAAATGTCCTAATCATTATAGCATGGTTAAAGTTGCCACTAAAGTCCATAAATCCAATGGCTCCTCCATAAAATTCCCTATTTATGGTTTCGTACTTTTCTATAAGTTGCATTGCCATATGTTTGGGGGCTCCACTTAAAGTCCCTGCGGGAAAGGTATCGGCTACAACTTGCATAGTAGAGCTACTTTGACGTTTTTTACCTGTTACTTTACTTACTAAGTGAATTACGTGACTGTAAAATTGTATTTCTCTATAACGTTCTACATTTACATTGCTCCCGTTTCTACTTAAATCGTTTCGAGCTAGATCAACTAACATTACATGTTCGCTATTTTCTTTAGGATCTAAAGCTAACTGTTTGGCTAATTCGGCATCTTTTTCGTCATCTCCAGTACGTTTAAAAGTCCCTGCTATAGGATGAATCTCTGCAATTCCTTTATCTACTATTAATTGTGCTTCTGGGGAGCTTCCAAAAATTTTAAAATCTCCATAATCAAAATAAAACAAATATGGTGATGGGTTAATACTTCGTAAAGCACGATATACATTAAACTCATCTCCTTTGAACTCTTGTGAGAAACGCTTAGATAGCACTAATTGGAAAACATCTCCTCGTTGACAGTGTTTTTTAGCAATTGCTACATGCTCTTTAAAAGTATTATCGTTTATATTACTGGTTGTTTCCCCTACTAAATTGAAGGAGTAAGAAGCAAAATTCTTTACTTTTATAAGGGACTCTATTTCTGCTATATTACTTTCTTTCTCATAGGTATGTGCAAAAATATAGGCTTCATTATTGAAATGATTAATAGCTATTATATTTTGATATACCGCATAATAAATATCGGGAATATCTAGTTTATTAGGCTTATTGTTTATCTGTACATCTTCGAAATAACGAACAGAATCGTAAGAAATGTATCCAAATAATCCATTGTTTATGAACTTAAAATCGCTGGTATCGGCCTTAAACTGGTCTCCAAATTGTTCTACAGCGTTAGGAATATCATCCTGCGAGGTAATTTGTGTTGTAACTGTAGTGCCGTTTGGAAGGTTTTGAGTAATAACCTCGTCTTTTACTTTAAAATCTGCAATAGGATTACAACATATATAAGAAAAACTATTTTCCGAACCGTGATAATCGCTACTCTCCAAAAGTAAACTATTTGGAAAACGGTCTCTGATTTTAAGATACACACTTACAGGGGTTATCGTATCTGCTAATATTTTTTTAAAGTCTGTTTTAAGTTTAAAACTCATTATTGGATTGTTTTGACTATTCGACTTATGAATGGGTTAAAAATAATAAAATAAAAAAAGGCTTGTCGTGAGTGACAAGCCTTTTTCTAAGAAAAATTAATTTACTAGGCAGTGCATCACAACAATACGGATATTAAAGACCACCACCATGTATGTGCAAACAATTTATTCATGTGGTAAAAATAAGTATTTTTTGTTATTTTTACGATGAATTTTTAGTATAAAATATGAGACAAGATATTGACCAAGATGAATGGCTAGAACTTTTATCAGGTGACGATAATGCTATTGTTCTTGATGTAAGAACTGAAGGCGAAATTGAAGACGGCTATATTGCCAATATGAAACATATTGATTTTCTTGAAGGACAAACTTTTTTAGAAGAAATTGAACAATTAGACAAATCAAAAAATTACTACATATATTGCCGTTCTGGAAACAGGAGTGGACAGGCTTGTGATATTATGGAACAAATGGGATTTAAAACCACCTACAACCTTGAAGGAGGGTTTATGAACTGGACTGGAGATATTGTTGAAGACTAATACAACGAAATAAAGAAGATCTCTTGTTCTTCTTTATCAAACAAAAGGCTTTTGATTTATAATCAAAAGCCTTTTGTTATTAAAATACAAGCCTTCTAATACATTTTAACAAAATAATCTTATTCAATTAAAAGTGTTCAAATCTATTTATTACCTCTTTTTAAGCTCTCTAATCAATTATTAATACTTTTAAACCTTGTTGTTAACAACTTAAGAGACTCGCTTAAAACTTAAGAGAATTGTTTTCTATATTTGAAATAGCTGTTTTAAACAAATAACAATTTTATGAGCGAAGAAGCTAAGCAAGGCTATTCAGCCGATAGTATACAGGCCTTAGAGGGAATGGAACACGTACGTATGCGTCCATCGATGTATATAGGGGATGTAGGAGTAAGAGGGTTGCACCATTTAGTTTACGAGGTAGTAGACAACTCTATTGATGAAGCGTTAGCTGGACATTGCGATACTATTACAGTATCCATAAACGAAAATAACTCTATTACGGTTACCGATAACGGGCGTGGTATCCCAGTAGGGCTCCATCAAAAAGAGGGAGTATCTGCATTGGAGGTGGTTATGACCAAAATTGGTGCTGGGGGTAAATTTGACAAAGATTCTTACAAGGTCTCTGGAGGATTACACGGTGTTGGTGTTTCTTGTGTTAACGCACTTTCGGATCATTTACATGCTATTGTTTACCGAGAAGGAAAAGTATGGGAACAAGAGTATGAGCGTGGAAAGGCTATGTATCCTGTAAAATCCACTGGAGATTCCGATACCAACGGAACGGTTGTTACTTTTACACCCGATAAAAGTATTTTTCAACAAACTACAGAATACAACTATGATACATTAGCGGGGCGCATGCGTGAATTGGCATACCTTAATAAAGGAATTACCATTACACTTACCGATAAAAGACATAAAGATGAAAAAGGAGCTTTTTTAGGAGAAACTTTTCATTCTAAAGAGGGTCTTAAAGAATTTGTTAAGTATTTAGATAATGCCCGAAATCCAATTATTGGACATGTAATTTCTATGGAAGGTGAAAAAAATGACATCCCCGTAGAGGTAGCTATGACTTATAACGATTCGTATTCTGAAAATTTACATTCGTATGTAAATAATATTAATACACACGAAGGGGGAACACATTTGTCTGGATTTAGAAGGGGACTAACTTCTACTTTAAAAAAATATGCCGACAATTCGGGCTTACTTGATAAACTAAAGTTTGAAATTGCTGGAGATGATTTCCGCGAAGGGCTAACTGCTATTGTTTCCGTTAAGGTTGCCGAACCCCAATTTGAAGGGCAAACTAAAACTAAACTAGGGAATCGCGAGGTTAGTTCTGCAGTTTCTCAAGCAGTTTCAGAAATGGTAGAAAATTACCTTGAAGAGAACCCTAACGACGCTAAAATTATTATCCAAAAGGTAATTCTTGCTGCACAAGCACGGCACGCCGCTAAGAAAGCACGTGAAATGGTGCAGCGCAAAACCGTAATGAGTATTGGCGGATTACCTGGAAAATTATCCGATTGTTCCGAAACTGATCCTGCTGTTTGCGAAATCTACCTTGTGGAGGGAGATTCGGCAGGAGGAACTGCTAAGCAAGGAAGAGATAGAAATTTTCAAGCTATTTTACCATTACGTGGTAAAATTTTGAATGTTGAGAAAGCTATGCAACATAAAGTGTTTGAAAACGAAGAAATTCGTAATATTTTTACTGCACTTGGAGTTACCATAGGAACTGAAGAAGATAGTAAAGCTTTAAATTTAAGCAAACTTAGGTACCACAAAGTAGTTATTATGTGTGATGCCGATGTGGATGGTAGCCATATTTCTACATTAATTTTAACCTTCTTTTTTAGGTACATGAAGGAACTTATAGAACAAGGTTATGTTTACATTGCTGCTCCACCATTATACTTGGTAAAGAGAGGTGCAAAAAAGCAATATGCTTGGAACGATGACCAACGCGATCTAATTATTAAAGAATTAGGAGAAGGGTCTAAAATACAACGTTATAAAGGTCTTGGAGAAATGAATGCTGAGCAACTTTGGGACACTACCATGAATCCTGAAAATAGAACCATGCGCAAAGTAACTATCGATTCTATGACCGAAGCTGATCATGTTTTCTCCATGCTCATGGGAGATGAAGTACCTCCACGTAGAGAATTTATAGAGAAAAATGCTATTTATGCCAATATTGATGCGTAATTAATTATATATTATTTTACAAAACATTAAAACTCACTAAAACCTAAAAAATGGCTAACGATAAAATTACTATGTAGGAGAAAGAAAACCCTCCTAGAGTAAAAGAAGAATATAGTACATTATCAATAACTATTACGTGTGATGACCCTGATGTAATAATAGCACCAGCAGCTCAAAAACCTGCCACATTAAAATTTGCAAAACCATTAGTTGAAAAATAGAAGGTCCGTTTGATGAGAATAATGAACTTGTAGATGAAATGGAAGTTGACAAAACTTATGTTTTTAAAGCTACAAAATTCAAAGAATCAACTTTTACTCCAATAAAACACATTTGGTTTGCAGAACAAGTAGATAACGGCGAGATAGTAGACCTAGAATACAAAAAAGGAGAAAACCCATACTTAGATAAGGATGATGCAGTATGCTACAGCTATAAAGCAAAAGATGCTGAAAAAATTCGAATTTATGCATACGTAGCTAAACCTATTGAAAAAGTCAGTATTTTATCTAACATAGGTTTTGTTGATGATTATGTCATAGCTATTCGAGATGGAAAAATTGTATACACTTGTAATAGTGGATGGATAGATAAAACTCACGCTTTTACCGATACCAAGAGAACAGAATTTTACATTGGTGTAAAAAACCTTTGGAATCAAATACTCAATGAAACTGGTATAAAATCTAATTCGCCAAATGATAAGGGGTTTAAAGTTACATATCGACAAGATGCTACATTAATTCAGAATTTACCTTTAGTAAACAAACCTGTTAGATTAGGCAATACAAAGTCTTATTTTGTAAAAAGTAATTTGACGGTTTAAGAAAAAGAACAAGTGGCATTAGCAATATTTCAAGAAGTTTCAATAGCTTTTGAAAGTTTTCAAGCTTTTGGTGCAGTCATAGGTAAAGGAGATTCAAGTTTTGAACCCGCGGACTTAATTTCAAATTTGATTAGTTTTTATAGAATCGTAAAACCTGAATTAACTGAAGAAGTCATTTTAAACTTAAGCAAAGAATTAACCGCAGAGCAATCAGTCGACGTTTATAGAAAATACCCTGGAACGTTTAGTGATGAGAAATATAAGAATAGAGTGTTTAAACCTAAATATTTTCCGAATGAACACTGTGACGGACAACCAGTATTCCCAAAAGAATTAAACTCTATAAAACCAGCAAGTAAAAATAGTATATTTAGAGATTGGATGCCTATTTTTGATATACACGCTGGAAAACCACCAATTAGTGGAAGTAATAAATTATAAATATTATGAAAACCATTAATAAGCATTTTGGGAAAATTTCATCAGTAGTTTTATTGACAACAATTTTATTTTTAAATTTTTTTGGTTTAAAATTAAGTTACTTCAAATCTTTCCTAGCTTTCAACAATATTTTATTTTTCACCATAATTATTGTTTTTTTTATTTCATTATATTTCTTTTACTATGAATCAAAAATATTCTTTAAAATTACATTTATATGTGTTTTATTTTGTTTGCAAGCTATATTCATATCTAAATTTATAAACTTGATTGAGATACAAAATATTAACTCATCTATAAGCGAAAAAAAATCGGCAGTAAGTTTGGGTTGGGTTATTATTCTACCAATTTTATTTATACTATTCATCATTTTAGGGTTGATATTTGATTATATCAAAAGTAGAAGAACTAACGTTTTGTAACAAGGTATAAAAAACATAGGGCATTTATGCTAAACCGAAAGTTCTGTGCATATTAACAAAGTCCGCTAAATATAAAATTTGGCGTTTATAGTAGAAAAGATAAAAGCAAAATATTTATATTTAGCTAAGTCATAGATCGAAACGATAGTGCTTGTCAATTGCCCCACGTTTCTTATACTGAACATTAGCTTTAATGCGAGAGCTGTGTTTGAAGAATTGACATTTCTAAAAAAAAGTTGAATTTTTGAGTATGTTTACTAAATAAATTAAGTTTTTCCTAAAAATCGTTTTTCCATTTTTTTATAAAAATAAGTCGCATTATAAACACCTACTGCTTCAGCTAGATCTTTTTTATTTATTTTAGGCCTATTTTCAAGAATTTCTTTAGCTTTTTGAAAGCGTATTTCTGCTATCACGTCATTTGGTGTTTGTCCTAAAAAAAGTTTCGTTTTCCTAAATAAACTACTTCTTGAAAGTTTTAATTCAGTAGCTAAATCATCAACACCAAAATTTTTATTATTGTAATTTGTTTCGACAATAGCTATCAACTGTTTATAAAACACTTGTTCTTCATCAGCTAATTGTAGTTTTTCTGAATCTGGTAAAGTTTTTTTTATTTTTGTAATTTCTTCATAAAAATAAATTGACTTTTTTACATTTAAAAGCAACTCTTCTTCTAAAAAAGGTTTGGTTATATAACTATCAATCCCTAAACGCAAAATATCTAGTTTCCCTTTATCATCACTTCTTGCAGTAATTACAATTACAGGAATTTTAACAGCCTGTTTTTTTAACTCTTTAACAAAACTTAGACCATCCATAACTGGCATCATAT
This sequence comes from uncultured Aquimarina sp., assembly GCA_938011245.1. Classification (GTDB taxonomy): domain Bacteria; phylum Bacteroidota; class Bacteroidia; order Flavobacteriales; family Flavobacteriaceae; genus Aquimarina. The sequence continues at coordinate 17,375 of CALLUJ010000034.1, read as the reverse complement.
AATCTGTAATAATAATATCAAAGTCATATTTTTTCAATTCCTTTAAACCTTCTTTTCCATTTATAGCCTCAACAATATGATATTCTTTTAATATTAGTTTTAAATAATTACGCATTTGGTTATTATCCTCTACTAATAATATAGTTTTATCGGATAGATTCTTTTTTTGTAAAACCTCAGAATCAGATATTTGTTTTACTGGTGTATTTACTGATGTATTTTGTGTTATGTTTTCTTTCTTATTTGTTATAATAGCATCTGACGGAATCGAAACCGTAAATATTGTTTCTATATTAGGTGTACTTTTTAGGTTTAATGAAAAGCCATGGGTCTCTATAATATTTTTAGCGAATGCTAACCCAATACCGCTTCCTTGACTTTTTGTGATGTCGTTTTTAGATTGATAAAACCGATTAAATACATTTGTTATATCTTTTTGAGGAATACCAATTCCATTATCGATAACATTTATTTTTAATGTATCATTATCAAGTTTAATTCTTAAAATAACCTTTCCGTTTATATGAGTAAATTTTAAGGCATTATGAAGTAAATTATTGATCGATTTTTTAAAAAAAATAGGATCAATACGTACTGAAATATCAGATACATTATTCTCTAAAATAAATGAAATATTTTTAGTTTTAAATACACCATCAAAATCAGCATATATGCTAGTTATAAAAGATTTTACATCAGTATATTTTGTTTGCACCTCTAGCTTATTAGATTCTAATTTACTTAAATCTAGTATATTATCTACTATATCCTGAATGTATTGCGTTTGATTTTTAATCACCTCTAAGCTTTTTACATTGGCAGTATCTTCAGAGTTTAAATTTATCCTAGAAGAATAACCTTTAATTAAAGTAAGAGGTGTTTTGATTTCATGAGAAAGATTAACAAAAAAATGAGTTTTAAAATCGTTTAATTCTCTTAATTCTTTTTGTTGCATTTCAAGAACAATTTTATCCTCAGTAACTTTATTTTTTTCAATCTCTAACAATTTCTCGTTTTTATCATTTAGGTTTTTAAAAAAATTAACAATAAGGAAAATACCTATAAAAAACAGAAACACATTTAAGTACCCAAAATACTTTTCTGGATATAAATTAAAATAAAAATTGGGCACATAAAAAGCTACAATAGCAAAAAACAATAAACTATAATGAATATACTTTTTATCAAAGAAAAAAAGTGAAAATAGTGGAATTACAATGTATTGATATTCTCCATAATACCCTTTAAAAGCATAGTTACAATTGTAAAACAAGTTTGCAAAAACTATACATGTAAAAAGTAAGCGGGCTAGTTTAAATTTCCCTTTATACTGGAGAAACAGAATACTACTAAACATAAGTACTTCTATGCTTAAGGTAATTTCTTTTTGTAAATTAAGAGAACCCATAGCATAATCAAAAATGAGAAAGAATATGGCGTGAAATAAACTAATACAAACAATTACGTTTAATATTTTAATACGTTTATTTTCAATATCACTATTAACGTTTAGCACTCCAATATTAAATATTCTATTAAAAAACATTTTCATCATTATTAGATAATTTGTTGCTCAATAAGCCAAAAATACTTTTTTAAACTCCCTCTAACTAAATATATATCCTTGATTTTTTGCGTATGACACTTTTGGAAGTTTTTGACACTAATAGAAGATTAAATTACTGCAAATGACACTAATTAAATTTGAATGAGACTTTTAAAAACAACCATCAAACTAGTTTTGTTGTTGAATTTTAAAAAAAGATTTAATGATGAAAATAAAATTATTTACCACATTATTAATAATGTTAACCTGCAAATTATTTGCACAAATACCAACTAACGACTTGGTTGCGAGTTACGAATTCAACGGAAATTTAAACAGTAGTGTACCTTCCACCCTCAGTCTTAACAACAATAGTAATGGTACTGTTTCTTATGGTTTAGACCGTTTCGGTAGCACTACAAGGTTAAATGTAAACAGACAACAATTGAGCGGCTATAATTTTACTGGCACAAACAATACTGTCAGTATTAGTTTTTGGGTTGGATTGACAGGAATTAATTCTGAACAACGTGTATTACAATTTTTTGATCCTAATGGAAACGGACTTAGAGTTGATTATGATCCAGGTAGAAGTTCCATTCATGGTGGTGTACTTGGGGTTGTAGTAAATGGAAATGGTAAAACAGAACCTTTAGGTTCCTCTACGAATCCTTGGAGACATATAGTTGTTACGATGGATCGGGTTGCTGGTAGGTTTGTTATTAAAACATACATAGATGGAGTCGAAAACACATCTTTATCGAATAGTTTTGCATCACCCAATGCTTTAACACAAGGAAATGCTCCATTTATCATATCTCCTTTGGCAAGCTTTACAGGTGTTATAGACGATATTTATATTTATAATAGAGCACTTAGTAGTCAAGAAGTTTTAGCTCTATACAATTTTGTCCCCGTTGCAAAAAAAATTTTTGTTGATATTAATGCCTCTGGAACTAATAATGGAACTTCTTGGGCAGATGCTTATACCAGTTTAGAAGATGCCCTTCTTGTTTTCAGGGAAAGTGATGAAATTTGGGTAGCACAAGGTAAGTATACAGCAAACTCTAATTTCCTTCCATTTCTAAACATTAACAAACCAGATGTGAAAATTTATGGTGGATTTAATGGTACTGAAACCGCTTTGACCCAACGTGATTTTATTACTAACGAAACTATCTTGTCTGGAGATATTGCGCAGCCAGATGCGCCTCAAATCAGTTTTTCTGATTACATAAACACTCCTAGTCGAACAGATAATAGTCAATTTATAATAAGTACTTCAGCTGCAGGAGAAAACTTATTATTAGATGGTCTTACAATAAGTGATGCTCACAACATTGGGTCTAATCTAGGAGCAGCAATTATAAAACATCCAGCAGTTGAAAAATTAACAATTAAAAACTGTATTATTAAAAATAATGTATGCCGAGGAGTAGGCTCAGGTATATTTGCCGATTTTGAAGCTCCGACAGGAGCTACAAATTATAAAGGAGAACTAATAATAGAGAACTGTAGGTTTACCAATAACTGGGGAGCATTTGCTACATCACTTTATGCTTTTAATCGTAATAGTGATTTAGATATAAACGTAAGTAATTCTTTATTTGATAATAATTATGCAGGTAATGGATCTAATATTATAGGAGGAATAGCTAGTTCTGCTATGTGGTTAAGAAATTTGGATACTAATACTCAAACTGCAAATGCAACCACGTTAACAGCCAATGTAACTAATTGTACCTTTGCTTATAATATAGATAATGGTTCTGGTATTGCAGCTAGTGACAGATCTGTAGTAAGTGTTAGTAGACAAGAAAGCGCCAATACAGCACGTTTAAATTTAAGAAACTCTATTTTTTATGGAAATAGTGATGGAGGTGTTTCTATGATTCCACGTATCACAAAACCCATTTCTTCTAGCATCGGAGGAGTTGTGCCATCGCAAGATATAGATTTAGACAATAATTTAGCAGAACAGTCTTGGGGTATTTTACCTACAACATCTACTAATAATATAAGTGGCAACCCATTATTTACAGATGCTACAAACGGAGATTTCACCTTACAAACAGGTTCTCTAGCCATAGATGCAGGAGATAATACTTATTCTGTAGGTACTACCGACTTGGCTAACAACGCACGTGTTTTTAATACAACGGTAGATATGGGTGCTTTTGAGTTTGTATCTTCAACAACACTAAGTATTAAGGATTTTAACACCAACAACCTTTCTTTTACTATGTACCCTAACCCTATACAAAATAATTTACATATAGAGTTAGAAGGTGGGTTGAAATTAGTGGAAATTTATAGTGTTTTAGGTACAAAAGTATTGAGCAGCAATCAAGCAACGTTAAATGTAGCTACTCTAACCGAGGGTGTTTACTTTTTAAAAGTACAAACCCAAAAAGGAGCTATAGCAACTAAACGTTTTATTAAAAAATAACTACAATAACCTTCCTCTAAACAGCTTGTGTTTAGAGGAAGGTTATTACTTAATACTCAAACGAAAATAATGAAAAAAACAGTTTTAAAAGTAACGTCTATTTTAATTTTATTTGGAGGTATCATAACTTCTTGTAGTAGTTCTGATGATTCAGACAATTCTTCACCAGACAGTTTAATCGTAGATATTCCAGATGCAAATTTTAAAAAATTATTAGTAAATAATATAGCGATAAATACAAATGGAGATGAGGAGATTCAAAAAACAGAAGCAGCTGCACATGAAGGAATAATTATCTCAATATTTGGAACAGGTAGAGATATCCATAATATTACGGGTATTGAGTATTTTACCAATATCACAGAAATATATCTAAAGGGTTATTCTTTAGAATCTGTAGACCTTTCAAAAAATACAGCATTACATTCCCTAGAGATAACAAGTAGCTTATTAACAAGTATAGACTTATCTATGAATACAAAACTTGATTTTCTTAATTTAGCAGACAATCAATTATCTTCAATAGATATTTCTAATAATCCTCAACTAACCTACTTATATCTTGGTGGTAATAATCTAACCACAATAGATGTATCTAATAATTCTTTACTTGACGAACTTAGCCTATTTGAGAATGAATTAACTACAATAGATGTGTCGAATAATTTAAATCTTACATTTTTAAATTTAACTAATAATAATCTTACTTCTATAGATATTTCTGCTAATACCGATTTAGTGTCTTTATTTTTAAATAAGAATAAGTTAAGCACAATAAATGCATCTGTAAACTCTAAATTACTACGATTAAATATATCTGAAAATGACTTATTTAGTGCCTTTGTTAACAATGGAAATAACAACAATATCATTCTTTTTGATTCAACAAACAACTCTAATTTAGCTTGTATACAAGTAGATACTCCACTTCCTAATAATCTACAAAATAATAATATATGGAAGAAGGATAATGGTACACTTTACAGTACAAACTGTAGTGACAAAATATAGTATTCAAAATGAAGCTCTATCTGATTTTTAAATCTAAAAAGTAGAATCTAAGAAAAGGTAATTGATTGCAAAAATCATATAGAGCTTTATCTATAATATTAAAAATAACATCAGAGTTTTAAGAAATGTTATCGAATTAATAAATATTTGGATTTTTCATACAAATTCTAAAAAAACATATTCCCAAAATCAAGTATAATGGAATAAATTACAAGGTAAAAAAGCACTAAAAGCTAACACTATATATAGCAAATAGGGCGGTTTAAAACGATTCAAAAGGCCTGTGAATATTTATGAGATCGCCAAATCTTTTGATTTGGCTTTATGATAAAAAAGATAAATCAAAATGCAAAAGTTTGGCTTAGTGCAAAACCGAAATTAATCGCTTGCCCTCTACCCTAAATGCCATATATATAACGTTAAAGGAACCCTTGTGGCTCCTTTTTATTTTTTAATAGTTATAAATATCACTAAACACAGTGAACTAATTGCTATAACTAACTACAAGCTTTTAACTCGGCATATGTGCTTGCTTACAAAAGGGTTGCACAAACTCTATATTAAAATCTCTTTACAAATACACAAATACCTTAATACTCCTTAAACTACCCCTTGTATTAAAATCCTTAACAAGAACTTAAAATTTTATTTTTAATATTTTTTACTACTACCTTTAATAAAAAACAAAGTATAGTATGGAGGTATTTAAAAAAACCAAACTTGGTAAATTAGAATTAAAAAATAAAATTGTTATGGCTCCTTTAACAAGAAGTAGGGCTATAAACAATATTCCTAACGAGATAATGAAAACTTATTACTCTCAAAGATCTGGAGCAGGGTTAATTATAACCGAAGGAACTTCACCTTCTGTAAACGGACTAGGATATCCTAGAATACCAGGTGCTTTTACTAACGAGCAAATAAATGGATGGAAATCTGTTTTTGAAGGTGTTCACGAAAATAACAGCAAAATATTTGTACAATTAATGCACACTGGTCGTGTTACCGCTAAACTCAACTTACCTAAAGGAGGAGAAGTGCTAGCTCCTTCTGCTGTATTTCTTGAAGGGGAAATTTACAGCGACGAAGGCATGAAACCTCACGACATGCCTAAAGAAATGACTTTAGAAGACATTGAAACCGCACAAAACGAATTTATAACATCTTCTAAAAAACTTATAGAAGCAGGAGCAGATGGAATAGAATTACATAGTGCTAACGGATATTTATTAAATCAATTTTTAAATCCAAAAACAAACATCAGAACCGACAGTTACGGTGGGCATTTTAAAAACCGAGCGCGCTTTGTTTTGGAAACAGCTAAAAAAGTATGTGCTGCTGTAGGCGGAGACAGAGTAGGTATTCGTTTTTCGCCTTATAGCGTTTTTAACGATTTACAAGGCGATTATGAAGATTTAGAAGCTATGTTTATTTACCTAGCTACCGAATTAGCAAAACTAAACATAGCTTATATTCATATTGTAGATCAGCGAGTAGCTTTCGATGCTCCAGAATTTGCTACAAATATTAAAAAAACTATAAAAGACACCTTTAAAGGTTCTGTTATTGTTGGAGGAAATGTACATAAAACAACGCAAGCAGAAGCTTTATTAAAAGAGGGTTATGATCTAGTTTATGTTGGACGACCATTTATTGCGAACCCTAATCTAGTAGAAAAGCTTAAAAACAATGAGGACTTAACACAACTAGACCCCGACAAACTTTACAGCCCTGGTCCTGAAGGTTATATTGACTATGTATAACCTACTAATTTTATCTAAACCTTTACAAAAAAAACATAAAGTTTAACATAACTTGAAGAGGTTCTAAAACACGGCGCTACAAAAGTCTTGAAAGGATGAATACAGAGTTACTTTAGGACAATTAGCTTGAATCCTAAAATAGAACAATACGTAAAATAACCATTGACTCTATAACCGAAGTAAATTCTGTTTTTTCTATGCTTATTGCGAGATGTAGTTCCTACACATAGAAATTACAGAGAGAACACTATTTATACCAATATTGATGTTTTATTAATTTTTAAAAGGAGCCCTTATGGCTCCTTTTTTATTTTTGATGGATCCGAAAGTTCTAAAATGATGTAACTTTGCAATCTATGACAAAAACAGAAATCAATCAATTGGTTGCAGAAGGTAAGATGCTTCCACTTATGGAAGAGTTTTACACTATCCAAGGCGAAGGATACCACAAAGGCACCGCTGCGTATTTTATTAGAATTGGTGGATGTGATGTTGGATGCCATTGGTGTGACGTTAAAGAGAGCTGGAATGCCGAACTACACCCTCCAACCTATACCGAAGAAATAGTTGCAAATGCTACCAAACATAGCGAAGTAATTGTTGTAACTGGTGGCGAACCTTTAACTTGGGATATGTCTCAACTTACAAAAGGGTTAAAGCAAAAAAACGCACAAACCCATATTGAAACCTCTGGAGCTTACGAATTGTCTGGCGAATGGGATTGGATTTGCTTATCTCCAAAAAAAATAAAACTTCCTACTCAAAGCGTATATCAAAAAGCAAACGAACTTAAAGTTATTATTCACAATAAATCCGATTTTCGTTTTGCTGAAGAGCAGGCCGTTCATGTTAATGATAACTGTATTTTATACCTTCAACCTGAGTGGAGTAAAAAAGATGAAATGATTCCTTTAATTGTCGATTATGTAATGCAAAATCCTAAATGGAAAATCTCTTTACAAACACATAAATATTTAAATATCCCTTAGATTATTTATTATCACTTTTTCGGAAATTATTAAATTTTAATGGTTGCTATAACAAAAGACTCCAAGTAAACTAGATAATTATATTATCATTTTAAACTCCACTCCATACAACCGTATCATTATCCTCCAATAGCTATATTGGTAATAGCATCTAATGCTCCAGATATTTTTTCAAGTATAATTTCTAAACCTTCTACTTTATGCCTTTCTTTCAAATACATGGGATTATTATACACTACCTCTACAATTCCATTTTCTAGTTGGTAAATCACTATTTTTTGAGGTAAGTCTATGGCTAATGTTGGTTGACTTTCCATCAATGGAGTGCCTAGCATTGGATTCCCGAATACAATAATCTTAGTAGGTCGCAATTTAAGATTCTTTGAAGCTGCATTTTTACTATGATCTAACTCTAAAATAATTTTTAAATTAGGATTAGTTTCTAATGCGTTTTTTAAAGAGGCATAGGTTTTCTCAAAATTTTGATTACTTTTTTTAATAACTAATCCATTATCCATTATTATTGTTCTTTTAAAATTATTATTACACGATAGTACAACTGCCGATAGCATTAAAAAAGATACTATTATTTTAATTAGTCTACACATGTCTAAAGTTAGTCGCTAATAGAAATAAACATTTCAAAAAAGTTTTAAAGCACTACTATTCTTGAAACTAATTGTTGATTTCCTAATCTAAATTTAACTACATACTTTCCTGGTTCCAAATCTTGAAGATTAATTATTTTATTTTTTGAATAAAAGCTTAATATCTTTTTCCCCGAAAAAGTAAATACTTCTACATTAATTGTTCCATTAATGTTTGTATTCAAAATAACTTCACCTTCTTTTACAGGATTAGGATACACGTTAACAAGCTTTTTATTAATATCCAAACTGGAAATTGATAGTACCACTCCATTATTACTCCTATTTTCAATACCAAAAGAAGGAATTGTTGGGTCTCCATCAAATTCTGAAATAGATAGCATCTCTCCCTGTCCATTATAAATACTACTATTTATTACTACATATATAGAGTTATCTAAAGAATCTCTAAACAACAGAGTTGGCTCTGTTGTATTCGGTGGTACTAAATTTACCCCTCCTAAATCGTCAGCAATTAACTCTGGTAAATCATTCACAGTATCAGCAACCCCAATAGCATCTAAAACATTTGCCTGTATAGCTGTCGGATCCACAGTATCTCCAACGCTTCCCGAAAATATATCCAATAGTATTAATGTAAAAGAAGGGTTCTCTAAATCGGGAATAGAAATTACTAACAATCCATTAGCGTCAAAATCTCCAGAAACATTATTAAGTCCCTCTACCGTACCTTTCCGAGAGTTTTCCCGATCTCCTTCAACTGAAATAATTACACCAGAAAAAGAAGTGTTTGGAGCCCCCTTTAACTCTATACTTTGATTTGGTGAATCTGTGCCACTGGGATTAGGCTCAAACTCATTAATTAACACCTGAGAATGCATTGAAAACAAGCTAAAAAACAGATACAGTAATAATTTTATTTTTTTCATTAAAAATTTATTTATGACATCAAAAATACAAAACCTTTAATTTTAAAAAAATAAAATACTAACACACAGTTAGTTAAAATTAAAAAAACCTATTATCCTTTTAAAAGGATAATAGGTTTTTTTAATTTTAACTAACTCTTTACTTTTTATTTACACTATCTATATATTTTTTTAGAGCCATGGTCATAGAAGGGGTTTCTGGAGTAGGTGCTGTAATATTACATACTAACCCTTTTTCTTCTGCTGCTTTTACCGTGGAGTTTCCAAACACAGCTATACGTGTATTATTTTGTTTAAAATCGGGGAAATTTTCAAATAAAGATTGAATTCCTGACGGGCTAAAAAACACCAATATATCATAATACACATCCCGTAAGTGAGACAAATCGCTTACTACTGTGCGATAAAAAGTTCCTTCTATCCAATTCACTTCCAAGTCATCTAAAACCTTTCGTACTTCTGGCTTCAACTTATCAGAAGATGGTAATAAAAACTTTTCTCCTTTGTATTTTTTGATTAACGGCGATAACTCGGTAAACGTCCTTTTACCTACGTATATCTTACGTTTTCTATATACCACATATTTTTGCAAATAATACGCCACTGCTTCACTTTGGCAAAAGTATTTCATCGCATCTGGCACTTTAAAACGCATTTCTTCTGCTAATCTAAAAAAATGATCTACAGCGTTTCTACTTGTTAGTATTATAGCTGTAAATTGAGAGAAATCAATTTTTTGCTTACGCACCTCCTTAGAGGTCACCTCTTCCACATGGATAAAGGGCACAAAGTCAATCTTTACACGTTGTCTTTCTTCTAAATCATGGTATGGAGAATTCTCCATTTTAGGTTCTGGCTGAGAAACCAAAATCGTTTTCACTTTCATAGACTTCACAATTTCTAATGTATCCTGTTTCATAGCTATTTAATAATGTAAAACGCACTAATTATAGGGCATATTTCGAATGCGCAAAGGTACAAAATAAAATAAAGCGGATGCTCTAAAATCAATTCTTTAAAACGAGACATAATTAACAACATAGCTAACACAAAAAGCATAATCCACACAAAAACAAACAAGTACACCCATAACACTACTGTTTGAGGACAAAATAACAAAAACATTAAGGGGAACAGACTTATAAAAATTAGATATGAAAAATAGGTCTGTTTTTCAAACAAGTAGCGATTTACTGCTTCTTTTTTTTTCACAAATACTCCAAAAATAATCTGAAGAACAGTTTTTATTAAAAAAAAACTTAAAAAAGCACCTCCAATTTTTACATAATCAAATATTGAAATTTGATTAATTATTCCTAAACGAAAGAGTAATGCTTGAGGTATTAATGGAAAAACAACCGCCATAAAACTAATAATTAGCATATGAAAAGATTTTATTAAGCTATCATTTTTATATGTTTTTAGATACGTATTTGTTAAAAATAGCTTTGCGAAAAATGAGAACTTATACTCCGAATTTTTCTTAGCTGCCAACAAAATTAGAAGCGCCAAAATACATATACAAATTGCCCAGTCTATGCTAAAATTGTCTCTAAATACAGCTTCCAAATAATTTTTTTTTAAACCAAATTACATCTACAAATGTAAATGCTAAAATCGAGTTTTATAGTATCTTTGATGTAAATTTAGCTTAATGATTAATAGCTTAGTTATTGTACCCACTTATAACGAAATTGAAAACATAGAAACATTAATTACGGCTGTTTTTGATCTTGTTGGAAACTTTAATATATTAATTGTGGACGACAATTCTCCTGATCGGACTGCACTTAAAGTTATTGAACTTCAAGAACGATATCCTAATAAGTTATTTTTAGAGCAAAGACAAGGAAAATTAGGATTAGGAACTGCATATATACATGGTTTTAAGTGGGCGTTAAAAAGAGATTACGATTATATTTTTGAAATGGATGCCGACTTTTCTCACAATCCTAAAGACCTTAACCTCCTTTTAGACGCTTGTATTTCCGAAAACCTAGATATGGTTATTGGATCTAGATATGTAAAGGGCGTAAATGTAGTAAATTGGCCTATGAGTCGTGTTCTATTATCTTATTTAGCCTCTAAATATGTGAAATTTATTACCGGCATGCCTATTCATGATACTACTGCTGGATTTGTATGTTACACTAAAAAACTCTTACAAACCATTAACTTAGAGGATATCAAATTTGTAGGTTATGCTTTTCAAATTGAAATGAAGTACAAAACCTATTTAAAAAAATTAAAATATAAAGAAATTCCTGTGATTTTTACAGACAGAGCACAAGGGACTTCTAAGATGAGTAAAGGAATTATTTCCGAAGCCATTTTTGGAGTAATTCAAATGAAAATTAAAAGTCTATTTACAAACAAATGAATAAAGTATTAATTAAGAATGCAAAAATTGTCAACGAAGGCAATATTACCCTAGGAGATGTTTATATAGAAGACAATTATTTTGCAGAAATAGGCGAAAGTATTAGCCCTAAATCTCCCGATGTGGAGGTTATTGACGCCGAAGGAAAATATTTAGTTCCTGGTATGATTGATGACCAAGTACATTTTAGAGAACCTGGTTTAACACACAAAGCGGATATCGAAACCGAATCTCGAGCTGCTATTGCTGGCGGGATTACTTCGTTTATTGAAATGCCTAACACAGTACCACAAGCTACAACAATTAACTTGTTAGAAGACAAATTTGATATTGCTAGCAAAAACAGTTACGCCAATTACTCTTTTATGTTTGGTGGTACTAACAATAATCTTGAAGAAATTTTAAAAGTAGATTCTAAAAAAGTAGCTGGTTTAAAATTATTTTTAGGTTCGTCTACTGGAAATATGTTAGTAGATAATCCCGAAACCTTAAAAAACATTTTTAAGTCTACTAATTTATTAATCTCTGTTCATTGCGAAGACGAAGATACGATCAAAAAAAACATGGCTGCACATATTAAGGAATATGGGGAAGATATTCCTATAGAACTACATCCTATAATTCGTAGTGAAGAAGCATGTTATTTATCTTCTTCTAAAGCAATAGCCCTTGCTAAAGAAACAGGAGCTCGTTTGCATGTTTTTCATTTATCTACAGCTAAGGAGTTATCACTTTTTGATAGCAAAACTCCTTTAAAAGATAAAAAGATAACTGCTGAAGTATGTGTACACCATTTATGGTTTAATAGCAACGATTATCAAAACAAAGGAACCCATATTAAATGGAATCCTGCTGTAAAAACAGAAAATGACAGAAGGGGTTTAATAAAAGGTTTATTAGATAATAAAATAGATGTAATTGCTACCGACCATGCTCCGCATACCCTTGAAGAAAAAAACAATATTTACACGAAAGCTCCGTCTGGAGGTCCATTGGTACAACATGCCTTCCCTGCATTGTTTGAATTAGTACATAAAGAACAATTAAGTATTGAAAAAGTTATTGAAAAGGCTTGCCATAACCCTGCCATTTTATTTGAAATAGAGAAGAGGGGGTTTATTAAAAAAGGGTATTATGCTGATGCTGTTTTAATAGATTTTAACGCTCCTTGGAGTGTCTCTAAAGACAATTTACTTTACAAATGTGGCTGGTCTCCTTTTGAAGGATTTACCTTTAAATCTAGGGTTACTCATACTTTTGTAAACGGAAAATTAGTGTTCCATAATTTTAAAGTACTGGATAAAGAAAAACAAGGACTACGATTAACATTTAACCGTTAATTAATTTTGTTTTAAGCAACAAAAAGACCGCCTATGTAGAAATTAATTTCTACATAGGCGGTCTTTTTGTTGTTATTGATTTAATTTATAAAACGCTAATTCGAAGCTTTTGCTGCTTTCATTCCTTGTTCAATCATATTATAGAACTGATCTAATTTAGGCAACACTACAATTCGCGTTCTTCTATTAGCTGCTCTATTTTCTTTAGTATCGTTATTTTTTAAAGGAACATAATAACTTCTACCTGCAGCAGTAATTCGCTTAGGATCTACATTAAATTTATTTTGTAAAACTCTCACTACCGAAGTCGCTCTTTTTACACTTAAATCCCAGTTATCTTCCAATTCTCCTTTTCGGTAAGAAACATCATCAGTATGTCCTTCTACCATAAATTCAATATCTGGCTTATCGTTAACCACTTTAGCTACTTTACCTAATACTTCCTCTGCCCTTTTGTTTACATTATAACTTCCGCTTGTAAATAACAATTTATCTGAAATAGAAATAAAGACTACCCCCTTTTCTACATTTACTTCAATATCTTCATCGTTAAGATTCCCTAAAGCCCCCTTTAAACTAGTTACTAAAGCTAAGGTTACCGAATCTTTTTTACTAATAGCATCCCTCATTGTTTTAATTTGAAGGTCTTTTTCTTTTATGCTTTCTAAAGAGCGTTCTAGATTTTCTGCCTCTTTTTTAGAAAGTGATGCTAAATCTCCTACATTATTCAATAACGATGAATTAGTGTTTTTTAATAAATCCACCTTTTCGCGTAATACTTTTATTTCGCTATTAGAAGATGCTTTTTCTTCCAAACATGTATTTAATTTAATTGTAGCATCATTTAATAAATCTTGTTTTTTTCGCAATTGAAAATCTAAATCAGCATATTTTTTTTTCGTTACACAAGAAGCAACTAAAAACGAAATCGTAATTCCTAAAAAGAGGGTCTTTTTCATAAATATTATTTTTGTTATGTATTTCTATCTTATAATATAACGTAGAAAAACCCCTACAATTATATTAATCTTAAGCAAATTTAAGCTAATATGCTTTATTTTCGCCGCTATTTTGGGAAACAATGTGGTTCTTATATTTTGAAATACTAAATTTGAAACCCTTTAATATTTTGCTTGGTTTATAAAAATGAAATACTTTGTCTACATAGTTTTGATTATCAATTTACTTGGATGCCAAAAGGTAATTAAAAACAAAACTCCAAGTCATTTCTTAACAGAACAAGAAATGACAACTATATTATATGATATTGCTTTAATTAAAAGTAGCAAAGCTAATTTTTTTGATTACTTCAACAATTCTGGCATTTCTCCCGAGGAATATCTTTGCTATAAATATAATGTAGATCAAATTATGCTCGAAGAGAATATAAGTTATTATAGCTACGAGCCAGAAAATATTAAAAAAATATATCAAAGTATTAAAGACTCTTTAGAACGAAAAGAAAAATACTTAGAACAAATTGTAGAAAACAAAAAGGCACTCTTACTAGCACAACAAAGAGAAGAAGATTCTTTAATGAATGCTGAATTAATCAAGGATACTATAAAAGATTCTATTCAATAATTTTAACGGTTAGTTTTTAAAAGTATGTGCTGTTTCTTCTACTATTTTTTGAATAGGTTGAAAATGGAAATTTATTTTTTCTTCTATTTTTTTTGAAGAATAAGGGGTTATGGAAAATAGACTTTCTATCATTTCTTTAGCTATTACAGGAGTATAATTAAAAACAAAAGCTAAGTATTCTTCTAATACCGCAAACACTTTAATTAGTTTTTTAGACACCCTCTTATTAGGCTCTTTTTTATCCAAGGCATTAGCTATAGTTGTAATTATTTTTTTGTGGGTTATATTTTCGGACACTAATATAAATCGATCGTTTTCAAGTTTGGAAATCATTAACCCAATCATTGCTTTTGCCACATCGGTAGCTCCTACATAACCCGAACTACCTGATGTATAAAATGGCATTCCTTTTTTTACTTTGCAAAAAATATCACTGCTTCCCAAAGTAAATCCTTTTCCTATAATAACTCCTGGGTGAACAATTATTACAGATAACCCTTCTTCTTTACCTCTCCAAACCTCCATTTCTCCACCGTATTTGGAAATAGCGTATCCTGAATTTTCTAATTCCGAATTCCATTGACTGGTCTCGTCTATAACAACTTGATCTGCATTTAAATTTAACGTAGCAATACTACTTACATAACACAGCTTATCAATACCATAATCTATACTTAAATTTACAATATTAGCAGTTCCCTCTATATTCACCTTTTTTAGCTTATTAAAAGCGGCCGTTTGAAAGGTAATATACCCAGCACAATGATATACTTGATGAATTGAATATGTATTAAATACATTAATTAAAGATGGCACATTGGTAATATCGGCTTGAATCCAACTAATTTTATTCCAATTTAATTCTAAATTGGGACACGAATTATAAGTGTGAAATACTCCCGAAGCATGAGATAACGATTTTTCTGAACGGTAAATAGCTACAATCCTATTTTCTGGTATATTACTTAACTCCATTAATAGGTGTATTCCAACTAATCCAGTTCCTCCAGTAACTAATATCATAGTTTTATTTTATTTAGTAAAAATAATCAATTCTTATTCTTTGATTCCTTAAAACTATTTAAAAACCAAAACCCGAAATACGTATGGATTATTATCTTTGCGCGCAGAAAATAATATAGTTATGGCACATAATTTTATAGAAGAAATTACATGGAGAGGGATGTTACACGATGCTATGCCTGGTACCGAAGAGCATTTACAAGAAGCAATGCAATCTGCTTACGTAGGCTTTGACCCTACTGCAGACTCATTACATATTGGAAATTTAGTACCTATAATGCTACTTAGTCATTATCAACGCTGTGGCCACAAGCCTTTTGCTTTAGTAGGAGGTGCTACAGGGATGATTGGTGATCCTTCTGGAAAGTCTACTGAAAGAAATTTATTAGACGAAAAAACATTACGCCATAACCAAGAAGCTATTAAAAAACAGCTTAGTCAATTTTTAGACTTTGACTCTAGTTCTAACAATGCCGCAGAGCTAGTAAATAATTATGACTGGATGAAAGATTTTTCTTTCCTTGATTTTATTAGGGATGTAGGAAAGCATATTACTGTAAATTATATGATGGCTAAAGATTCTGTAAAAAATCGCCTTTCAGGGGAAGCTTCCGATGGGATGTCTTTTACCGAATTTACTTATCAATTAGTACAGGGGTACGATTTTTTACATTTATACAAAAACAAACAGTGTACCATTCAAATGGGAGGAAGCGACCAGTGGGGGAATATTACCACAGGTACAGAGCTAATTCGTCGCATTAATCAAGGAAAGGGTTATGCTATTACTTGTCCATTAATTACTAAGTCCGATGGTTCTAAATTTGGGAAATCGGAAGGCGGAAATGTATGGTTAGATAAAAATAGAACTTCTCCTTACAAATTTTATCAGTATTGGTTAAACAGCAGTGATGAAGATGCAGAAAAGTATATTAAAATTTTCACTTTTCTGAATCAGGAAACAATTACCAATTTAATTAACGTGCATAAAGAAGCTCCCCACACACGTGGGTTACAAAAACGTCTAGCCGAAGAGATTACGCTTATTGTACATTCGCAAGAAGATCTAGATAACGCTATTAAGGCTTCTAATATATTATTTGGAAAATCAACTACCAAAGATTTAAAAAACTTAGACGAAGCTACTTTTTTAGATGTTTTTGAAGGCGTTCCTCAAGCAGAGATTAATAAAAATGAACTTGCCGAAGGGATTGGTATTATAGAAGCTCTTGGGGCTAAATCTAATTTTTTAAAATCTAACGGAGAAGCTCGTCGTGCTTTAAAAGAAAACTCTATTTCTGTAAATAAAGAAAAAGTAAACGATAGTTATTCTCTAAACAAAGTTGATTTAATTAACAATCAATTTATATTATTGCAACGGGGAAAAAGAAATTATTTTGTCTTAAGGTTTATTTAGTCTGGGATGCTGTAATTTTAACACACGATCAATTTGGAAAAATTCCACAATCTATAGAAGTGCAACAAGAAATTTTACAAGCTGAACTTGATAGCGTAGAAGATAATTTATGGGCATTGGAAAAACAAGGCGAAGAAGTCTCTAGAGGAATGATTCGTGGTATGTACAAACGTAAAGAGAATTTAGAGGTAAAATTAAAATCTTTAGCCTACGATATTGCAGAAAAAAAGGATGACATCATTGATTTTAAAATGATGGGCATTGACCATCTGTTTATAGATGAAAGTCATAAGTTTAAAAACCTCATGTTTAATACCCGTCACGACCGAGTGGCAG
>CALLUJ010000033.1 GCA_938011245.1 uncultured Aquimarina sp. | reverse complement strand
TAATCGCTTCGATGATTTGTAATTATCAACCTTAGTTTTGTAAACCTTTAGTTCTTCTAGTGATTCTAATATTGGTGTATTTAATACTTTTCCCATATAGCTCAAAGATAATGAAATCATATTATATCCGAAATGGTATTATACAAGAGGTGAGTATTTAAGGTTATAAACGAAAAAGAGACCATAAAGAATAAAATAATCTTTGTGGTCTCTTAATTGATTTAGTATTCTGTAATTTATTCTTCTTCGTTAGTAGTTTTGGACTTGTCGTCTTCCGAAATAGCAAGTTCTACTCCTGCTTGTTGTAGTAAGTTATACCATTGGACAATCTTTTTTATATCACTAGCATATACACGCTCTTCATCGTATTCTGGTAGAATCTCACGTAGTAAATTTTCTAACTCTTTTTTAGAAGATTTGTGACTAATGGTAGGTTCTCCATTTTCTTTTTCATTAATAGATGCTAAAACATCCTTTAAAGGAACTTCTTCTCCGTAGGTGTATATGGCAATTTCTGTAAGTACACTTACATTGTTCTTCATGCTTATAGATTGCTTTTTTCCATCGGCTAAAGCAGTAACTATAAATCCACCTCTTGTTTGAGAAATTAGTTCGTATAAACCTGGTTTGCCAGATATGGCTATAATTTTTTCTAAACTCATTTTTAAATATTATTGAAACAAATATAAAATTATCTTCCTTTTTTAGCTAATGGGAAACGCATACGATAATCGCAATTTACTTTTCCTTTAGATATATTCGTTAATTTACCCTTAATAATTCGTTTTTTTAAACCAGAAAGCTTGTCTGTAAATAAAATCCCTTCAATATGGTCATATTCATGCTGAATCACTCGTGCCGCTAATCCACCATAAGTTTCGATATGTTTTTCGAAATTTTCATCATAGTATTCAATAGTAACAAATTCTTTTCTATACACATCTTCTCTAACATCTGGGATACTTAAGCAGCCTTCATTAAAACCCCATTCTTCACCACTTTCCTCAATAATGTTAGGGTTTATAAATGTTTTTTTAAAGCTTTTTAAAATAGTTTGTTCTTCCAAAGATAAATCTTCATCTTTAGCAAAAGGAGAAGCATCTACTAAAAAGACTCTTATGGAACGTCCTACTTGTGGAGCAGCCAAACCAACACCTTGGGCATTATACATTGTTTCCCACATATCAGATATAAATTTATCGAAGTCAGGATACTCAACAGTAACTTCTTTAGCAATTTTCTTTAATACGGGATCCCCGTAGGCAACAACTGGTAATATCATTTGGTTACGATTTCTCGGTTTGGACTTTTATTTTGCAAGTGCAAAAATAGTAAGAAGAAATAGGATTTCGTATATCTTAAAGTGTATTTATCTAAGAACTTTTTGTTTGAAGGAAATCTTGAAGGATTATTGTAGCGCTAATTTTATCAATAATTCCTTTGTCTTGGCGTTTTTTTTTAGAAATACCCGAAGCAATCATAGTATTAAAAGCTATTTTAGAAGTAAAACGTTCGTCAATACGGTGAATTGTAATTAAGGGAAATGTGTCTTCTATTTTAGTTATAAACTTTTTAATTTGTACTTCTATTTCGGAAGACTCTCCATGGAGTCTCTTTGGTTCGCCAATAACAAAAGTCTCTACTTTATTGAGTATTGTATAGTTTTTTAAAAAAGAAATTAAATCTTTAGTAGCAACAGTATCTAAAGGACTGGCGATAATTTGCATATCATCTGTAGTTGCTAATCCAGTACGTTTACTTCCGTAATCTATGGCTATTATTTGTGGCATAATAACAAAGGTAATTTATTATAATTAAGAAAATAATTTTTGACTTTGTAATATGTTTATAAGTTAGAATAGATAATAAAAAAGATAAATAGTTGTAATAATAATATTAACCATATTGTAAGAACAGGTATTAACCCAAATTTTAATCGTACTTTTGCAACTTATTTAAAATTATATATGAGTACATTTAAAACGTTAGGGTTAGGAGAAGCATTGCTACAGGCGGTAGACGCTATGGGCTTCGTAGAACCCTCAGAAGTTCAGGCAAAAGCAATTCCAATTCTATTAGAAAAAGATACTGATATTGTAGCATTAGCACAAACAGGTACTGGAAAAACTGCGGCATTTGGTTTTCCTCTAATAGAAAAAATAGACCCTAATAGTAAAAAAACACAAGGTTTAATTCTTTCACCAACAAGAGAACTGTGTTTGCAAATAGCTCAAGAAATTAAAAACTACAGTAAGTTTATTCCTAAATTAAATTCTGTGGCAGTGTATGGTGGAGCAAGTATTCATGATCAAGCTAGAGATATTAAGCGTGGTGCACAAATTATTGTAGCTACACCAGGACGTATGCAGGATATGATTAATAGGCGGTTAGTAGATATTTCTCAAATTGGTTACTGTGTGCTAGATGAAGCAGATGAAATGCTTAATATGGGATTTTATGAAGATATTACTAATATTTTATCCCATACACCAAACGAAAAATCTACTTGGTTGTTTTCGGCAACCATGCCAAGAGAAGTAGCTACTATAGCAAAAAAGTTTATGAGTAGCCCAGTAGAAATTACTGTAGGTTCTAAAAATTCTTCGAATAAAAATGTATCTCACGAATATTATGTAGTTAGCGCCCGAGATCGTTATCCTGCACTAAAGCGTTTAGCAGATGCGAATCCTAATATCTTTTCAGTAATTTTCTGTAGAACTAAAAGAGATACACAATCTGTAGCAGAAAAGCTAATTGAAGATGGCTATAGTGCAGCAGCATTGCATGGTGATTTAAGTCAGAATCAGCGTGATTTGGTAATGAAAAGTTTCCGAAATCGTCAAATTCAAATGCTAGTAGCTACCGATGTAGCCGCTCGAGGTATTGATGTAAATGATATTACGCACGTAATTAATTATCAATTGCCAGACGAGAATGAAACATATAACCACCGAAGTGGACGTACAGGTAGAGCAGGTAAAGAAGGAACATCTATTGTAATTACAACAAAGAGTGATGTTCGTAAAATTAAAAGTTTAGAGCGTACGCTTCAAACTACTTTTGAGTTAAAAACAGTTCCTACAGGGCAAGAAATCTGCAAGACTCAGTTGTTTAATCTTGCGGAAAATATTGAGAAAACAGAAATTAACAACGAAATAGAGCAGTACTTACCAGAAATTAATTCTCATTTAGAACATTTATCTAAAGAAGAGTTAATTAAAAAATTAGTTACGGTTGAGTTTACTCGTTTTCATAATTATTACAAAAAGTCGAGAGACATTCAACCTATAGATCCTAATAGTAGAGGAGGAGATAGAGAAGGAGGGGCGCGAAATGGTGGTCGCGGTACACGATACTTTATTAACGTGGGAGAAAAGGATGGTTACAATTGGATGACTCTGAAAGACTTCTTAAAAGATACTTTAAATTTAGGTAGAGATGCGGTTAGCCGAGTTGATGTAAAAGATAATTTTGCGTTTTTTAATACAGAAACAGAGCATAAAGAAGCCGTTTTAGCGGCATTTGAAGATTTTTCTTTGGAAGGAAGAAGTATAAATATCGAGATTTCTGAAAATAGAGGAGGAGGACGTAATCGTGGTAGAGGAGGAAACCGTAACGGAGGAGGCTTTAAAGGAGGTCGTCGAAGTGAAGGTGGTAGAGGGAAAGATAATTATAAAGGAAATAAAGAAGGTAATGGGGGTAGAGATCGTCGAAGAAGAAGAGATAGATAGTCCGACCAACGAATTAAAATAGATTAAAAATCCTTACTATTAATTTATGTAAGGATTTTTTTATTGTACTAAATTGGTAATAGTTTATAAAAATAGGAGTCACTAGAATATATTATTTATAGATTTACATATATTTAATTTTAATATCATTTATGAAGCAACTTTTATTTTTTATGTTAAGTGTTTTTTCTATTGGATTTTTGTGTGGACAAAATCAACGTATGGCTATTAATGGAAAAGTTCAAGATGCAGCTAATGATAATCCAATGTCTAATGTTCATATTATAAATG
This sequence comes from uncultured Aquimarina sp., assembly GCA_938011245.1. Taxonomy (GTDB): domain Bacteria; phylum Bacteroidota; class Bacteroidia; order Flavobacteriales; family Flavobacteriaceae; genus Aquimarina. The sequence goes on along the minus strand of CALLUJ010000033.1, from coordinate 61,075 downwards.
TAAATTCTGTAAAAGGGGTAATTTCTGATAGAAATGGTAATTTTGAAATTTCGGCAGAAGTTAATGATACTTTATATTTTTCTTTTATTGGATATAAATCTTTAAAAGCAACAGTTACTAATGATTGGTTAAATTATGGTAATATTAATATAAAATTGACAAAAGTAGGAATAGCTTTAGAAGAACTAGTAATATCTAGCCATGGGCTAACGGGTTTTTTAGATGTCGATGCTCATAATATACCTGTATTTGAAAGTAGATTAAGATATGCTATCCCAGGATTAGAGGTGACTTACGAAGGCGATGATGCTGCTACAAAAATAAACAGAGCTTTAACTAATATTTTAAACCCTATAAACCCTTTAGCTAGTTTATTCAATAAGAAGAAAAATCAATTAAAGAAATTAAGAAAAATTAAAAAAGACGAAGAAATAAGAAATTTACTTCAAGATAAATTTGATCGGGAAACATTAACTACGCTACTTCAATTAGATAAAGTAGATATAGATCAAATATTAAGAAAATGTAATTATTCTAAGAGCTTTATTAAAACGGCTAATGACTTACAAATATTAGATGCTATAAGTGAATGTTATGAAGAGCATAAGGTATTGAGCAGATAGGAGGAGAATGAGTGGGTTTAAAGTTATAATGAATAGTTAGGAACAGGTAGGTTGTAAAACTAAAAATTTTATGCTCAATCAAAAAGCAGTTGCTTGAATAAGAGTTAAAAAAATATCTAGTAAAAATTAAGAGAGTTTAAATTCAATTATGAAATAATTTTGGGTTAAAAATAAAAGTAGTTCAAAGTAAAGCGTAAAAAAAGACCATCTTTTTGATGGTCTTTTTTTATATGGCGGGATTTCTAAGGTTTAGAAATAAATTATTTTACTTGATTAACAATAGCTTTGAACGCCTCTGGGTTGTTCATTGCTAAGTCAGCTAACACCTTACGGTTTAACTCGATGTTATTGGCTTTTAATTTTCCCATAAATTGAGAATAAGATAATCCTTCTTGTCTTGCTCCTGCATTAATACGAGTAATCCATAAAGCACGGAAAGTTCTCTTTTTATTTCTACGGTCTCTATAAGCATAAGACATTGCTTTGTCTACCGCATTTTTTGCTACTGTCCATACGTTTTTACGACGACCGAAGTAACCTTTTGCTTGCTTTAATACTTTTTTTCTACGTGCTCTTTTGGCAACGGAATTTACTGATCTAGGCATAATTTAAATTTTTTAGTAGTAGGCGATTCAATTATTTTGAATTCTTGTAACTAGCCTAACTCCTGGGTTGATAACTAATTTTAACCAGATGGGGCTTATTTAAAACAGAATTACTTTAAACGTAATTGTGTTAAAATATTAGCTTCATCACTTTTGTCCACTAACCCGGAATGGGTTAATGCTAACTTACGTTTCTTAGACTTCTTTGTTAAGATGTGGCTTTTAAACGCATGTTTTCTTTTAATTTTTCCAGTACCTGTAAGCTTAAAACGCTTTTTAGCACTAGATTTTGTCTTCATTTTAGGCATAATATCCTGTTTTATTTAAAAATCCCGCTATTTTACTAATAAACTCTAAAAATGTTTAGTAGAGTTGTGTGTTTTATTTCTTTTTTGGAGCAATAAACATAATCATACGTTTACCTTCTAATTTAGGCATTTGTTCTACTTTACCTAATTCCTCTAGTTCTTGGGCTAATTTTAATAATAAAATTTGTCCTTGATCTTTATAAATAATGGAACGACCTTTAAAGAATACATAGGCTTTTAATTTAGCACCTTCTTCTAAAAATTTGATGGCGTGCTTTTTCTTGAATTCATAATCATGCTCATCTGTGTTAGGTCCAAATCTAATTTCTTTTACGATAACTTTAGTAGCTTTAGATTTTAAAGCTTTTTCGCGTTTTTTCTGCTCGTATAGAAATTTTTTGTAGTCTATAATTTTACATACAGGAGGGACAGCTTTAGGCGATATTTCTACCAAATCTAATTCTTGTTCCTCGGCTAAGCGCAAAGCTTCCCTTGTCTTGTAAACACCTATTTCTACATTTTCTCCAACAAGACGTACTTCTTCAGCACGAATAAATCTATTGATTTTGTGTGGATCTTCCTTAATTTCCCTAAGGGGTCTTCTGGATCTTTTTCTTCGAATTGCTATGACTAAATATTTTTAATTAATTTATTATTTTATCCGTTAAAAACGGTTAGTGTTTTTGAAACTTCTTTTTGTATTATTTCTATAAAAGACTGTACATTAATACTTCCAATGTCTTCTTTGTTTCCGTGTTTTCTTACTGAAACAGTTTCTTCTTTTTCTTCGTTTTCTCCAATAATTAGCATAAATGGATATTTATTCATCTCTGCTTCACGAATTTTTTTTCCAATAGTTTCGTTTCTATTGTCTACCAGTGCGCGAATCTCGTGATTTTCTAATAGATTTAAAACTTTTTCTGCATATTTTTCATATTTCTCACTTAAAGATAAGATAATAACTTGTTCAGGCATTAGCCAAAGTGGGAAATTTCCTCCAGTATGTTCTAATAAAATAGCAATAAAACGTTCTAAACTTCCAAATGGAGCACGGTGTATCATTACTGGACGATGCATTTCATTATCAGCACCTTTATAATTCAAATCAAAACGTTCGGGTAAGTTGTAATCTACTTGAATAGTACCCAACTGCCAACTACGACCTAAAGCATCTTTCACCATAAAATCTAACTTAGGGCCGTAAAAAGCAGCTTCTCCACTTTCTACAATATACTCTAGTCCTTTTTCTTTAGCAGCATTAATTATGGCATTTTCTGCTTTTTCCCAATTTTCGACACTACCTATATATTTTTCTGGTTTAGTTAAATCACGTACAGAAACTTGCGCTGTGAAATTCTCAAAACCTAGAGAACCAAAAACATAAAGTACAAGGTCTATAACTTTTTTAAATTCGTTGTCTAATTGTTCTGAGGTGCAAAAAATATGAGCATCGTCTTGAGTAAACCCTCTTACTCTTGTTAATCCATGAAGCTCTCCACTTTGTTCATAACGATATACAGTTCCAAACTCGGCATAGCGTTTGGGTAAATCCCTATATGACCAAGGACCGCTATTAAAAATTTCACAATGATGGGGGCAGTTCATAGGTTTTAATAAAAATTCTTCACCCTCGGCAGGAGTAGTAATAGGCTGAAAACTGTCTTCACCATATTTAGCATAATGTCCAGAGGTTTCGTATAACTCTTTTTGACCAATATGGGGGGTAACTACCATCTCATAACCAGCTTTCTTTTGAGCTTTTTTTAGGAAATTTTCTAAGCGTTCACGTAAGGCAGCTCCTTTGGGGAGCCATAAGGGTAATCCTTGCCCTACCTTTTTAGAAAAAGTAAATAACTCTAACTCTTTTCCTAATTTTCTGTGATCTCTGCGTTTAGCTTCTTCTAAAAGGTTTAAATAAGCTTTAAGATCTTTTTGTTTAGGAAAGGAAGTACCATATACACGAGTTAACTGTTTATTGTTTTCATCGCCCCGCCAATAGGCTCCAGCAATACTCATTAACTTTACGGCTTTTATATATCCTGTATGTGGTAAATGTCCGCCTCTACATAAATCGGTAAATGTATCGTGTTGCACAAAAGTAATAGTACCGTCTTCAAGGTTTTCTATTAATTCAACCTTATATTCATTTCCTTGTTCTTTGTATTTTTGTAAAGCCTCTGCTTTGGTAATAGGTGTTAGTTCAAATTCATGCTTACCACGAGCAATTTCTAACATTTTGTCTTCTATGTTTTTAAAGTCTTTATCTGATATAGATTGATTTCCTAAATCTACATCGTAATAAAATCCATTTTCGATTGCAGGGCCTATACTTAATTTAACGCCAGGGTATAGTTCTTCCAATGCTTGGGCTAATACGTGGGCAGAAGAATGACGAAAAGCCAATTTACCTTCATCGTCATTCCAAGTATATAGAGTTAAATTTCCATCTGTAGTTAGCGTTGTTTTGGTTTCTATAATAATCCCATTAAAGCTTGCAGAAATTACATTTCTGGCAAAACCTTCGCTAATATCTTTAGCAATATCCATTGCTGTTATTCCACTTTCGTAGTTTCTTACGGAGCCATCTGGCAAAGTAATATTAATCATATACCTTATAAACTTAGACGGCAAATATAGACACTATTTTACAGGCTTCAAAGGATGTTTTTGATTAATATATTTTACCTTTTTTGTCTTAAATATACTGTATAATGGATGCTTTAATAGTTGTCTATAAATGAATTTAATTTTAAGAGAGGGATATGAACTACTGTTATTCAAAGTTAAATAAACAGAGGTTTCGTAAATACCACGAAAGTTTGTATATTTCTGCAACACAAATAGTGATGAGACGTTTTTAATATAGAGAACACTGAAGATGAGTTTAGATAATAAAATTTTAATAGAAAAATGTAGACAAAATGATCGTAAAGCTCAGATGGAGCTTTATAAAAAATACTCACGAGGGATGTATTTTGTAGCGTTACGATTTTTTAAAGATTCTTTTTTAGCAGAAGAAGCTATGCAGGAATCGTTTATAAAAGCGTTTACTAAATTAGATCAGTTTACAGGAGATGTTACTTTTGGAGCTTGGTTAAAGCGTATTGTAATTAATAAAAGTATTGATATGTTGAAGGCTCGTAAGTTAGAAACTATTGCCCTTAACGAACAAATAATGGGGACTCCAGAAGAGTTTAATAATTGGGATGTAGAAGAAAGCACGACTATTGATGAAGTAAAAGCGGCGATTGATACTCTTCCGGAAAAATATAAATTTCCTATCCATTTATTTTTGTTAGAAGGGTACGATCATAATGAAATTTCAGAGGTTTTAAACATAACTCCTGTATCTTCTAGGACATTAGTACATCGTGGTAAAAAACGATTACAACAGCAGTTAAAACATTTGCGTTATGGGACAGGATCTTAGAGAGCTTTTTAAGGATGATTCTTTAGAATTAAACCCTACAGAACTATCTAAAGATCATGAATTACGGTTTTTAGATAAGTTAGATTGTGCTTTTTCTAGTGCTAAAGAAAAAGACTCTAATTTGTTGCTTACAGGATATGAAAAAAATAAAAATCCTGCAAAAATAAATGTTTATAAAAAAGGGTTTTCTGTGGCAGCTTCTTTAATAATTAGTGTAGGATTAGGTTGGTATTTATTTACAGAAACTAAAACACTGCAACAACCTCCCAGAAAGATAGTTCATATAAAAAAGCAAAAGAACGAGATAATATCATTAGCTAATGTGTCCCCAGAATTTAAGCGTTTTGAAGAAATGTCGCTTGCCACTATTAATGTTGGACTGGCGGAACTCCGAGTAAATGACACTAATCGATCTATGGTTAAAGGCTACATTAAACAGCTTGAATATTTAAAGAAAGAGTATCAAGATATCCAATCAGAGTTTCAAGTAAATAAGATTACCCCACAAGCAGTAGAGGTGTTAGTAGAAAATTTGCAAATGCAACTAGCGCTTTTAGAACAATTAAAACAAAAGGTTAAAAATTTTAATGAATACTCTTCCAGTAAAGCATACCAAAACCTTAAAACGTAATACTCTTTTTATTACGTTAGTTTTTTTGGGTGTTAATTTGTTCTTAGCCCAAAATAAATTATTAAAATTAGAAAAAGAATTTTCCTTTTCTCAAATACCTCTTTTTAAATTAAATGCTTCTCACACCCAATTAATATTTACTCCTTGGGATAAAAACACTATAGGAATTAATGCGTATGCTATTGGAGATGTAGATAAAGAGTATTTAAAAAATGTGAACGATTTGTGGGAGATTCAAATTCAAAGTTCAGATTCTATTTTAATATTGAATACAGATGCTAGTAAACAAATGCCTATTAAGGTAATTACAAGTACAAATACACTTCCTAACAATCAATTAAATGTATTGTTAAAATCGTTGTTGAATCCGATGCTCACTAATTTTCAAAATACATCGATGTCGTCAATTATTCAGAGTAAGTTAGCTCAATTACAATTCGATTTTGAAGCTTATAATAGAGAGGGAGAGGCTTATTTAAAAAACTGGGAAGAAAATTTAGTGAAAAATTATGGACAACCTGCGGCTCAGGGAATTCATAATTGGTCTAAATTAGTTTCTACTAAATTAGCTAAAAAAGTATCTGAGAATAATCGGTTTAACAATACTAACGTTAATAGGAATACGATTATTTATCAATTTTATAAAGGTAAGGTTACAACTCCAGAGATATTAGTAAATAAAGTAATTGAAATAAAAATCCCAAAAACAACTCTTTCCTATTTAAATACTCGCTATGGAAGCATAACATTAAATAATACAATTACAAATCTTCAGGCAAAATTAAAGTACACTCCTTTTAAAGCATCTCATATTAATGGAAGATTTACCAATATTAAAGTGATGTCCGCTCCTGTGCAAATAGACTCTTGGGATATGGGTAAATTACAATTGCAATATGTAAAAAGTGGAGAAATAAAAGAAGCTAGGCAAATTGATTTAAATATTAATTCTAGTAGATTTTTAATTCATTCATTATCAGGAAGAGGAATGTTTACTACTAGTTTTAGTCAGTTAGGTCTAGATAGTGTATCGTCTAATTTTTCAGAGCTTAGTTTTTTTAGTACGAATAGTGACGTAGTACTTTCTATTCCTAATAAACCTTTTAGTTTTGTGTATTCTGGCGAGATGAGTCAAATTAAAATGCCACAAGGCATACTAAATTTGAAATCTTTAGGAGATCGTAAAAATCTAATGCTTCATGGTTTTTTTAAGGCTAAAAATTCTCAAAAAGAAATTCAAATGAATGTAACTAATTCACAAGTAGTTTTAAAATAAGATTTCCTTATAATATTCAAAAAAATAATGTTTTTTTGAAGTGTATTATTAGTTGTATCTCTAAAAAACTTCAATTTTTGTTTAATTGTTTGCGATATTAGGATTTAACCACTTTTCTGCTTTTTCTATTGAAATTTCTTTGCGTTCGGCAAAATCGGTTACTTGATCCATTTTTATTTTTCCGAGACCAAAATAACGAGCCTCTTCATTTCCAAAATAATAGCCAGAAACGGAAGATGCAGGCCACATGGCTAAACCTTCGGTAAGAGACACTCCAATTTTTTCTTCAACTTGTAGTAATTCCCAAATGGTTAACTTTTCTAAATGATCTGGGCAAGCAGGGTAGCCTGGGGCAGGTCGAATTCCTTTATACGATTCTTTAATTAGATCTTCATTAGATAAGCCTTCATTACTAGCGTAACCCCAATCTTGAGTTCGTACTTTTTTATGTAAAAATTCGGCATACGCTTCAGCAAAACGATCGGCGAGAGCTTTAATCATAATAGAATTATAATCGTCTAAGTTATCTTGAAACTCTTTAGCCTTTTCTTCTGTACCAAAACCTGTAGTTACGCAAAAGCATCCCATATAGTCTTTTTTGCCAGTGCTTTGGGGAGCTATATAATCAGATAATGCAAAATTAGGTTTTCCCGCATGTTTTTTAAGTTGTTGGCGTAGTGTTCTAAAAATAGCTTTTTGTTCGTTATCTAATGAAATTTCAATGTCATCTGCATTATCTAAAGTATTAGCTTCAAATAAACCATAAATAGCTTTTCCCGATAGCCATTTTTCTTCAAGTATTTGCTTAAGCATTTCTTGAGCATCTTTAAAGAGTTCGGTAGCTTGTTCTCCAACAATATCGTCGGTTAATATTGCAGGGTATTTTCCATGTAAATCCCAAGATCTAAAGAAAGGGGTCCAATCTATAAATGCTACTAATTCGTAAAAATCTTGCTCCTCTATAATTTGAATTCCTAATTGATTAGGTTTGATAATGGAAGTGGTTTCCCAATCTATTTGGTACCTATTTTTTCGGGCATCGGCTAAACTTAAATAATCTTTCTTTTTAGTTCGCTTTAAGAAGTTTTCTCTAAAAACATCGTAATCTTCTTTTATGCTTTTTACGTAAGCTTCACGTGTATCGGGTTTTAATAAATCCCCAACTACGGTTACTGCCCTAGAAGCATCATTTACATGTACTACAGATCCGTTATATTCGGGATCTATTTTTACAGCGGTATGTGCTTTACTAGTGGTTGCCCCACCAATAAGTAAGGGTATTGTGAAGTTTTTGCGCTTCATTTCTTTAGCGATGTATACCATTTCGTCCAAAGAAGGAGTAATTAAACCACTTAAGCCTATAGCATCTACATTTTCTGCAATAGCGGTTTCTATAATTTTTTCTGGGGGAACCATAACTCCTAAATCTACAATTTCGTAGTTGTTACAGGCTAATACTACCGAAACAATATTTTTTCCTATATCGTGTACATCCCCTTTTACAGTTGCCATAAGAACTTTTCCAGCGGCTTCTTGTTTACCCGATTTTTCGGCTTCAATATAAGGTAGGAGGTAGGCTACGGCTTTTTTCATTACACGTGCCGATTTTACTACTTGTGGAAGGAACATTTTTCCATCTCCAAAAAGATCTCCTACGACATTCATACCTGTCATTAAATTATCTTCTATAACTTGGATAGGTCTTTCTTTAGTTAATCTAGCCTCTTCAACGTCTTCTACTATAAATTGGTCAATCCCTTTTACTAGAGCTCGAGTTATTCGATCTTGTAAAGGGTCTTCTCGCCAAGATAAATCCTGTCCAGTATCTTTTTTGCCAGTTCCTTTAACAGTTTCAGCAAAGTCCAATAAACGTTCAGTAGCGTCGTCACGTCTATTAAGTATTACATCCTCTACGTGCTCTAATAAATCTTTTGGAATATCGTCATAGACTTCTAACATCGCAGGATTAACAATTCCCATATTCATTCCAGCTTTAATAGCATGAAATAAAAATACGGAATGCATAGCTTCTCTAACGGGATTATTCCCTCTAAAAGAGAAAGAAACATTACTAACACCACCACTAACGCTGCAATGAGGAAGATTAGTACGTACCCAACGGGTGGCTTCAATAAAATCGATTGCATTAAGTTTATGCTCGTCCATTCCTGTTGCGACAGGGAATATATTTAAATCGAATATGATATCTTCTGGAGGAAAATTTAGCTGATCGACCAAAACTCTGTAAGAACGCTCTGCTATTTCAATTCTACGGTCATAAGTATCGGCTTGCCCAACTTCATCAAATGCCATTACAATTACAGCGGCACCATAGCGCTTAATTAATTTTGCGTGGTGGATAAATTGCTCTTCTCCTTCTTTTAAACTAATAGAATTTACAACACATTTTCCTTGTACTACTTGGAGTCCAGCTTCTATAATATCCCATTTGGAGCTATCTACCATAATAGGAACACGCGCAATATCGGGCTCTGCCATTATTAAGTTAAGAAAACGTACCATGGCTTCTTTGCCATCGATAAGCCCGTCGTCCATATTAATATCGATAACTTGAGCACCTCCTTCTACTTGATGGCGAGCCACATCTAAAGCTTCATCAAATTTTTCCTCTTTCACTAATCGAAGAAACTTTTTTGATCCTGCTACATTAGTACGTTCCCCAACATTTATAAAATTCATATTTTCATTTACAATCATAGGTTCTAACCCAGATAGTTTGAGATATTTTTTATAAGTTGTTGGTTGGTTTTCTATGTTTTTGCTCAATTTATGTTCGATTTTTGGCGATAAATAACGCTAATTAAGTTGTTGTAAATAATGCTTTATATCTTTTTTATTTCAAAATAAAAGAACCCCGTTTTAGTAATTGCTTCATTTATTTGTAAATATAAATTACAATTAATTTTAAGGATAAAGTTAAATTTTTCGTGGATTGTATTTTGCGGCCATATCGGCAATAGCTTTAATGTGCTCTGGTGTGGTTCCGCAACAACCTCCTATTATGTTTATTAAACTTTTATCTAAAAATTCTTTTATTTGGCTAGCCATTTGCTCTGGTGTTTCGTCGTATTCTCCAAAAGCGTTTGGTAAACCAGCGTTTGGATGTGCAGACACATTAAAATTCCCTTTATTAGCTAATATTTCTAAATGCGGAGTTAATTGATTAGCACCTAAAGCGCAATTAAAACCAATACTTAACATGGGAATATGTGATACGGATACTAAGAAAGCTTCTGCTGTTTGGCCGGATAATGTGCGTCCACTGGCATCGGTTATAGTTCCACTAATCATTATAGGTGTATCTAAATTTCGCTCATCATTTACTTCTTGTATTGCAAATAAGGCAGCTTTAGCATTAAGAGTATCAAATATGGTTTCTACTAACAAAATGTCTGCACCACCATCTAAAAGGGCTTCCACTTGTTGTTTGTATGCGATACGTAACTGATTAAATGTTACAGCTCTGTATCCAGGATCGTTAACATCTGGCGACATGCTTGCTGTCCTATTAGTAGGACCTATAGAACCTGCTACAAAACGAGGTTTTTTAGGGTTTTTTGCTGTAAATTTATCGGCAACTTCACGAGCTATTTTTGCCGATTCATAATTAAGTTCGTAAACTAACTCTTCCATCCCATAGTCTTCCATAGCAATAGTAGTACCAGAGAAAGTGTTAGTTTCTGCAATATCTGCTCCTGCTTCAAAATATAAAGCATGAATTTCCTTAATAGCTTCAGGTTGTGTTATGCTTAGCAAATCGTTGTTTCCTTGTAATGGTTGTTGCCAATCTTTAAAGCGTTCTCCACGATAATCTTCTTCCGTAAATTTATGACGCTGAATCATGGTACCCATTGCTCCGTCTAGAATTAATATACGGTCTTTTAATATGTCCTGAACTTTTTTCATGCTACTATAGTTGTTTTAGGAAATCGTAAATTACCTAAGTATAATGGACAACAAAGGTACTTTAAAACAAAGATTTTAACAACATAAAAGAATGAAGCTATTATATGTTAATTTGGTTTTAAAGAGGAGCCTTAAAAGGCAAAATGTAGTTGTTTTTGTTTAAAAAAGAAATATTATATAGAGTCGTTAAATATTAATGATAAAATAGATAATTATAGAAATACAAATAAATAAATACTTTGAAAATCTTAAATTTGTAATTAAGTAAAAGTTTTTTATTGGTATAATAATTACAATGCAAAAAGTAGAAAAATTTTCTCCTGAAATTAATAAAGTGTATTTTATAGAAGGTTATGTTCTTATTCATGTTCTTTCAGGAAAAGGGGGGATTCAGGTGGATTTTAAGAACTACTTTGATTGGCAAGAAAAAGCGATTTTTTTAGAAAAAGGACAGTATATTAAATTTTTATCGAATGATTTTATAGTAAGAAAAATTGAATTTTTAAATGAAAGTAAGTTTTATAATACAGATGTTAGAGTGCTGTTTAAACATTTAATTTCTTTAGGTTATATAGATCTTCTAGAGTGTAAAGAATGTAATAACTTTCTTTCTGAAACTACCTTAGCAGATAATTCCACTAATATACTTGATGTATCGTCTAAACAGTGGTTTTGGCAAAACCCCTTTAATGCCAATAAAGAAGAATACCAAGTTATTTTTGATACAAAAGAAATTATAGATCAAGAATACTCAAATAAGTTAACGAGTACCGACTTAGTAAATTTGATTAATGATAGAGGGTATAATGCCCAAGCCTTAATTAAAAATAAAATAGGATTATCTGTAAAAAATTTAATGACTTCAAAAAGACTTAAAGAAAGCCTTAAAGAAGTTGCATTTACAAATAGAAATATTCAAGAAATTTCTTATAATTTAGGCTATAAAGACGATGCATATTTCAATAGAGTTTTTAAAAACTCTACAGGTCAAACACCAAAACAATTTAGAGAAAATTTTGATTTTGAAAATCGAAATTTATTTTCGCAAGATATTATAGACCTTATACAGAGGTACCACACGCAAGAAAGATCTCTTGAGTTTTATGCTAATAAAATGAATCTTTCCATAAAAGCATTGTCTAGTAAAGTAAGTGCTAAAATGAATACTTCTTTAGGACAACTTATACGTTTAGAATTAATTAATTCTGCTAAATTGATGATTTTAGAAGATCAATCTATTACTTCTATATCTAGACAATTAGGATTTGAAGAGCCTAATCATTTTTCAAGATTCTTTAAGCATTATTCAAAATTAAGTCCTACCGAATTCAAATTAAAAAAGTACAATTCTTAGTCCTTTTTTTGTAGTATTTAAACTTCACATTACTCACATCTTTGCATTGTATAATTATAAAAACAATCAAAAATGGAGAACTAAAAAATTTACAGAGTGCAATCAATAGTTCTTTTAGAGCTTATTGTTAATGTCGTGAAAGAGTTTTTAAAAAAACTAACAATAAAAAATCAACAAAACAATATAATTATTAAAAAACAAAAAAATGAAAATTTTAAAAAAAGCAATCGTATTAGTAACACTTTTATTTGCGACATCATTGTTCGCACAAGACAATAAAGCAAATAATATTGATAACAGTAATATAGCCTTAGAAGGTTATAGCCCTGTTTCTTATTTAGATTTAGGATTAGCACAAAGAGGAAATAAAAGTTTTAAATCAGAACATAAGAAAATAGTATATTATTTTACATCGGCAGAGCAAAAGTCTACGTTCGATAAAAATCCTGAAAAGTACCTTCCTCAATATGGTGGATTTTGTGCATTTGGGTGTTACGCTGGAGCTAAATTTAGAGTTAACCCAAATAAATTTATAGTAGAAGACGGAAAATACTACTTATACTTAGAAAACGTAGAGCTTGATGCAAAACAATTATGGTTAGCAGAGAATAATCATAAAAAATTGAAAAGTGTAGCTGATAAAAATTGGGATAAACTTAGTAAAACTCACAATTAATATACCGTAAGAATTTTGAATACTACAGAGAAATCTAGTTTCCAATCTTTCTTTGTAGTATTTAAATGCTATTTAGTTTAGACTTTTATATTATACAACACAATAAATCACAGTTAAACTGCTGATAATAAGTAATTTAAATTATATTTAGCCTAAAATTAAAAAATTACTTCTACTTATTCCCCCAAAAGTCAGATAAAATTGAGAATGGATTAAGAAGACTTAAACAATAAAGAATGAAAATTTTAAAAAAAGCAATTGTATTAATGACGTTTTTATTTGCAACATCATTATTTGCGCAAGATAATAAAGCAAATAATATTGATAATAGCAATATAGCCTTAGAAGGTTATAGCCCTGTTTCTTATTTAGATTTAGGATTAGCGCAAAGAGGAAATAAAAGTTTTAAATCAGAACATAAGAAAATAGTATATTATTTTACATCGGCAGAGCAAAAGTCTACGTTCGATAAAAATCCTGAAAAGTACCTTCCTCAATATGGTGGATTTTGTGCATTTGGATGTTACGCCGGAGCTAAATTTAGAGTTAATCCAAATAAATTTATAGTAGAAGACGGAAAATACTACTTATACTTAGAAAACGTAGAGCTTGATGCAAAACAATTATGGTTAGCAGAAAATAATCATAAAAAATTGAAAAACGTAGCCGATAAAAACTGGGAAAAGCTCAGTAAAACCCACAATTAATAATTATAAATCCTAAGATTATGAAGTTTGTAACCAAAAGAATACACGCCTTTTTAGACTATCCTGTTGCTATTGCTTTAATAGTACTTCCTTTCATTTTTGGGCTAGGAAGCTCCAACCCTTTAGCTTTACAGCTTTCGGTTGCAACGGGAATAGCTGCTTTCATTTTAACAATATTAACAAATCATCATTTAGGAGTAATCCGTGTTATTTCGTATAAAGTACATTTAATAGTAGACTTTTTAGTTGCAGTAGTGTTTATTGTTGCTCCTTTTATTCTTTCATTTAAAGGAATAGATGCATATTACTATTGGATTAATGGAATAGCTGTTTTAACAGTAGTAAGCTTACATAAAGCAGAAGCAGTAGAAGGAACAGAGGTAGCGTAATATTTAGTAAACGTCTGTTTAATAATTTCAATTGCCCCCTTGTGAAAACAGTAATTTGAGTGAAAACTTAAATTGCTGTTTTTCTATTTTAAAGAGGTAATTTTTTTAGAATTAATTAATAAATGACTCATAAAGAATTTAATGTCCATTTTTACTCAAAATAAATCTAAGTTAATTGCACTTAAACAAATTTATTTAGATGCAATTAACTAGATGTATTCTAACTTATTTTAGTTTTAAAACTGAATACAGTCTTATTTTACAGGAGGTAAACCTAAAGGACAATCTATAAAATATTGCCAAGAGCCATCTTTACGTTTTTTAAGTACTTCTGTAGAAGAACCTTCAGCTAATTTATTTTTAGAACCATCAATTATACTCCAGTTTGCTTGTACCAGAGCAGTATCTCCATTTATTAATTCTCCAGTAACGTTGCTTATAAGTCTAGCTTTTGTTTCTATAAAAGGTTTAAAGCTTTCTCGTATGGTTTCTAAGCCAGATTTAAGAGGTTCGGAAGGGGGGAAGGACATAATATAATCTGGATGAAAAAAATCTAAAATATTTTCTATATTTCCTTCTAATATACATTCGCTAATTTGATCGGCGACATCTCTAGGTCGCATTGCTTTTCTAGTTATCATTTTTGTTATATTTATAAAGTTACATCTGGTGGACAGTTGTCCATATCAAATACTAATTTCCATTTTCCGGTACTATCTTTTCGAAAAATAGCCACGACACGACCGGTTCCTTTTATAGAGCTTCCATCTTGAGGGTGTATTCCAGTCATTTTATACTGTCCTGTAGCATAACCAAGACCGTCTGTAGCAATTATTTGCTCTTCCTTAAACGATAGTTTTGGTTTAACAGCAAAACTTTTTATTAATCCTTCTTTTACTGCGGGTATTCCTATAGCTATAGGGTTTGACTGATTGGCGAAAACAATTTCTGGATCGTAAAGTGCTATTACAGATTCTATGTTATTGCTGTTAAATGCTTCTAACCATTGGTTTAGAGCAATTCTTATTTCTTGTGTTAGGTCTTTGTTCATTTTTTTAAATAGTTACATCTGGTGGACGATTATCCATATCAAACACTAATTTCCATTCTCCAGCATCATTTTTTCGAAAAATAACAACAACACGGCCAACTTCACCTACGTTACTACCATCTTCAGGATGTGTGCCAGCAACTCTAAACTGTCCCGCAAGATAGCCTAAGCCATCTACTGCAATAGCTTGTTCTTCTTTAAAAAACACTTTTGGTTTAATTGCAAAACTATTTATAAAACCTGCTTTTACTGCAGGAATTCCAATTTCTATAGGTTTGGCACTATTGGCATAAACAATTTCTGGGTCGTATATGGCCATTAATGCTTCAATGTCGTTATCATTAAATGCTTTTAGCCAACGATTAAGTGCATTTCTGACTTCTTCTATTAAATTTTTATTCATTGTTTTTTATTATTTATAATTGTTTTATTTTGGGATTAAAGGGGGAAAAGCTAATTAACTTCCAATCTATTTTATGATGGACTTTAGTTTGTATCCATTGAGTTGTTTTGAATATCCAATACCGCCCTGTTCCCATTGTTTTTTCAAAATCTGTATTTTCTTCTTGATCAAAAATAAGTTCTGTTTTCCCTGTAAGTTGAAGTGAATGTCCTTCTTTAAAATCGAGAAATAATAAACCTGCTTTAGGCACTTTTAATAAGTTACCTAATGTGTTAAAGAGATTATTTCCAATATAATCAGGAATTTTTAAGGTACCGTCTTCTAAAATTTCGATAAAGCCGGGAGCGCCTCCTCTATGTGAAGCATCCATATCACCTGCTTTATTCATACTACTCATAAAAAAAGTATCGGCACTTTTAATCCATGTTTTATGAAAACTGTTAAGTGCTTGTCCTTTAGATTCCTTTATACCTAGTTCAGAAGGTTCTTTTGAGAATACAGGTATTCGTTGTTGAATATATTTAGGGCAATTAGGATAAGCTTCAGATACTGTTATTTCTATTTTATTAGAAAGTAGAGTAGCATAACCATTTAATCGGTACCTTGTTCTGCTAGCGGTATCTATAAATAAAACTCCAATTTTAGATTTAGGTCTTAAATTAGTGAACAAAATTTCTGATTGAGTGCTTTTTAATTGATCTAAATAGATTTCAATTTTTTTACGTGTTTTTACTTTAACAAATTCTTCATTCCCAAGAAGCATAGATGTCCAAATGTTTCCGTCTAAGTCCAAAGAACTTAAAATTATTGTAGATTGTTTTTCGATAAAGGGGATTAATTGCTCTACAATATGATCTTTTAGTAATCGCTCTGCTAATGCAGGATCATGCCAGATATTGTATTTATTTTGAATTTCTAATTCGCCTTGATGGAAGTGTGTGTTTTTCATCGATATACATTTAAATAAGAATTTTTAAGAATTTATTTAAAAGATGTTATACTGGAGATAAACTCCAATTAACAGAGTTAGACCATTCGTTAAGAGATTGTGGCTTTATATCCAACAATTTGTTTGTATTGTCAAAGTCTTTATTTATAAAATCATTGTAGTTTTGTTCTACATAACGATAAAGATTAGAAATCTCTTTTGCCGCCAATTCACCAAATCCTGGTGTTAATTGTTGCTCAAACTCATTTACAGGAACAGAAACAAAATTTAGTTCTTGATCTATTTTAGAAGCTATAGTTGCTGTAATTTCATTTCCTGTTAAAAGATTACCACCGATTGGTAATGTTTGTCCTGCTAACTCGGGTTTTGTTAAAGCTTTAGCTACGTATTTTCCTAAATCGGAATGACTAATCCATGGATTTTTTTTATTTGATGCTAGTGGGTAAGGAACAATTTTGTGTTCTAGCATTACGGGTATAGACCATGGAGCAGCAATATTATCTAAATAAATATCAGGAACCAATGTAATCACGTTTAAACCAGAATTATCGAATATTTTTTTCATAGCAATTTTCATATCTAACGCTAAAAAGCCAGTCTCTTCTTTAGCAAGGTGAAATGTGGTATTGAAAATTACTAACGAAACGTTTTCTTGTTTTGCTGCTACTACAAAGTTTTCGGTATATGCTTTTGCAAGCTCCATATCAAAAATAAGAGGGAAAGAGTAAACAGCAACTTGTGTACCACTCATGGCTTTAGCTAATGCTTCTGTACTCTCCAGCCCTCCTTGTATAACCTCTATACCATTCATTGCAGGCATGCCTGCGTTTGGGTCTCGTTTAAGAGTTGTGATTTGATGATTCTCTTTTAATAATGCTCCTGCTATGTTTCCACCTTGAAATCCAGTAGCGCCTGTTACAAATACTTTCATTTCTTTTTTATTTATTTATTTATTATATGAATTTTTTAATTAATCTTGATGCTCTTTTATTAAGAAGCATTCGTTGCTTAGAACGATTAAACCATACTTATACTCAAAAGTATGTATTAATAATACCTATTGAGGGGTTTCATATTTTGTTTTCTATCTTTTTTAAAAGTATAGGTTATTCATGTTTCTTGTTTTGCTGTTGTAATATTTATTGTAATAATTTTTATTACAGTTTTTGTTAAAAAACTAAAATTGATTTTTAAACGCTTCTAAAGTCTGATTTTCTAGAGCTTCTACTATAGCACGGTCAATGTCATGAAACATGGCTATGAGCTTTTCATTAATTTGTCCACCAATTTTGCAAGTAGCATCGGGCAAATTACGGGCAAGATTTAGTACATGATTACTACCCTTTGCTGCTCTAAAAATATCTGCTAGTGTAATACTTTTAGCCGATTTACCAAGCTTTATACCTCCGTTTTTTCCTTCTTTACTTTCTATAAGACCGTTTTCTTTTAATGTTTTAATTTCTTTTCTAACTAAAACAGGGTTTATGTTAAGGCTAACAGCTATTTTAGAAGAGGAATGCCATTCTTTAGGGTAATAGGCTAAAAGAGACATTATATGTAGTGATATGGAAAATTTACTTTTTACCAATTTGATTCTATTTTAACGGTAATTTTTTTTATTACAGTTCAAACTTATAAAAAAAACATTTTAATACAAATTAATTATATTTTTTTTAATAAATATGTTTAGTAGTCTCTGTATTATTAATATGTGGGTTTTGCAAAGCAGTTATTGCAATTTATAAGAATAAATCTGAAGAAAGATAACGATCACCTCGATCGCAAATAATGGCAACTATTATACCTTCTTTTAAAGTAGAAGCTAATTTTAATGCAGCGCAAACAGAACCACCACTACTCATACCAGAAAAAACACCTTCTTCTTTGGCTAAGCGTTTTGCCATTACAGTAGCTTCTACTTGACTTACTTCTATAACTTGATCTACTTTTTTAGCATCAAAAATAGTAGGGAGGTATTCTTTAGGCCATTTTCTAATACCAGGAATACTAGAACCATCGGTAGGCTGGGCTCCTACAATTTGAATTTCGTTATTTTTTTCTTTTAAAAAGGTAGAAGTTCCCATAATTGTTCCTGTAGTTCCCATGGCAGAAACAAAATGAGTTATTTTTCCACAAGTATCTTTCCAAATTTCGGGTCCGGTAGTTTTATAATGAGCTTTCCAATTATCATCGTTTCCAAATTGATTTAACATTACAAACCCCTCGTTTTTAACCTTGTTTTCGGCATAGTCTCTGGCCCCTTCAATTCCTATATCTTTAGAAGTTAGTGTTACCTTTGCTCCATAAGCGCGCATTGTTTGTACACGTTCTTTCGTTGCGTTTTCCGGCATAACCAATTCAATATTCAATTTAAACAAGCCTGCAATCATAGCTAAAGCAATCCCTGTATTTCCACTAGTAGCTTCTATTAAGTTGGTTTGAGTATTAATTTCACCTCTGTCTAAGGCTGATTTAATCATATTATAGGCAGCACGATCTTTAACACTTCCTCCTGGATTATCTCCTTCTAGCTTTAAGAATAACGTAATGTTAGGATTATCGATAATATTTTTAGCCTTTACTAAAGGCGTATTTCCAATAAGATTTAAAATGTTTTTATTTATCATAAATATCTTGTGTTTTAATATTTAACTGACGATTTATAGAAATTACTGAATTTTTAGGGACAGATTTAGTTAGCCATACATTTCCTCCAATAACACTATTTTTACCTATTATAGTATCTCCACCAAGTATAGTTGCGTTGGCATAGATAATCACATTATCTTCTACTGTTGGATGACGTTTAGTTCCTTTTAAATCGCGAGTAACATATTTAGCACCTAAAGTAACTCCTTGGTATATTTTTACATTATTTTTTATAATAACAGTCTCCCCAATAATGGTTCCAGTGGCATGGTCTATAAAAAAGGAATCACCAATTTGAGCACCAGCATTAATTTCGGTTCCTGTTAAACGATGAGCATATTCTGTCATTAAACGAGGTACTAAAGGGAATCCCATTAGGTATAGTTCGTGACTAAATCTATACACTGCAATGGCAAAAAAACCAGGATAAGCTAAATATACTTCTTCTATAGAGTTTGCTGCTGGGTCGCTATCTAAAAAGGCTTTAGCATCTAATTGTAATTTCTCTAAAATAGTAGGAAAACGCGTTAAGTAATCGTCCCATATTTCACTGCAAGATTCATCGTGCTTCCAACAAGCTAAATCGGATAAATCACTAAAAATAGAAGCTAATAAATCAATGTTTTTAGGAACATCGGCTTCCATATCAAACAATGTTTCGAAAAGAAGCGACGTGAAAAATTCGGTACGTTCCTTTAATCTAATAGGTAAATTGAGATTCTTTTTTTGAGATTCTATAGCGGTAATAGTATGTTGCTTGGGATTATTCATTATTTAAAATAAACTTTGTAGGTAAATATACTTATTTATAGATGTATTTTAATAAAACCCATTTCTAATCGTAAAAAATAATTGTAGTTTTATCTTTCGACGTATAGCAGCATATAACTTTCATAAAAATGGCAGGAATTCCTAAAAGTTTATTAGTTTTTTTAGAAGAACTTAAAAACAATAATAACAGAGAGTGGTTTGATTCTCAAAAAGCTCGATTTAAAAAAGAAGAAACCGATTTTAAATCTTTTGGAGCAAAAACTTTAAAAGGGTTAGAAGAAACAGATCAAATAGAGAAAATGAAAGTATATCGCATTTACAGAGATATACGATTTAGTAAAGATAAAACTCCATATAAAACGAATCGGTCAATGCTGTTTAAAAGAGAAGGAGAAGCTAGAAGGGGGAGTTATTTTTTAAGTATTGAATCGGGAAACTCATTTGTGGGAGGAGGTTTTTTTGCACCTAATCCAGCAGATTTGTTGCGTATTCGTAAAGAGTTTGAAATGGACGATAGTGAGATGCGAGAGATTATGAATAATAAAGAGTTTTCTAAAGTATATGGAAATGAATTTGTACCGTATAATCAATTAAAAACGGCTCCTAAAGGTTTTGAAAAAACACATCCAGCTATAGATTTAATTAAAAACAAGTCTTTCTTTTTTCAACACTTTTATACAGATAAAGAAGTGTTAGATCCATATTTCTCAGATAAAGTAATAGCACATTTTAAGTTATTACGACCTTATTTTGACTTGATGAGTGATATTTTAACGACCGATTTAAATGGAGAATCGTTATTGAAATAATGTAGGTGTTTTTACTTTTTATTTTAAAAACGGAAGAACACGTATCGTATTTGTTATATTTGAATACTCGAAAACATTTTCAGCATAATTAACTATGAAATTATTAGAAGGCAAAACAGCAATTATTACAGGTGGAAGTCGTGGAATAGGTAAAGGAATAGCACAAGTATTTGCACAGCACGGAGCAAATGTAGCATTTACCTACAGTTCTTCTTCTGCAGCAGCAGAAGAATTAGCAACAGAATTAACAGCTTTAGGAGTGAAAGCTAAAGCATACCAAAGTAATGCTGCAAATTTCCAAGCAGCACAAGATTTAGTTGCAGAGATATTAAAAGATTTTAACGGAAAAATTGATATTTTAATTAATAATGCAGGTATTACTAAAGATAATTTATTAATGCGTATTAGCGAAGAAGATTTTGATACGGTTATAGAAGTTAATTTAAAGTCGGTATTTAATATGACCAAAGCAGTACAACGTACTATGTTAAAACAGAGACAAGGATCTATAATTAACATGAGTTCTGTAGTTGGTGTAAAAGGAAATGCAGGACAAACTAACTATGCCGCTTCAAAAGCAGGAATTATTGGTTTTTCTAAGTCTGTAGCTTTAGAATTAGGATCGCGTAATATTCGATGTAATGTAGTAGCTCCTGGTTTTATAGAAACAGAAATGACTGCAAAGTTAGATGAGAAGGTAGTTGAAGGGTGGAGAGCTGGAATTCCATTAAAAAGAGGAGGATCCCCAGAAGATATTGCAAATGCTTGTGTATATTTGGGTAGCGACTTAAGTACTTATGTTACAGGACAGGTACTTAATGTTGATGGAGGAATGTTGACCTAAGAAACGCAAAATTTGACTACAGAAAATATACTTTGGATTATAGCTATTAGCATAATAGCATTATTAGTGGCTATATTTCAATACTTTTTTAAAGCGAAAAGAAGGTCTAAAAAGACGATTCTTTTCGCTTTTTTACGTTTTTTAAGTGTGTTTATTATACTATTACTTTTAGTAAATCCAGAAATAACTATTATAAAAAGTAACGAGCAAAAGCCCGAATTAAAAATTTTAGTAGATCAATCCCAATCTATTAAACACTTAAAACAACAGGAGCAATTAAAAAATATTGTGCCGAAAATTGCTAATAATACTGAAATACAAAAGAAGTTTGAAGTTTTTACATATGGTTTTGGAGAGCAAATTACAGATAGTGTAACTTTTAATTTTAAGGAAACACAAACCATAATACAGCAATCTATTTTAAATATTCAAAAAATACACAAAGGCTCTAATAATCCTATAATATTACTTACCGATGGAAACCAAACTTATGGTAAAGATTATACCTATTACAAAAGTAAGCACCAACAGCCTATTTATGCTATTGCGGTAGGAGATACCACTCGTGTAGCCGATTTACAAGTAACTACTGTTAATGCTAATAAATATGTGTATTTAGATAACGAATTCCCTATAGAAATCTTAGTTAATTATTCAGGGAAAGATACTTGTAATACGGATTTAACTATTTATAGAGGAAAACAAAAAATATACAATGAAAAAATAAGCTTTAATGCAGAAAAACGGTCTTACTTTATTACCCCCAAATTAAAAGCTTCTATAGCAGGATTACAAAATTATAAAATAGTATTAAATTCCTTTACAGAAGAAAAAAACAAAACCAATAATAGTAAAAATATACTTATAGAAACGATAGACGAAAAAGCATCGGTACTATTAGTATCAACAGTTACCCATCCCGATATAGGGGCATTAAAGCGAAATATAGAAAGTAACAAAAGAAGACGTTTAAAGGTTGTAAAGCCTACAGAAATTAATTCTTTAGATAACATTGCACTAGTAATTCTTTATCAACCTAATAATAGTTTTAAAAAAGTTTACGAACTGTGTACAAAAGTAAAAATGCCTTTACTTACCATTACAGGGAAGCAAACAGATTGGAATTTTTTAAACGCATTACAACGAAATTATACGAAGGCGAATCGCACTCAAGTAGAAGAAGTATTACCAGTATTGAATTCTAATTTCGGAATTTTTAATACCAACCAATTTGTATTAGAAAAATACCCTCCTTTAGAGAGTGCTTTTGGAGATATACAAATTACAAGCGATTATGAAATTCTTATGTATAAAAAAGTTGCAGGAGTAATAACTGCCCAACCGCTATTAGCTTTTTTAAATTCGTCTAATACTAATGAAGCACTTTTATTTGGGGAAGGCATATGGAAATGGCGTTTAATGAATTACAAACGGGATGGTAATTTTGAAAAATTTGATGACTTTTTTGGTAAAATTATTCAATATTTATCGAATAAAAAGGCTAGAAAACGCCTTATTGTAAATTATAATAACGAATATTTTACAAATAGTCCAATTGTAATTTCAGCTTCATATTTTAATAAAAATTATGAATTTGATGTAAAAGCACAATTAGTAATTTCTATACAAAAAGAAGGAGAAACGAGTAATCAAAAAATTCCAATGCTTTTAAAAGGTTCTTTTTATGAAGCAGATATTAAAAATTTGGAAGCAGGAAATTATAATTTTTTAGTAGAAGTAAAAGGAAGTAAATTGAAATCTAATGGGAGTTTTGTAATACAGAATTTCGATATTGAGAAACAATTTCAAACCCCTAATATTGATGCTTTAGAGCAATTGACGTTAAGAAATAATGGAAAATTAATTTATCCCAATCAAGTGAATAATTTAGTTGATGAGTTAGTGAATTCCGAAAATTATAAATCAACTATAACCTATAGTAAAGAACAAAAACCGCTTATAAATTGGAAAATTTTATTAGGCTTACTTGCAATACTGTTTAGTATGGAGTGGTTTTTAAGAAAATACCATGGATTGATATAATATAAGAAAAACAAGAGCTCTACAAATTAAAATAATAACTTCGATACTCTTAAAAAGATAATCTAATTAATAAACATATTATGGAAAAATTACCAAAAATTGGTGTACCTATTATTATAGCATTAGTGCTTGGACTTATTTTTGTTGCTAAATCTACAATAACCATAGAGTCTGGTAAAGCAGGCGTGTTATATGAAACTTTTGGAGGAGGAGTGTCTGCAGAAAACCCACCTTTAGACGAAGGATTTCATTTTATAGCTCCTTGGAATAATGTAATTGTGTACGAAGTGCGCCAGCAAGAAGTTTTTGAAAAAATGCAAGTACTATCGTCTAATGGATTAGAGATAGAATTAGAAGCTTCGGCATGGTATAAACCTAAATACGAGAGTTTGGGAGCATTGCATAAAGAAAAGGGAAAAAATTACTTACAACGAATTATTCAACCAGCAATTAGATCTGCGGCACGAAGTGTAGTAGGACGTTATACACCAGAACAATTATATTCCAGTAAACGAGATGTTATTCAGCAAGAGATTTTTGCAGAAACTAAAAAAATTATTTCTAACCAATACATAGACCTTGAGCAAATATTGGTACGAGATGTTACACTTCCTCCTACAATTAAAGATGCAATAGAACGTAAATTGAAACAGGAACAAGAATCTTTAGAATACGAATTTCGTTTAACAAAAGCAGCAAAGGAAGCTCAACGTCAAAAAATTGATGCCGAAGGTAAAGCAGAAGCTAATAGAATACTAAGTGCTTCGCTAACCGATAAGATTCTTCAAGAAAAAGGAATAGAAGCCACACTAATGTTAGCACAATCTCCAAACGCTAAAGTAGTAGTGGTGGGGTCTTCAAAAGACGGTTTACCGCTTATTTTAGGGAAATAATAATAAAGAAAGAAGAAAAGCCAAGATTTGAAATTATCAAATTTTGGCTTTTTTATAAATGTAAATTTTTAAACTTAAAAACCTAATTATAGTACTGGGATAATTTGTTTTTTGCGAGATACAATACCAGGTAGTATAACTAATTCAGAAGTAGCTTCTGTTTTAAACGAATTTTTGGCAATATTTTTTACTGCATTGTTAGGAATAAAAAAAGTAGCTTCTTCTTTTAAAATATCAATTACAAATAAAAGAACTTCATCTAGGGATTCGTCTTTTTTAATAGTTTCAATAGTTTTTAAAATACTATCCTTTCTATCTAAAACTATATTTGGAGCCGTAGTTTCTAATACCGATACGCGGTATTTTTTACCACTAACTTCGTATTTCTTACTATCTAATTTAATTAAATCTTCATCAGAAAAATGAGACACGTCTGATTTTGCTTCAAACATTTTTGATGCATATTCGTTAATGTCTATTTTTAATTGATTAGCTAATATAGTAGCAATGTCCTTATCTAAATCTGTTGTTGTTGGACTCCTAAACTCTAACGTATCGGATAACACACAGGAGAGCATTAAACCTTTAATATTCTTAGGCATACTTTTAATATCAGAGTCGGACATTAAAGTGTACATTACAGATGCGCTTGAAGCTAACGGTTTTATACAAATATCTATAGGATTAGTAGTTTGTATTCCTCCAACTAATTTATGATGATCTATAATTTGAATAATTTGAGTATCATTAATATTATCAAAAAGTTCGTTGGGGTTATTAGTGTCTACAATTACTACCTTATCTTCTGAAGAAACAGAAGTAAGTTGCTTAGGAACTTCGAAACCCCAATATTTTAGTACAAATAAAGTTTCTGTATTTGGAGTTCCTAAAATATATGCATTTGCTTTTTGTCCTTTAAAATTTAAATACCAAGACCAAACTAAAGCAGATGCTGTGGCATCTGTATCTGGAGATTTATGTCCGAAAATTTTTATTGACATTCTAAGATTTGTTTTTTATGAATTTGTTGCAAATTTAGGAAACCTTTTTGGTTTTGCTTTCGTCGTTAAAAATAATAATGCATTCTTTCTATTAAAACACTTTTTGATGTAAATAAATTAATTTTTGAAAGCATCTATAAAAACCAGATAGTCAAAAAAAAACCTCAATATTTGATGATTTTAAATATTGGGTTTTTTTGAAGTCTTAGTAAGATTATCTTAAGTTTGAATTATTATGCAGAACTCAAATTAAAGATTTATTTTTTATTTTTTTGTTGTTTTTCTGCCTGTTCCATGGCTTGTTGTAAACGCTGTTTAAATTTACTTTGCTTTTTAGGTTTCTTTTTGTTTTCCTGAATTTTAGCGTGTATTTTCTTTTCGTCAATAATAAACTTTTTAATTACTAACATAATACCAATAGTAATTAAGTTAGATACAAAATAGTATAACGATAATCCTGAAGCATAATTATTAAAGAAAATTAACATAAATACAGGAGATAAATACATAATAAATTTCATGTTAGGCATTCCTGGTTGTGACTGCGTAGGCATATTTTGTCCAGTAGTCATCTGCATATAAAAGAAAATAGCTATAGAGGCTAATATTGGAAATAAACTAATATGATCTCCATAGAAAGGGATTTTAAAAGGTAACTCTGCCACTACATCGTAACTAGATAAATCTTCTGCCCATAAAAAACTTTTTTGGCGTAATAAAATAGCCGTTGGAAAAAAGCTAAACAATGCATAAAAAATGGGCATTTGCAGTAATGCAGGGATACAACCACTCATAGGGTTTACGCCTGCTTTGCCATAGAGTGCCATAGTCTCTTGTTGCTTTTTCATAGGATTGTCTGCATGCTTTTCATTAATTTCTGTAATCTCTGGTTTTAGCACCTTCATACGCGCTTGAGAAACGTAGGATTTATAAGTTACAGGCGACATTAATAGACGTACTAAAATGGTCATTATAATAATAGCAATTCCGTATGGTAAAAAACCACTTAAAATGTCAAATAGTGGCGTAAAAACATATTTGTTAATTGTTCCAAAAATCCCCCATCCAAAATCAACTACTTCTCCCAGGTTGTGGTCGTAATTTTTTAAGATTTTGTAATCGGTAGGACCATAGTACCATTGCATTTGGTAATTTAAATTCCCAGCGGTTAAAGCTAATGGAGCTTGCGTTGTAAATTTGCGAAGTTTTAAAGTGTCTAGATCTTCGTCTTTAATTAAATTTTGAGCTGTTAATTTTGCGGTTTTGAAAGCAGTATTAGTAACTAGTATTGAAGAAAAGAAGTGTTGCTTGTAAGCGGCATAATTTACATCCTCGGCATCGTCTTCGGATAGTTCACGCTGTCCTACGCTATCATCTCGTCCATCTTCATACTCATATATTAACTTGGTGTAACGATTCTCGTAGCTATTACTTTTGGCATGTCTAAAAGCTTCTAATTCCCAATTAAGGTTTATAGGTTTTGATATGTTTAATGTGTTTTCTAAACCTTGAGAACGAATTACAAAATCCATCATATATTCATTAGGCTTAATTACATAAATATATTCTAAATATTTATCTTCTGATATTTTTAACTTCATACTTAGTTGCTTGTTATTGCCAACAGTACTAAGAGTAGGTGTAAAAAATAAATTTTTGGTATTTAAAGTTCTATTATCGGTAGTGGAAAAGTCAATTCCAAATGAAGCATTAGCACCATCTTTTATTAAGTATAAATCTTCTCCTTTAAAAGTTTTAAAATCTTTTAATTTTGCTTCAGAAATATACCCACCATGGTTATTAATTTTTAAAAATAATACTTCATTTTCTAAAGTTGTTTCACCTCCATTAGCAGCGGTTAATGTTTGTGAATAGCCAAAAGCACCTAATTCTTGATAGGCTTTAATTTTACCAATAGAATCTGTAACCGCAGAATTTGTAATAGCAGGAGTAGGAATATTGGAATTTTTAATTTGTTGCTGAGCCTCTGTTTTGGCTTTAGCTTCTTTTTGTGCTTTTAATTCGTCTATATTGGGTTTATTGGCATAAAAATACCAAATGGCAATCCCTAAAAGTAATACATAACCTATAATCGATTTAGCATCAAACTGTTTTTCTTCCATAAGTTTTATCTATTGTGAATAAACCATAAAACATCACAATAGTTGTGATGTTTTATATTATAATATCGTATTAATTATTTTTACTGTTCTTTAATGCGGCTTTTACAAAAGCTACAAATAATGGGTGTGGCTCTAAAACGGTACTTTTATATTCAGGGTGGTATTGCACACCTACAAACCAAGGATGATCTTTTGCTTCTACAATTTCTACTAAACCTGTGTCAGGATTAATTCCAGAGGTTAGCAATCCAGCTTTTTCTAATTGGTCTTTGTACTGGTTGTTGTATTCGTAGCGGTGTCTATGTCTTTCGGAAATAATTTCTTTTCCATAAGCATTATATACATGGCTATTTTTTTCTAATTTACAAGACCAAGCTCCTAGGCGCATAGTTCCTCCCATGTCGGTTACTTCTTTCTGCTCTTCCATTAAATTGATAACGGGAGAGTTAGCGTTGGAGTCTTGTTCTAAAGAAATAGCATCTTCGATACCTAGTACATTTCTGGAGTATTCAATAACAGCCATTTGCATTCCTAAACAAATTCCTAAAAAAGGGACTTTATTTTCTCTAGCGTATCTAACGGCTTCAATTTTTCCTTCAATACCACGTTCGCCAAAACCAGGAGCTACTAAAATAGCATCTAAATGACTCAACTTTTGAGGAATATCTTTTTTAGATAAATATTCCGAATGTATGCTTTCTACTTTTACTTTTACTTCATTGTAAGCACCTGCATGTATAAAGGCTTCTAAAATAGATTTATATGAATCTTGTAATTCAACATATTTTCCTACAAGACCAATAGTAATTTGATCTTTTGGGTTTTTATGGCGCTGTACAAAATTATTCCACGCAGACAAATTAATGGTGTCTTCAATGGGAAGTTTAAATGTTTTTAAAACAACTTGGTCTAATTTTTCTTGAAGCATTAAGTTAGGTACATCGTATATAGTATCGGCATCTATAGATTCAATTACGGCTTCTTCTTTAACGTTACAAAATAAAGCAAGTTTTCTTCTAATATCATTGCTTAATTTGTGTTCTGTGCGGCAAACTAAAACATCAGCTTTTATACCACTTTCCATTAACGTTTTTACACTATGTTGGGTAGGCTTTGTTTTTAATTCTCCAGCAGCAGATAAATATGGTATTAACGTTAAGTGAATTACCATAGAGTTTTCGTCGCCTAATTCCCATTTCAATTGACGAACAGCTTCTATATAAGGAAGAGATTCTATATCACCTACTGTTCCTCCAATTTCGGTAATTACAATATCAAAATCGCCGCTATTTCCTAAAATCTGAATACGCTCCTTGATTTCATTGGTAATATGTGGAACTACTTGTACCGTTTTCCCTAAAAACTCGCCACGACGTTCTTTTTCAATTACACTTTGGTAGATGCGTCCTGTGGTAACATTATTG
This sequence comes from uncultured Aquimarina sp., assembly GCA_938011245.1. Classification (GTDB taxonomy): domain Bacteria; phylum Bacteroidota; class Bacteroidia; order Flavobacteriales; family Flavobacteriaceae; genus Aquimarina. The sequence goes on along the minus strand of CALLUJ010000033.1, from coordinate 32,189 downwards.
GCTTGAGAAGTAGGTACGTTTAAAAATCGTTCGTAATGACCTAAATCTAAATCTGTCTCAGCACCATCTTCTGTAACATAACATTCTCCATGCTCATAAGGGTTTAATGTGCCAGGGTCTACATTAAGGTAAGGATCTAATTTTTGAATAGTAACTCTATGCCCACGTACTTGTAAAAGTTTTGCCAGCGAAGCTGCTATTATTCCTTTTCCTAAGGAAGAAGATACTCCTCCTGTAACAAAAATGTATTTAGTTTGACTCATGCAACTGCTGTTTTCTTATAAAAAAAATCAAAGCGCAAAAGTACGAATAAGAATATAAAATACGTTGTGTTTTGGGAATTTTAGAGCAAGGTGAAAGTTCATTTTTTTGATATTGAAGATTGATTGAAAAAATAAACGAACTTAAAGAGCTAAAATTTTTAGAACACAATTATGAAAAAAGTATTTTATGAAATTAATACAGAGTTGTTATTTTACATTACGATATTTAGAGAAATAAGATTATAATGAATTAATTTTTTTGCAACTTAAAAAAAGTTTTAAAGTATTTCAAAAAAAACTACTTTTGCAAAATGTGTTTATCCCAAGTAAAAAAATATCTTTATATACTCGTAGCTATTATTACGCTGGGTTCTTGTAGCGAATACCAGCAGTTACTTCGTAAGGGGAGTTTAGCAGATAAGGTTAAGGCAGCAGATGCTTATTATAATGAAGGGGATTATAAAAAAGCTTTTAGGTTGTATGAATTAATTGTTCCAGCGTACAGAGGCAAACCTCAAGCAGAACGCATTTTATTTCATGAAGCAGATACATATTATAATTTAGAGGATTTTTACATTTCTCAATATAAATTTGAGCGTTTTGCAAAAGCGTATCCTAAAAGTAAAAAAATAGAAGAAGCTAGATATAAAGAAGCTAAAAGTATATACGAATTAACGAATAGATATTCTTTAGATCAAAAACAAACATTTGTTGGATTAGAAAAATTCCAAAAATTTATAAATGATTTTCCTGAAAGTTCTTTTTTAGAAAGTGCTAACGAACATACTTCTAAATTGCGTAATAAATTAGAAGAAAAGTTTTATAAAATAGCGAAGCAATATCATCACAGAGATTTATACAAACCAGCAATAAAAGCATTTTCTAATTATTTAGTTGATTATCCAGGATCTAAATTCTCGGAGAGAGTATTGTATTATCGTTTAGAATCGGCATACAAACTAGCAATTAATAGTTTTGAAGATTTAATACCAGAACGTTTAGATAAAGCACAAGAATATTACGAGACCTATATAACTCGTAGTGTAAGTGAAGACTTTAAGAAAAAAGCAGATGAAATTGCTGCTGATATTAATAAAAGAAAACAAGCATTTAATATACAATCATGATGGATTTAAAAAACAGTAATGCTCCTGTAGCAACAACTACAATAGATAAAAACCTTATAGATGCTCCTACAGATAATATTTATGAAGCTATTTCTATAATTGCTAAAAGAGCAACACAAATTAATACAGATATAAAAACTGAATTGATTGAGAAGTTAGATGAGTTTGCTACATTTAATGATAGTTTAGAAGAGGTATTCGAAAATAAAGAACAAATTGAAGTTTCTAAGTTTTATGAAAAATTACCGAAACCACATGCTTTAGCAGTGGAAGAGTGGCTTGGAGGTAAAATATACCATAGAAATACAAGAGACGATATTTCAGAAGAACTATAATCTGATATATGTCTTTATTACAAGGAAAAAAAATACTCCTTGGAGTTAGTGCAGGCATTGCTGCTTACAAATCAGCAATGCTTGTTCGTGCTTTTATAAAGCAGGGAGCCCAAGTAAAAGTAGTGATGACTCCAGCGGCAAAGGATTTTGTTACCCCTTTAACGCTTTCTACTTTATCAAAAAATCCAGTCCATAGTACTTTTTACGAAAAAGAAGCAGAGAATGAGCTATGGAATAACCATGTAGATTTAGGTTTATGGGCAGATTATTTTATAATAGCTCCAGCAACAGCCAATACATTATCTAAAATGGCATATGGTAAAAGCGATAATTTGCTTTTAGCAACATATACCTCTGCAAAATGTCCTGTATATTTTGCACCAGCAATGGACTTAGATATGTATAAACATCCATCTACAGCAGAAACGTTTAAAAAACTTGCTTCATTTGGAAATATTATGATTCCTGCGACTTCAGGCGAATTAGCAAGCGGATTAGTAGGTCAAGGGCGTATGGCAGAACCAGAAGATATTGTAACGTTTATAGAAGCAGATATATTAAACAAGCTTCCTTTAAAGGGGAAAAAAGTGCTAGTAACTGCAGGTCCAACTTACGAATCTATAGACCCTGTTCGGTTTATAGGAAACCATTCTACAGGTCGCATGGGAATTAGTATTGCTACAGAAGCTGCTAATTTAGGAGCAGAAGTAACATTAATTTTAGGTCCATCTACCTTAAGCTGTAAGCATAGTAGAGTAACTGTAACCAGAGTAACTAGTGCACAATCGATGTTTGATGCAGTAAAAGAATCCTACATCCAATCTGATATGGCTATTGCATCTGCAGCTGTTGCCGATTACAGACCAGCGAATTTTTCAAATCAAAAAATTAAGAAGAAAGAAGGAGATTTATCTATACAATTAGAACGTACTGCCGATATTCTTAAATGGATGGGAAATCATAAAGAGAATCAAATTTTAGTAGGTTTTGCTTTAGAAACTCAGAATGAACTAGAAAATGCACAAGGTAAACTAGAGCGTAAAAATTTAGATTTAATTGTTTTAAATTCGTTAAACGATAAGGGAGCAGGTTTTAAAGCCAAAACAAATAAAGTAACCTTAATAAATCATAAACAAGAAATTAAAACGTTTGATTTAAAGTCTAAAGTGGAAGTAGCTAAAGATATACTTAACGAAATACAATTATTACAACATGCATAAATTTTGCTGTATTTTTTTTCTTATTATTGTTAATGTGCTTAGTGCGCAGGAGTTTATAAGTACAGTAAAAGTAAATGCAGAACAAACAGGGCAACCTAACTTATCTGTTTTTAGAACCTTAGAAACATCTTTACAGGAGTTTATTAATAATACTAAATGGACTAATACAGAGTATAAACTTCAGGAACGTATTAGTTGTTCCTTTTTTATAAACGTACTTGCATACGATAATAACAATTCTTTTGAAGCTTCATTACAAGTACAAGCTTCTAGGCCTGTTTTTAATTCGGGTTATAGTACTACTATTGCTAATTTTAACGATAAAGAATTTAATTTTAGATATCAAGAATATGAACCGTTGGTGTATAATGAAAACTCTGATGGAGGAAATTTAATTTCGGTAATTTCCTATTATTTATTTACTGTTTTAGCCACAGAAGCAGACACGTTTAAAGAATTAGGAGGTACAGAGTTTTACAAAAAAGCGAAACAAATAGTAAATATTGGGCAATCTTCGGGAGCCGCAGGATGGAGCTCCTCTTCGGGTACCCAATCGCGCTTTCGTTGGAACGATGATATGATTTCGGGAATTTTCACCAATTATAGAAAAGCATTATATGTGTATCATTTTGAAGGTTTGGATCAGATGTCAGAAGATCAAAAACAAGCTAAAAAATCGATAATAGAATCTATAAAAATGTTTAAGGAAGTAAATAATAAGCGTCCTAACTCTTATGTTTTTAGAACATTCTTTGATGCTAAATCAAATGAAATTTCTAAAGTCTTATCGGGAGGACCTAAGGTAGATTCAGCAAAAACAATAGAATTATTACGTACGCTAGCTCCTTTATATTCTAAAGACTGGGATGCCATTACCTACTAGTAAATAATAATGTTTACTTTTTTTTAGTTAGACAAATAGAGTAGTATCTTTATAGCCTAAATTATTAGAAATTGCTACAAAAATTAACGGTCCAAAACTTTGCTTTAATAGAAACTCTTAATGTTGATTTTGAAAATGGATTAAGTACCATTACAGGAGAGACGGGAGCAGGAAAATCATTAATTTTAGGAGCTTTAGGATTAATTATAGGAAAAAGAACAAATACTTCTGTAATAAAAAACACAGAAAAAAAGTGTGTTGTAGAAGCCACCTTTGATATTTCAGAACACCAATTAGAAAAAGTATTCAAGGATAAAGACTTGGACTTTGAGAATCAAACTTTTATTAGAAGAGAAATTTTACCGTCCGGAAAATCTAGAGCTTTTGTAAACGATTCTCCTGTAAATCTAAGTGTTTTACAAGACTTAGGGGGTAAATTAATAGATATTCATAGTCAACATCAAACTTTAGAAGTTACCACAAACGAATTTCAATTTTATATTTTAGATACATTAGCTAAAAATCAAAAAGAATTAGAATCTTTTAGAAGAGGATTAAAACAATTAAAAATAGCTAAAAAAGAGTTAGATACTCTTAAAGAAAATCAACAACGATACAAAGACGAGTATAGTTATAATTCTCATTTACTACACGAACTAGAAGAAGCTAAAATAAAGTCCGAAGAATTACAAGAATTAGAAGAACTTCAAAACCAGCTAGCAAATACAGAAGAAATCCAAGAACGTTTAGCTTTTAGTTTTGGAAGTATAGCGATAGAGAATCATGGAGCCTTTGACCGACTTACAGAAGCAAAAAATAGTATTAATAAAATAATTTCTTACGGAGATTCTTATAATGAATTGCAAAAACGAATATCTAGCGTTTGTATTGAACTAGATGATATAAGAGCTAGCATAGAAGAAGAAATTGAAAATTTAGAGGCAGATCCTAATAAATTACAGTTGGTTAGCGACCGATTACAGCTGTTATATACACTACATAAAAAGCATGGAGTAAGTTCAAATAAAGAATTGTTGACAATTAAAAACACGCTAGAAGAACAAGTTTCGGACACAGAAAATATTGATAATGCTATTAATAATGCAGAAAATAAAATCCATGATATTAATTTAAAACTGAATATTGTTGCAGATAAAATACATGCTAAGAGAGAAAAAGTACTTCCTAAATTTACTCAAAAAATAGAACAGATATTAGTAGAATTAGGAATGAAGAACGCTAGTTTTAGCCCTGTATTAGATAGAATAAATGAATTTAATATCTATGGAGGTAATGAATTTCAATTATTGTTTTCTGCCAATAAAGGAGGACAATATGGAGCTTTAAAAGCAGTAGCTTCTGGTGGTGAACTTTCTCGTATTGTATTAGCTATTAAAATGCTTTTATCGCAACACATTAAGTTACCTACCTTAATTTTTGATGAAATAGACACAGGAGTATCAGGAGAAGTAGCTCAAAAAATGGCAAACCTATTACAAGAAATGGGTATAAAACAACAAGTATTTAGTATTACTCATTTACCTCAAATTGCTGCAAAAGGAAAAATACAGTATAAGGTATTTAAAGAAGATATAAATAATATTACACATACAAATTTAAAGCGATTAACAAAAGAAGAACGTATTTTAGAAATAGCAGAAATGATAGGAGGTAAGCAACTTACCGATGCCGCTAAAGCCCATGCAGAATCCTTATTATTAAACTAATACATAGCGGGTAATTTTACTATATTTACCGCTCAAAAATAAAACATATACTTAATCATGTCATATAATCTATTAAAAGGAAAAAGAGGAATTATTTTTGGAGCTTTAGATGAAAACTCCATTGCTTGGAAAACTGCAGAACGTGTTTTTGAAGAAGGAGGTTCTTTTGTGCTTACCAATGCACCAGTAGCTATGAGAATGGGAAAGATTAATGAACTAGCAGAAAAAACAAATTCTAAAGTAATTCCTGCAGATGCTACATCTACAGACGACTTAGAAAATTTAATAGAACAATCGCAAGAAATTTTAGGTGGTAAAATTGATTTCGTTTTGCATTCTATAGGAATGTCTGTAAATGTTAGAAAAGGACGCCATTATACAGATTTGAATTATTCTTTTAGTGAAAAAGGTTGGGATGTATCTGCATTATCGTTTCATAAAGTAATGCAAACCTTATACAAAAAAGATGCTATGTCTGAATGGGGAAGTATTGTTGCTTTAACATATATGGCAGCACAGCGTGTTTTTCCAGATTATAACGATATGGCAGATAATAAAGCATATTTGGAATCTATAGCGCGTAGCTTTGGATATTTCTTTGGAAAAGATAAAAAAGTTCGTGTAAATACTATTTCACAATCTCCAACGCCAACAACTGCAGGGCAAGGAGTAAAAGGTTTTGATGGTTTTATAGCCTATGCAGATAAAATGTCTCCATTAGGAAACGCTACAGCTCTAGACTGTGCTAACTATACCGTAACGTTATTTAGCGATTTAACCAAGCGAGTTACACTTCAAAACTTATACAACGACGGAGGTTTTTCTAATGTAGGAGTAAGCCAAGAAGTAATGGAACGTTTTGTGGAAAAGTAAAGCACTTAATCGAATATTATTTTTAAAAAACCGCTAATTTTAGCGGTTTTTTTTGTCTTTAGTTATATTGTAAAATATTCTAATTATCTTAGAAAAAAATAATGTAACTAATTAATAATCAATGTAATGATAAAGAATTTTTTAAAATATTAGTTTACTAGCGTTGTCCTTAGGGCTTTTTATTACTAGCTGTAGTAGTGACAATACTGACGTAGTGCAAACAAATCCTGATGAAATTATAGATGAAACAGCTACCATAAGGCTAACAGAAGGAGGCTCTCCCGACGATATGTTTGTAGCAGAAGTATTAGGAGAAGCAGGAGAAACAGCAAGAGGAAGAGTTATTTTTACTACTACAAATGGAACACAAAGAAGACTTTATGTAACGCAAACATTGCCAGGAGGAACACCAGAACCTTTTGTAATACCTACAGATACAAGAGTACAAAGAAGATTAACTAAGCCAGATGGTTCTATTGACTTAGATGACTCTAATAAACAAAGTTTTGATTTTACATTTGATTTATTAGTACCAAATACGATGGACGAAGGGGAAATTGTATATAACTTTTGGTCAACAACGGGCAGAGGAGATTTTAGAGATGCAAACAAACGTTTATTAATTGGAGTAGGTACTATTGTAGTAAAAATAGGAGAACCTGTAGCTAATAGAATTGTAGAAGGGACTAATATAGAATTAAGGGCTCCGTTACAAGACGGTAGTTCAGAGACATTTGTATCATTTTTTGATTTGAATAGAACTTACAGAATTAATGAAGGAGCAGAATCGTCTACTTTTTGGGATTTTGGATATTTCTTTGGAAATAGTAGTAGAGCATCAATAGTTTCGGCTAATAACTATCCAACAAATATAGTAGATATTGTATCTATAGCTAATGCAAATATAGCAGTAGATGAACCAATGGTTATGGCAGAAGACTTAAAAAGCGTTTATTTTCAGGTAAATAATTCAATAGACTTTGATAGTGTAACTAACTTATCGCAGTTGAATGCAGTAATAGACAATTCTTTTACCGTTTCAAATACATCTCCACAAAGAGTAACAATGTTAGAGGAAGGCAATGTAATAGAGTTTTTAGACACTTCTGGAATTCGAGGAATTATAGAAGTTGTTAGTATTGTGGAAGGGTTAGGTACAGCAGGAGCAATAACACTAAATGTTAAAGCCCAACCTACAGCTCCAATTATGAATGGGAGTAATATGATGTAAGTTTATTAATCCATATAAAAATAAAGAAGGTCACCTATAAGTGACCTTCTTTATTTTTATATGGATTTTATAAGTTTTGAAGTTTATATTATAAGTCTTAAAAATAATTAAGACAATGTTCATATAGATGAAGCTTTTTGTGCAATTGATTATAGTAGAAATTATTTTGTAGTAGGATGACTTTCAGATTGTGAAGAAAATTATACATTTTAAGATTGTGGTGATTTACTTTTTTGTAAAAAATATTGTTAGTTTTTATATATTTAAAGACTTTAAAACTAGTAAAGATTATTATTAAAACTTTGTGGAATTATTATATTTGCGAGGTTGAATTATAAGAAACGGAATTAGTAGTGTTTTTAATTAAAAGTATAACACATAAAAAATTATAGTTATAAATTCAATAAATTATTGATATCCATAAACCTTCCTCTAATTGAAGAGAGAAATTTCAAAAAATACATGATTAATGAGTGACTCTCCTAAAATTCTTTTTTCGGATATAGATGGTACATTGTTAAATAATAACCGTGTGCTATCTAAAAATACCATTAAAGAATTTAATAGAATAAAAAATCAAGTTCCTATAATCCTTATTTCGGCAAGGATGCCTAAAGCTATGGTATATTTACAGGAAATGGGGAATATTGCACGTTTTCCTTTTATAGCCTATAATGGAGCGTTGATTAAAATAGATAATAAAATAGTCTATTCACTAGAAATAGATACAACTGTTATTCAAGCGTTAATGAAGTATAATAGTCAACAGAAAATACATTTTAGTCTTTATAACAATGACGATTGGTATGTTCCAACCATGGACTATTGGGCAAAAAGAGAGTTTAATAATACAAAAGTAGAGCCTATTGTAAAGACCAATAAACAAGTAATTACCCAATGGCAAAAGGAAAATAAAGGAGCTCATAAAATCATGTGTATGGGGAATATAGATGATATAGATGCTTTATCCGATTTTTTAGAAAAGCATTATAAGGAACACTTACATATTTATCGTTCTAAAAGTACTTATATAGAAATTTCGCCAATAGCTGTTTCAAAAAAAACAGCTATAAACTTTCTATTAGAAAATTACTATTTAGAATATTCTTTTTTAGAAGCAGTAGCATTTGGAGATAACTTTAATGATATTGAAATGTTAAAAGCTGTAGGCTTTGGTGTTGCTGTGGCTAATGCAAAATCTCAGGTAAAAGAAATAGCTAAATATGTTACTAATGCTGGTTCGGAGGATGGAGTTGCTAATTTTATAAAAAAATATATAGACTTTAATAATTAATGAAATACTTATATATAATTTACGTTTCGTTCCTATTAATTTTTAGTTGTAAACCAAAACAAACAATAGTAAGCAGCAAAGAAAATTATACCGTAAACGATGTAGTAATTGATTTAGTAAATGTAGAGCAGGATCGAGTAAAAGTAGAACTTCTGCCAGCTAAAATTATTTCAGAAACAGCGATATTTTATTTTCCTAAGATTGTTCCAGGAACTTATAGTAACGATAATTATGGGGCTTTTATACAAAATGTAAAAGCTTATACTAGAGATGGACAAGTATTACCAATACAACAATTGGACGTTAATAGTTGGGAAATTAAAGAGGTTAAAAAATTACATAAACTTACTTATTATGTTAATGATACATTTGATAATGAAATAGAACATGATATTTTTTCGCCTTCTGGCACCAATATTTTACAAGAAAAAAATTATTTATTGAACTTACATGGTTTTGTAGGATATTTTAACGAAACCAAAGAAAAACCTTATACGATATCCATACTACGTCCTAAAAACATTACTAGTGCCACTTCTCACGAAATCGTTTTAGAAGAGAATTCTAAATTAGTAAAGAGTAATTTAGAGAGTGTGGATGTTTTTCGTTACAATAGATATTCGCAAGTGGTAGACGATCCTATTCTGTATGCTAAACAAGATCAAGAATCGTTTAAAGTAAATGATATTGAAATATTACTTAGTGTATATTCTCCCAACAAAGTACATACAGCAAAGAGTTTATTGCCAAGTATGAAGCGAATGATGAAAGCTCAAAAAGATTTTATGGGGAGTATTAATTCTACCAAAAAATATAGTATTATTTTATATTTATCGGAGTACAACAAAGTAGATGCACAAGGTTTCGGAGCTTTAGAACATAGTAACTCCACGGTAGTAGTAATGCCAGAAGCATACTCTAAAGAGGCATTAGAACAATCGTTAATAGATATTGTAGCGCATGAGTTTTTTCATATCATTACTCCTTTAACAATTCATTCTAAAGAAATTCACAATTTTGACTTTAACAATCCTAAAATGTCACAACATTTATGGATGTATGAGGGTACAACGGAGTACTTTGCTCAACTATTTCAAGTAAGAGAAAACATGATATCTAAAAATGAATTTTTTAGAAGAATAGTTGAAAAAATAGAAATTTCATATACCTATAATGATTATTTGTCTTTTACTAAAATGAGTAAAAATATTTTAGAAGAACCTTATAAAAGAAATTACAATAATGTGTATTATAAAGGAGCATTAATTTCTATGTGTATAGATATTATTATTAGAAAACAAAGTAAGGGAGAAAAAGGAATTTTAGATTTAATGAAGTCTTTATCTAAAAAATATGGAACCAAACAGCCTTTCATGGACGAGGTATTAGTAGAAGAGGTAACTAATATGACATTTCCAGAAGTAGGTAATTTTTTAAGAAAATACGTAATAGGTACAGAGCCCATTAATTATGCAAATTTTTTCCAAGACGTTGGTTTAAAGTATGAAGTTTCTACAATACCCACTTCTTATTTTATGGAAAACGAAGACGTTTCATATATAGATGTTAATAAAGAGAAAAATCAAATTATTTTTAGAAGTAATGTTGTTAAAAGCAGCTTTTTTAAAGAGCTTGAAATTCAAAAAGGAGATGTATTGGTAGCTGTTAATGGTAAAAAATTTGATTTAAATAACGGTTATTTATTATTTGAACTATCAAAAAAATGGGTTAAAGGAACTCCTGTAATAATGGTTGTTAATAGAAATGGAAAAGAACTTTATTTAGAAACAACAATTAAAGAAGGGGTTACTAGTTTGCAAAAGGTACTTAAGGAGGTGCCAAGTAAAAATTTAACACCATTACAATTACAAACTAAGAAGTCTTGGTTGGGTTAAATAATGTGCAATAATATCTCTTCAATCTGAATTATGCATTAAGACAGGTCAAACTCATTAAAAAAGAACTTTTTAACCATCAGTAAATAATCTTAAATCGTTGATTATTAAACTTATATTGATTGCTTTTTAGACTAAAGGTTCGTGTATTATATTGATAATTAATACAATATAAACTTTGGAAGCTACCAATAAATTAAAGACTATACCCGGTCAGATACCCGACTTTAGACGCTCTTACAAACAACTTTATGATTTAGAAAGTATCCTGTTATTGGAATTATTTCAGTGATTTGTGGAGTAGAATCGTGGAATGAAATGGACTAGCGGTAATATAATTATATTAAATAAGATATTATTCGTATCTTTTTCTTATAAAGGATATGGATTTTAGATCAGTAGATTCGTCAAGTAGAAATGAAATACGAAAACGAGCGATTAAACAAATCTTGAATTCAAGAATTAATTATCGAATTTGAGTAAATTTTAGTTGTATTTGTTTTTCTAAAATTCTTAAATATTTTACTTCGGAATGATCCAAAAAGGCTATTGATTGTCCCGATTTTCCTCCTCTAGCAGTACGTCCACTTCTATGTATATAATATTCAGCCTGGTCGGGTAGTTGATAATGAAGAACAAAAGCTAGATTATCTACATCAATACCACGGGCAGCAACATCTGTAGCTACTAAAAAATTTAATTTTTTATTTTTAAAAGCACGCATTACTTTGTCCCGATTTTTCTGTTGCATATCTCCTTCAAGCACATCTAAGGTAAAGTTTCTTTGCTTTAATTGTTCCGTAAGTTTTCGAGCAGCTACTTTAGTTCGGCAAAAAATAATACCCCGTTTATGTTTATTAGATTTTAGAAAATACGTCATCGTATCAACTTTATTACCTTCGTCTCCAACTACAAATTGATGATTAATATTTTTGTTAGTAGCATTTGCATTATCAATTTCTATGGTAATAGCTTTAGGGGATACGTATTTATGTATAATATGCTGAAGCTCTTTAGGTAAAGTAGCAGAAAACATCCATACATTGCGGCGCTCATTAATGGTTTGTAATATAAATTCTAAATCCTTTTTAAACCCCATGCTAAGCATCTCATCAGCTTCATCTAAAACAATAGTTGTTATAAAACGTATATCTACGGCTTTACGCTTTATAAGATCAACTAAACGTCCAGGTGTAGCTACTACAATATGCGTTGGACGTTGTAAGCGTTGTATTTGACGATCTATTTTTTCTCCACCATAAACAGATTCACTAAATACTTTATCACTGTATTTTGTGAATTTAAAGAGCTGTTTAGCTATTTGTTGTGCTAATTCGCGAGTAGGGGCTAAAATAAGTCCTTGTGTAACTTTTTTAGAAGGTTCTATATGCATTAACATAGGTAGCCCAAAAGCGGCTGTTTTTCCAGTTCCTGTTTGTGCTTTTCCTATAAAATCGTTATTACCTTCCAGTAATATAGGAATGGCTTGTTCTTGAATTTTAGTAGGGACTTTAATTCCTAATTCTTTTAAACCTTTATTTAAATCTTCGGAAATACCTAATTGCTGAAATGTCATATAATATATAAGGCTAACTATAATTTTAATTATAGAGTTGTATAATGAATGGTTATGTAAACAAGGATTAATCCTTTTGCTCTTTGTTAAAATATACTAAATAATAATACATTTGTTTTTCTTCATCCCACCCTTTTTCTACAAACTTCTCTGCAGACTCGGGATTAATAAAATCCATTTTAATTTGAACATTAGTGTCAAGATTAATTACGTTTTTTATTTTTTTACGGGCGGCAGATACCGCAGTATTTGCAATAGGAAATTCGGTAAGATCTTCAATATGATATTTAGGGGCTTTTTCTACTTTATAATGTTTAAACTCGGGAATTAATTCAGGGTTTTCTATAACATCGTTTAAAAAGCTCGATTCTTCAAAAGTGTCATTTTTTGCAAAATGATTTACAGCTCTATTCATAAACATCACTTCTTCTTTTTTATCTTCGGCAGGTAAAATAACATCTTTAGCAAAGTCCTGACAGAATTTGATGTATTTTTTTGTGTGGAAATTACTATCGGCAAAAGCTTCTACACCTAAAAAATGTTCTAACCAGTATTTAGTGTCATATCGATTAGAATCTACTGATAGTATGCGATATCCTGTTTCTTTTTCACTATTAAAAATTAAGCAACCTTTATCTAATTTATTTAAGGAAACCCCTTGTTGTAATAAAAGATTTAAGTCAGTAGCTTGTTCTTCAAATTGAAGAAAATCATTTTTAATTTCAGATTTAAAAATACCAATAGCGTTTACCTTTTTATTATCTAAAAGACAATTTTCTAAATAAGTAATATATAGTTCCCCGTTTTTAATATGTGGGTGTTGAGATTGCTCAAAAAGTAGATTTCCTATGTGTTTAGATTGTTCATGGATTGTGTTAGGGTTTTCAAAAATGGTGTTTACAATTTTAAATAAAGGATGAAATTCTAAATCTGTTTCATTACTAAACTGAAAATAATTCTCTTCTTTTTCTCTAAAAGGTTTAAAAAAATACTCTTTAAGTAAAGCATTTAATTCATCATTAAATTGATAAGGGTTTTCCGATAGAAATAAGTTTTCATTTCTACTTTTGTTTCCTATACGATGAACCGATAAAGATTCTATTTGAGTATTATATAAATTTAGCATAACTATTAATAATGTTAAATGTAGAAATGCAAAAATAGGGGATACCCTAATAGGATACTATATATTTTGAAGAATAGTATTCACATCTTTCGCTAATGCTTCAAAGTAGGTAGTGTAAGAGTTAATGAAGTGTTCCTTGGAAGTTGGAGGATTGAAATTTCCAAATCCTTTGTATTCGGTTGTAGGTTGAGAGGTGAATGAAGGCGAAACCCCTTTTTTAATATCTATAATAGTACGTTTATTATCCATTAAAAAAATCGAGGGAATTCCTAAAGAATGTTTAACAACATGCACTATAGTTGAATTGTAATTTTCTAATTCGTCCACATAAATTACATGAACATTATCGGTATAAGGTTTTTTAACCGTTTCGAGTGTAGTTCTAGTATCCCAGTACAATACTACAAAGTCTATAACGTCTCCAAACTCTTCAGCAATATCATTTAATGCTTGTATTTCGGATTCGTTTGGTTCGCACCAATTAGAGGTGGTTTTTAAATATATAGGTTTAGTAAAGTTTTCTAGATAAATAGGTTTATTAGATTTGTAATCAGTAACTAAAAAGTTATCAAAATGTGTTCCTTTAAGAACCTTAGATACTAGTGAATCGTATAAAAATTTAATGCGTTCTAAATCTTTTTTTTCTGTAGCTACTTGACTATTTACTTTATATAACCTAATATTATTTGCAATAGCATCGGAAAAAAAACGAAAATCTTCAGATGGTAAATTTAGAGGGACTTCATTATTTTGGGAAAACCCTTTAAAAGCTAGTAATGAAAGTAAAAAGATTAAAGCAAACCTCATATAATATTGTTCTAAATTTATATTTTAAAGCATTTATAAATTACAGCTTAAAATATGAAATATTACAACAAAAGTAATATTTTAATTGTATTTATCCATAAAAGATTATTATAGTATATTTTTTGATTTTTTTATTATAAACTATTTGGTAAGTTTATTTATAGAATTTAACTCTTCGATAGAGAATATAGTATTTTCTGAAGCTTTCAAATTTTCGATTAATTGATTAGGAGAGCTAGCCCCTATTAAAACAGAAGTTATGCCTTTTTGGAAAAGTAACCAAGATATAGCCATTTCATGCAATTTTTGACCTCTTTTTTGAGCAATATTATGTAATTCTCTAATTATAGGAAGCTTTTCTTGAACGGTTTTTGAATCTAAGTATGTTTTATTTTTTGCGGCACGTGAATTTGAAGGTACTCCATTAATATATTTATCGGTTAACATTCCTTGTGCTAAAGGCGAAAAAGCAATGCAACCTATGTTTTGTTTTATAAGGCAAGGCAAAATATCATTTTCAATACTACGATCCAGCATAGAATATCTTGCTTGATCTATAATAAAAGGAACCTTCATTTCTTTTAACAACATAGTCATTTCTTCTATTTGTGGAGCTTTATAGTTAGAAAGACCTATATATAAAGCCTTCCCTTGTAATACAATATCACGTAGGGCTACCGCTGTTTCCTCCAAAGGGGTTTCAGGGTCAGGTCTATGGTGGTAAAATAAATCTACATAATCTAAATTCATACGTTGAAGACTTTGATTTATGCTTGCCATTAAATGCTTTCTAGAACCATAATTCCCATAAGGACCAGTCCACATATCGTACCCAGCTTTAGTAGCTATAAAAAGTTCGTCTCTGTATGCTTTAAAATTTTGTTGATATAGTATTCCAAAATTAATTTCAGCACTTCCATATGGAGGCCCATAGTTATTAGCTAAATCAAAATGTGTAATTCCGTTATCAAAAGCAGTCCTTAAAATAGCTTCGGCATTGGCTAGCATATCGTATTTTCCAAAATTGTGCCATAAACCTAAGGAAATTGAGGGAAGTAATACTCCGCTTTTACCACATCTATTGTATTTTAAATTGTTATACCTAGTGTTTGATGGGGTGTATATTTGATAATTTGATTTATCGTTAATTTTCATAGCTAATAATTTCTATAAAAATAAAAAAAGCGATACTAACAAGTATCGCTTTTAAAACTCTTTTAAGAATACTTATTTTAAAGCTCCAATCATATCTTCAGGTTTTACCCATTTATCAAATTCGGCTTCGGTAACATAGCCTAATCGTACAGCTTCTGTTTTTAAAGTAGTTCCATTCTTATGTGCTGTATTAGCAATTTCGGCAGCTTTGTAATATCCTATTTTGGTATTTAAGGCAGTAACCAACATTAAAGAATTGTTTAGTAATTCTGTAATTCTAGAATGGTTAGGCTCAATACCACTAGCACAGTTATCTTCGAAAGATATACAAGCGTCCCCAATAAGTTGTGCGCTTTCTAATACGTTTGCAGCCATTACAGGTTTAAATACATTTAGTTCGAAATGCCCTTGCATTCCTCCTACATTTACGGCAACATCATTTCCTATAACTTGTGCACACACCATAGTTAATGCTTCACATTGAGTAGGATTTACTTTTCCAGGCATAATAGAACTTCCAGGCTCATTTGCAGGAATAATAAGTTCGCCTAATCCACTTCGAGGTCCAGAAGCTAACATTCTTATATCGTTTCCTATTTTGTTTAACGAAACAGCTAATTGCTTTAAAGCTCCATGTGTTTCTACTAGTGCATCATGAGCTGCTAGTGCTTCAAATTTGTTTTTAGCAGATATAAAAGGCAGTTTAGTAAATTCGGCAATATATTCTGCAACACGCTTAGCATAGCCATTAGGGGTATTAAGTCCAGTACCTACTGCTGTTCCGCCTAAAGCTAATTCGGCCATATGGGGCAATGTATTTTCTAAGGCAATTAACCCATGGTTTAATTGCGATACATATCCAGAAAGTTCTTGACCAATAGTTAATGGTGTAGCATCCATAAAATGTGTGCGACCAATTTTTACAATGTCTTTAAATTGAATAGCTTTCTTTTCGAGAGTATCCCTTAGTTTAGTAACGCCAGGAATCGTGTTTTCTACAATCTTTTTATAAATAGCAATATGCATTCCAGTAGGGAAAGTATCGTTTGAAGATTGCGATTTATTTACATCATCGTTTGGTTGAATTGTTTTTTCTCCTTTGCCAATAACATTACCAGCAATTTGATGTGCACGATTAGCAATTACTTCATTAAGGTTCATATTGCTTTGCGTTCCAGAACCTGTTTGCCAAATAACCAAAGGAAATTGATTGTCGTGTTTGCCTTCCAAAACTTCATCGCAAGCCTTAGCAATTAAATCTCTCTTTTCTATAGGAAGTACACCTAATTCACAATTGGTATAGGCTGCTGCTTTTTTTAAGTAAGCAAAACCATATACAATTTCTAAAGGCATAGATGCAGGTCTACCTATTTTAAAATTATTTCTAGAGCGTTCTGTTTGAGCACCCCATAATTTGTCTGCAGGTACCTTAACCTCTCCCATGGTATCCTTTTCTATTCTATATTCCATTTTGATTGTATTGTGAGTTATTTTTTTGGACACCAAAAATAATAAATGAAACTATGCAAATAGCTTTTTAGTTATAAGTTTCTGTAAATATTTATAGAGGAAATAATATGATTTGTAAAGAAAACTCTTTTCTTTATAGTTATAAATAAATTTATAATGAATTATAGAGAAATTGAAACTCAAGAAGATTTGCGTTTAATTTTAGAAAAAGAATCTACAATCACAAAATATGCTTTTCAAAATTTAGATTTTAAGATGTTTGAATTGCAATTATATCAAAAAAGTATTAAAGATTGCTTGTTTTTAGGTTGTGATTTACCAAATTCATTAATATGTGAAATTTATCCGAATAATTATATTTTTCCTAAAATAGAAATGCCATATAATCCTTATATGAATAGATTATATACAAGAGAGGATTTGTATAATAATTACCAGTTAGGAATTTCTACATCTTATGAGTCTTGTTTAGACAAACAAGTTTATAATCATTTTATAGCCACAGGGAAAGAGGCAAAGGATATTAAAGAAACATTAGCTAGGCGTTTACACGACCATTCGATTACAGATGCTTTGTATGATTTCTTAGATTGCTATCCAGATGATAAAAAAGTGGCAATTATGGGAGGACATAGTTTATCTAGAAAAGATAAAGGATTTATGATGGTTGCAAAAATAAGTAAAATACTTACTGAAAAAGGATATTTAATGCTTTCTGGTGGAGGTCCAGGGGCTATGGAAGCGACTCATGTAGGAGCTTGGTTTGCAGGAAAACCAGAAAATGAATTATCTGATGCTATTTCTATATTATCTGAAGCACCATTGTACAAAGACTCTTTATGGTTAGATAAGAGTTTTGAAGTGTTAAATAAATATCCAAGTTCTAATTATGAAAGCCTTGGAATTCCTACTTGGTTGTATGGGCACGAACCTCCAACTCCTTTTGCATCAAAAATTGCTAAATACTTTGCTAATAGTGTAAGGGAAGATGGCCTTTTAGCCATTGCTAAAGGAGGAATAGTATTTACGCCTGGTAGTGCTGGAACTATTCAAGAAATTTTTCAGGATGCAACTCAAAATCATTATTTAAGTTTCGATGTGGCTAGTCCTATGGTATTTCTAAATTCTGAATACTGGACTAAAAAATATCCTATTTATCCCTTAATAGAAAAGCTAGTAGGGGAGGAGAAGTATGCTAATTTATTATTATCACTCTGTGATAATGAGTTTCAAGTATTACAACAAATAGAAGGTTTTTCTTTAAAATAGAAGTTTAACACTATTTTCGGGTATAATATGATTTTTATTTGAATATATAAAACCACCGTCAAAGACGGTGGTCATGTTTTAAAGGCTTTGCTTTACCTCTTAAAACTTTTTAAGATGAGTAAATATCGAAAATTGACACATGGCTATTACAAATGCGATTATCACATTGTTTTCACGCCAAAGTATCGATTTCGTATTCTAGAAGGGATGATAAAATCTTTAGTAGAACACGATATGTAAACTATATGTGATTGGAAAAATGTTGAGATTCAGTAAGTCAATATTCAATTGGATCACATTCATTTCTTGGATTCAATTCCTCCAAACTATCTGTATCAGAATTCATGGATACGCTAAAAGGAAAAATAGCAATAAAAAGGTATGTCAAATATCAATCGCACCAATAGTCTTTTACGTGTTGCCCCTATGGGGGCTAATCTGAAAATCAAAGCTTCCGTTTCTAACGGAGGTTTTTTACTAGTAACTTTCAAAATTTATATTGTATTGATAGTCAATATAATATATTAATTTTTAGTTTTAGTTTTAAAAAAACAATTAATATAAGCTTAAAAACCAATGATTTAAGACTATTTATTGATGGTTGAAAAGTTCCTTTTTTAATGCGTTTAATCTGATACCTACGAGAGCTAGATGGAAAATAATCAACATATCTTCTCTTAAATCAAAAAAGACTCTGTTTTGTATTCGATTAAAAAAATGGGGATGACTAAATAAATTTATTACTTTTCCAATAAAGTATTTATTTTTTATAAGGTTGAAAAACAAATTCATTTTTATCCTTTAAAAAGCTAACTTAGTATTTTTAAAATGATATTTCATGAAATGTAAAAAGTTAATACTTCTTTTTGGAGTTTTATTATTAGTGGCTTGTAAAGCAACTAAACCTGTAAAACTAGCAGAAAGAACATTAAAAGGAAATTGGACTTTAACATCCATAAGTTATAGTAGACCAGGTAGTTTTAATGTTAATTTATACAATGACTCGGGCGCTAATTGTTTTATTAACAGTAATTGGAAGTTTATTCCCAATAACAACACTGCAACTTATCAATTTAGCAATTCTGAATGTGAAACTACAATACGAAAGGTAAAATGGACTATCCCTATACCCAGTGGAGATTCCTATAACTTCTTAATGAAACCTTTAAACTTTACCCAAAAAGCAAAAGAAATTACCAGAGGCTTTAAAACTCAATTAAAAAGTTTAACTAGTACCAATATGGTTTGGACTCAAAAACTCAATTTTGAAAACAAACCTTTTATAATAACCATGAACTTTATAAAAAGTATATAAATTATGAAAAATTCTATAAATAAAATAAGTGTACTAGGTATTTCTTTAATTGTATTAACTAATTGCAGTACGTTACAAAATGCAAATAATACTCAAAAAGGAGCTGGTATTGGAGCTATAGGAGGCGCTATTTTAGGGGGCGTACTAGGAAATAATGTAGGTAATGGAGGAAATTCAGAATTAGGTGCTGTTATTGGTGGTGTTGTAGGTGGCGTTGCAGGGGGAATTATTGGTCGTAAGATGGATAAACAAGCAGAGCGTATCGAGGAAGAAATTCCTGGAGCAGTTGTAAATAGAGTTGGAGAAAGCATCAATGTTATTTTTGATGAGGAAAGCGGAATTTATTTTGATACAAATAAAGCCGATATTAACCCTAAATCGCAACAAACATTAGAACGACTTAAATTAATCTTAGCAGATTATGCCGATACAAATATTTCAGTTACAGGACATACCGATAGTAGTGGTAACGACCAATATAATTTAGCTTTATCAGAGAAAAGAGCGAAGTCAGTAGCTGAATATTTAAAAAGCCATGGATTAGATCCTAATCGCTTTACAGTTCAATGGTTTGGAGAAACTAAACCTAAATATGATAATACAACTCCTGAAGGTCGTAAGAAAAACCGAAGGGTAGAACTTGGAATTGTTGCAAATGAAAAAATGCAAAAAGAAGCACTTGAAGAAGCTAAAAAACAATAATTAATATAATTTTTTAGATTATTTCAAATAGTTAACATTCTTTATTTCAAAAGAATAAAAAACACAAAATTTCATATTTCGAAAAAATAGATAATTTTGTTAAAAAAAACAGGCATAATACTTTTTTAAATGCATATCTATTGTATATTTGCATCGCTTCAAGAAACAATATTTTTCTTGAGTTTTTTAAAATTAATTATTTAGAGAACGTATGCTAAGGGCTCTTAGCTCAGCTGGATAGAGCACCTCCCTTCTAAGGAGGCGGTCGAAGGTTCGAATCCTTCAGGGCTCACTTTAAATCCTTACTATTCATTTAGTAAGGATTTTTTGTTTTATAAATATTAGTGTTTATAAGGGTTTAGTCCTACTTCTACTCTTTTCTATGCCTTGTACTATTTCTTACTAATAAACTAAAATAGGCACACAATTAGGTACACCATTTTTCTTCAAGGTACACCATCCAAAATCACATACAATTATGAATAATTATAAAATATCAATCTTATTTCTTTTACAAAAGAATAGGTTGAATCAACAAAACAAGTGTCCCATAAGATGTAGGGTTACATATTTAAAAAAGAGAAAAATATTCTCTACTGGACTATTTATCAATCCAGAGGATTGGGATAGTTTAAAACAATTAGCTAAACCACCAAATAAGTATAAAAACTTAAACACTCAACTGAGCCTTATTAGTCAAAAGATTAATGAGGCTTTTTTAATGCTTCAAATTCTACCTAATACCTTTGATGTAGATGATATTTACAGAAAGTTTAAAGGAGAAGATTCTAAAGAGGAAATCACCCTTTTGGGAGCTTATGATTTGCATAATGATAAAACTAAAAAGCTAATTGGGGTAGATTTTAATGAACTCTCTTGGAGTAGATATGTAGAAAGCAGAAGAAAGGTAGCAGAGTTTATTAAGCACAACTACAATAAATCTGACATCAAATTAAAACAACTTGATTTGAAGTTTATAAAGGACTTAGAGTATTATTGGAAAACTGAAAAGAAGCTAAAGCAAGCTACTATATACAGAAGTATGCAAAGGCTTAAGAAAATCATTCAGTTTTCAATAGCTGAAAATTATTTGCAACGAGACCCTTTTAACCTGTATAAAAATAAGAAGCAAAAAACTAAAATTGTTTATTTATCAACTCAAGAACTTAAACTACTTGAAAACCATAATTTCAGTCAAGAAAGGCTACAAAAGGTAAAGGACTTATTTGTGTTTTGTTGTTATACTGGACTTGCATATACTGAAATGTCAAACCTCAATTCTAGCCACTTAGTTAAAGAATTTGATGGTAATACCTGGATTAAAATGACTAGGCAAAAGACTAATGAACTTATTTCAGTTCCTCTTTTAGAGCAAGCAAAAATTATACTAAATAAGTATAAACCTGAGGAATCACTTTTACCAAAAATCTCAAATCAAAAATTCAATTCTTATATGAAAGAAATAGCTGAAGTTTTAGGCATTCAAAAGAAGCTCACTCATCATATTGCTAGAAAGACTTTTGCCACTACTGTATTGCTTTATAATGATGTGCCAATGGAAATTGTATCTAAGCTATTGGGACATTCTAAAATGAGTGTAACACAAGATAGCTATGGAGAAGTGGTTCAAAAGAAAGTGAGTGAGGAAATAAAGAGATTGAAATCCAAGATGGAAAGGTAGTTTTAAGCTACCTGTTCCCATCTTTCAACTTTTAATACTGGAGGAAAACCAACACCGTTAGATAGAGTTTCATTCATTATATGCTCAACAAGAGTTTGATATCTTGGAGTAGTTATTATAGAATCATGAAGTGTGAATAATGGTATATCTGGATTGAGTTTACTTATTTTTTTACAAGCAATATGTAGTATAAGCTTAGCTTCAAAATTTTGTAGTACACATGCCAAAGTTCTATGAGTGCCTTTACCTGATTTTACTTTTGAAAAAACTTTAAAAACACTAGGATAAACGTCTTTAAATAATTTGACACCTTCAAGCTGTTTTGCTAATTGATTGGGGCTAAATATTGAACTAAATGTTGCTTTTTTTATAGCATTTCTACTCAAATTATTATCACCCATCTGCTTAGCAAACTCTTCATAGAATTGACCATTGGCAACAGATTCAATATATTTCAAAGTGTCATTTTTAGTTTCTATGCGCTGAATTAATTTTGCTAACATAATAGGGAAAGATATGGAAGTATTATTATTAGATATGTATTTAGGATTGTAGAGTTGTATTAATTTTGTTATTTTATTTTCTTTAAATTTCTCTTCATTGAGTAAAACAGATGCTAAATATGGTTGAGAATTTACAATATCAATTGAAACTAATGGTTCTCCATTATAGGTTATAAATTGTCTCAAATCACTTTTTAATTGAGTCAATACTGAATGTAATCTTCCTGCAGTTTTATCTACAGTAGGATTAAAGGTGCTATTGTTGAATAATATAAGAGGTCTTAATCTGCTATTATATCTAAGAATAGCTTTTATATTCTGGTATTGTTCAAAATTATAATCTATGCCCTTAGAGACTTTTTTATATTGTTCTACTTCTGTTATACTCTTATTTTCTTGATGGTACAGGTCTTTTAGATATGCTTTTGCTTTAGGATAATCAATTTTTAATTTTCCATTTTCAAACCATTTTAATAGATGAAAAATATCTAAACCATCATTATTTAGTATAGGTTGATTGGTTTCTGTTTTATAGAATTTTAAAATTTTTTTGATGAGTTTTTGATTTGTTATTTTAGTCTGCTTTAACTCTGTACAATATTGGGGTGTAAACATGAAACCCCTAGATTGTTTATTCACTATATATTGTGAATCCTCTATCAAAATTTTATTCTCAACAAGGTAATCAAGGCAATTTCTATATGCTCTTACTCTTCTTTGCATTAAAGCAGAATGAGGTCTTATAAAAAAACTAAAAGATTCATCTTTAATTTGTTTTGAAGCTAACTTGTATATCAAATCTATTAAATACAAAAATTCATCTTTATCATATTTAAAAGTAGGCGGAATTAACCTTAGTAATTCATCAAGGTCTAAATTACTTGGAATGAAAGCAGTTAAACTTTTAGGAAGACAATTCTCTACACTTTCCTGATTTGCACTTACAGGTGTGTTTTGCGGTGTTATATCTCTAGATTTCTGTGGTGCAAGAGATTTGTCAATGGTGTTAGACATAATCCCTCTAAAAAAGAGGGCTGCAAAAGCAGACTTAAGAAGTATTAAACTAAATAAAACACCACAATTATTTAGTACTCCTTTAGAGTTTCATGTTTTAAATGACTAATGCAAATATACAAAAAACGAATAGTAAACACTAATATAAAGACTGAATATTTGTTTTTAAAATATTGTTTTACAGGTTTTTAGTTCATTATATCCTTAATTTATTTTCAAATAAATATTAACTTTTTTAAACATAAAAATTATGCAATTAAAACAAAGTAAGCGTAGTAATGTAAAACTACGCATAGGAATTTCTGGACCAAGTGGATTTGGAAAAACAACAAGTGCCTTATTATTGGCACATGGATTAACCAATGACTGGTCTAAAATAGCAGTTGTTGACACAGAAAACAGTTCAGCTAGTTTGTACAGCCATTTAGGTAATTATAATGTACTGGATTTACAAGCTCCATTTTCTCCTGAAAGGTATGTTGAAGCTATAGAAGTTTGTGAAAAAGCAGGAATTGAAGTCTGCATTTTGGATTCCATTACACATGAATGGTCTGGTACTGGTGGTTGTTTACAAATACAAGAACAACTAGGTGGTAGGTTTCAAGATTGGGCAAAGGTTACTCCAAGACATCAAGCATTTATTGATAAAATACTACAGTCAAATTGCCATATTATTACCACTACTAGAAGAAAGATTGATTACTCTTTAGATGTAGGTTCTAATGGTAGAACTAAAGTTGTAAAACATGGAACTAAAGAAATCACTAGGGAGGGTTTTGAGTATGAGCTGACAGTTAACTTTGAACTCCTTAATGATAAGCATTTAGTTAAAACATCAAAAGACAGGACAGGCTTGTTTAATGGAAAACCTGAATTTATAATATCTTCTGCTACAGGTAAAAAACTATTACAATGGAGTACTATTGAGCCTGTACACAACAAACCTATATCAGATAGGATTAAAGAATGTCTTTCAGTAAATAAGCTCATGGAATTGTACAAGCAAAATCCACAATTTCAGCAATCACATCAAGAAGAATTTAGAACTAAAAAGCAACAATTGGAAAGTTTGATAAATCCTCAAAATTTCAGTTCTAATGGAGTGCATAGACCTTCTACTAACTAATTAAAATCAATTATTATGGAACTTATACCAGTATCTAAGGATATACCCATCCTAAACAAAGTACCTGTAGTAAAAAGAGTTAATAACAATAGTTCCTCTTTAATACAGGTATCAAATGAACCTTTACAATTTCAGCAAAATCCTTTTATAGAGGCTAACACAAAAGAGGTTAGCCTTTCTTGTTTAAAGCAGGATTGTGTGATTCCTGTATTCGCAAAAGACAACGAAAAAACCATAGCACATCAAGAGTTTATTGATATTACAAATGACTGTGTAACATCAACGTTTAATAGGCATCATATTAGTAAACCTGAAATTAGAATTAGCCACCAAATTAAAGGTAGAACTCCTGAGGCTATACATAAATCGGCTAAAGATTTATTAGACTATGAAAGGACACAATATTTTGAAAGAATGGCTTTTATTATCCGAATACCAAGTATTACTGAAACTATTAATGGTAATAAATTATCCTTAATAGTTGGTGGAGTTAGAGCCTATAACAGAGAAAATCTTTACAGTAAAAAATCATTTGAAAAGTTTCAAGTGTTTATAGGTTTTCAAAATATGGTATGCTGTAATTTGTGTATTTCTACAGATGGATTTTCTGCTGAAATAAAAGTATCTAGCTATGGAGAATTGAAAGCCAAAATTATGGAGTTATTACAGTCTTACAAAATGGAGCATCATTTTAAGTCGATGCAAAATTTAACCCAATACCAACTTCCAGAAAAACAATTTGCCCAATTAGTTGGCAGAGCTAAACTTTATCAATTCTTACCTAAGCAAGAGAAGTTAGAAATACCTCAATTACTTATTAATGATGGACAAATTTCTACCATTGCTAAGGATTATTACCAAGATGAAAGGTTTTGTAAAAATGAAGATGGAAACATCAATCTTTGGGATATGTACAACTTGTTTACCTCAGCCAATAAGAGTAGCTATATTGATAGCTTTTTAAATCGTAATATCAATGCATTTGATTTTACAAAAAGTATTTCAAAAGCTATCAATGATGGTTCTTTTCATTGGTTTTTAAGTTGATGTTTACCCAATCTCTATTTTAGAGGTTGGGTTTCTTTTTTCCAGTACCTTAACCTTAAAATTTGAATTATAAATAAGCAAGTTAAACCAACTAATAATAAAGGGTATAGAATAACAAAAATGAAAGTATTGACTTCATAATATGACAACCCTAAGATGTTAGCTATATTGATTATAAAATCTGTACAATAAGCATAGACTAAATTCACTACATCCATCAATCTATCCATTTTTTAGTCTTTTTATTTTTCTTTGAATGCTTATGCTTTTTATTAAAAGCACATAGATTAATGCAGGAAATAAAATCACTAAAAAAATAATATTGGCTAAACCATAATCTCCTGCATTATGTAGTGAGTTTATAATGCCAAAATAAAAAGGGTCTATTTTAGAAGTATGATTTTTTAGTAAATGAGTATGATGTTTTTTACAGTAACCAGTATCAGTGTGGCAATACCAACTACATTTTTCAGGTGTTTTTATACTTGGATTAATAGCTGTTATTCCTTTTCTAACAAAGCCTTTATTTGAGTTGTTAAATCTTGAGTATTCGTTTACTGAAACTACAAATAACAGTAAAAATGTTAGAATTAATGTCTTTAATGATATTAATCTTTTCATTTTACTCTGAATAACGATTAAAATTTAGTAGGATTATCTTTAAATGTTCTCACCATTTCATGATAATCAGAGGTTAATTTTTGTATTCCATATCCTTTTAAATTTTTGGGAACAAAATTTATATAGAAATAATTAGTTACTTCTTTTAATTCAATATTATAATCTTCTATTAATGGGAAATTCACCGCTTCATAATGACTTATTACCTTTAAACAATCATCATTCTTTTTAGATAATCTAACTGTTAAATCAGAACTAAGCATCACTACATAAGGTAGTAGTCCTTCACTATATAGATAAGTAGAAGATTTAGAAAAATAAGCATTAGGGTACTTAACAGAGAATGATTCATACAGCTTATTTACTTTATATTCATTTAGCATTGGAGGTTTGTTACTTTCTTTTACTATGTTAAATTTGAAAGATTTAGAAGTATCTAGCTTTTTGTAACTATTACTAATCACATATTTATCAATAAACTCAATAAGCTCAATTCTTTCTTCTTCTGCATCTGTCTTATAGCCTATATCAATAGAGTTTACATCTGAATAGTAAGTAATATTTTGAGAGGTTACTATTGCATAGTTGTCATTTATATATAATTTGGCATGTAAGTTTTCTACTAGCTTAACTTTGATTCCCAATTCAGTTATAAAGGACAAATCTTGTTTTGCATTTTTTCTTGCTACAAAAAGAATATTTACATTTCGAAGAACAGCTCTATTTAAACAGCTTTTCATTTTGTTCCATTTAGATATTTCAACATAAGGGGAGATTATAATTAGTTCTTTCTCTGCTTCTTCAATTAGTGTCATTATTTTAGAAGCTATCTCTAATGGCTGTATGAATTTCATTAACGTTTAACAATTTAGAATCTTAGTATTGTCCAATATATGAGATATTTTTTTGTTAAAAAAAAATTACACAGGAATAGTGAGTGCTTGAAATACCTCATAGAAAACCCCCACCCATCTTTAGGAATGAAGATTCCCCCACCACTTATATAGTGAAAGCATTTTTTTTCAGCCAGTAAAAAACTCAAGGTGATAGTTGTAATTTTTTATGGTAGAAGTATTGTTTTCTTGGTGGTATTTTCAACTTAAAAACTTAAAGAACATGGTAAGAATTATTGGTTACAAACAAAGACAAAAAGAAAACGGAGAACTATTTAATGTTCTAGAACTTCAAGGAGGTGTAGAATTGATTAGGTCAAAATCTACAGGTAATTTTTATGCAACTGCAAAAAAGGCTTACATACCTTCAACTTTTGATGAGCAAACTTGTATTGCTTTAACAGGTACAGAAATGCAGGGTAGCATTATTAAAGAAGAATGTGAGCCTTATGAGTATGTTGTTACAGAAACAGGAGAAGAAATTATAATGCATCATAGATGGACTTATATGCCAGAGGATGTAAAAGAACCTGTAGCTAAAAGTATTCCATTAGAGACTGAAACACTACAACCAAACATTGAGCAGTTTAGCCAAAATGGAGCTTTACAGTATGCTTCTTAACAAATCAACAACAAAGGCATTACTACTAAAGTGATGCCTTTTTTAATTTTTATAACCTTATGGAAATAGCAGAAATTAAAGTTTCTTACACCAACAATAACAAGAAACGATTAAAAATAACCAACAGTAAAATGTCTTATGATTTACTATTAGCTTGTTGGAATAAACATACTATAGAATTACAGGAAGAATTTAAAGTATTGTTACTAAATAATACTAATCAAGTATTAGGAATTTATCCATTAGCCAAAGGAGGAAGTTCTAGTGTAAATGTAGATGCTAAATTGGTGTTTTCAGTAGCTTTAAAATGTAATGCAAAAGGTATTATTGTAGCACACAACCACCCAAGTGGTAGCCTAAAAATTAGTGAAGCTGATAAAATAATGACTAACAAACTTAAAAAAGCAGGAGAATATTTGGATATAGCTGTATTAGACCATTTAATTATTACAAAAAATGGCTTTTACAGTTTTAATGATGAAGGAATTATGTAGTACCTGTATAAAAGTGAAGTATTGTTTATACATACTTTTTGCTATAGGTTAAAATCAATCTTATCTGAATTTTACTATAAAAATCTTATATAGTAAAACTGTAATTTTTGAATAAATGTATTTGTGAACTTATGTAAATTCCCACTATTTAAGCATTAATTTAAAACCGTAATTATTTTAAGATAGGTATTAATAGCGTTTTTATAAATCTTTAACTAAATCTGCTAACTCAACTTTTAAGTTTTTAGCAATAATTTTAAGGGTATAAATAGTAGCATTTGTGTTTCCAGCTTCTAATCTTGCCATATTAGATTTTTCAAAATTACAAGCAGCAGCTAAGTCTTGTTGAGCAATGTTTTTAGACTCTCTTAATTCTTTAATACGTTTACCAACAGCTCTTTGTAATTCTTCTTTATCTGTCATTTTAAACACTTAGTTATCTTTTATGATAAATACAAAGATGAAGTTTATTATATTTGAACAGTTATCATAAATGATAAAAATGAATAAGTTAAAATTATTGGGAATAAAAATATTACTCACTGTAGCTGTAATAGTTGTAGCAGCAGTAAGTATGGCTCTTATTTCAGAAACTAGAAATTCAAACTCTGCTGGAGTTAGATTAATACCAGGTGCAATATTAGTATTTGGAATTATCTATGTATGGTTTTTTAAAAAACATAAATAATGGGAATAATTGTATCAATTGTAATAGCTGTAATTGTTGGGCTTATCATAGATAGTTTTAGGACTAAAAGTAGAAATGCAACTAAAGTAATTTCCTTTAAAAATGAAGTATTTACAGATTTTAGTGAACTATTTAAAAGTCCTGACAATAGTAGTGATGAAAAAATAAACCAACTGTCTCACAAAGTTTATCATTTAGCTTTTCTTAAAGCAGGTAAAAAACCAGTTCAGTTAGGTCAATTAAATATGATAAATCTACCAGAGCAACTAAAACAGCAATCAAAATATATAGTAGTTTTTGATACCATAAAAAAGTCTTTACTAACAACATTAGATGTTGTGAAAATTAATAAATACAAAATGAGTTACACCGAAGAACTACAGACTTTTGATGTCATGGTAAATGAAATTACAAATATTATTAAGAACATTAATAACTAACTTATGAAACAGATTTATTTAATACTAATAGCGTTTTTTACATTACTATCCTGTTCTAGTGATGATAATGGTAATAATCAAGAAGAAACACCATTAAGTTTATGTGGTACAGAATGGAATTACATAAGTCCAGTAGTAGATGGTTATCAGCAAGACTTATTGCTTTACTTTCTTAATGACAATGATGTAAAACTTATTCTTGATGGGTTTAGAAATGGCAATTTAGTTGATGAAGAAGCATATGAAGGAACTTATAGTTACAATTCATCGAATCTTGAAATAACCCTTAACACAGTTTGTAATGGAGGTTCTATTTTTTCCAACTGTATATTAACTGGTAAAGTTAATGGTAGAAAATTAAGAGTTGAAAATGATGGGGATAGCTTTGAATACTCAAGAGTTGGTAATACTGTAGATGGAGATTGTCTAGAATCTAGTGATTCTATTCAACTTAGAGAATACAGAATCAGATTTTCAGGTTCTTCAACACCTAATCAACAATATCCCCTTACAGCTACTTTTTACAAAAGTAATTTAAATGGTAATTTGGAATCCGAAACTATAATGACTACAACTAATACAGATATTTTTGTGGTAAATACACTTGCTACTTTTGACAAGATTGGTTTTAAATATCAAACTGAAAGTGCAAGCCAAACAGTTATAAATAGAGTTGAAATATATGATGGAAGTAATAATGTAGTCTTTGATGATAATAATTTATCCATTAATATAGGACAAACATTTATCTATACTTTTTCTACAGCAACTCACTCAATAGATTAATATTATGCTAAAGGAAATTTTCAAAAGCCATCTTAAAAGGTGGCTTTTTTTAGTTACAGGTATTTTTAAAAGTAAAAAGAACCTTTTAAAGCAACTTAGGTTTACAATTGGTGAGCAATATGAAAATTATGAGTTTGATTTAAAGTCTAAAGGAGAGAAAACAGTTAATGGTATCTGTTATGAAATATACCTATATGAAAAGGGTGACTTTAAAACACTTTTTGGTTTACCTATTTCAAGAGGAATTGTATTACTATTTAATGCAGATATTTTGAGTGCTGTTTACTACAGGTTTCAAGGAAATCATTTTGAATATTTATTAAATGAAATAAATAGCTATTTACCAAAAAATAGAAGAATGGTAATAAACCCATTTATAGCTTATAGAGCAACTTGCAATTTAGATACTAATACAGTTTTAGAGTTATTAGTTAAGAAAGATGAAAATACAGGGATTTCAATAAGAAATACTAAATATCATAATTCCTCACTTTCTTAATTATTCCCTATTATGTTAGCAGATTGGTTTTTTATTTCTTTTAAATAATTTTCAACAGTTGATTTACTAATTTTATGACCTTTATTTCTAAGAATAGTTTCTATGGTTCTATAGGAATTGCCTTCTTTGTGGAGCTTTTCTATTACTGGTAGTAAACTATTCTTCTTAGGGTTGGTTTTACTCAAGGCATATATGCTTTCAGAAAGTAAAGGGTTACCTGTATCTGTAAACAATAAATTTTCCTCATTAAAATCTAAAACTTTAGAGTACTTCTTAATTTCTGTAGAAATGTAGTTTCCTTTAGTAATAGTAAGAGTTCTTTGCATGTCATTATGTGGGTGGTGCTTTAATTCAAGCATTACCCTCATTTTAGCTTCAAAGGCTTGAGAGCCTAAAGCATTGTTTTTAGAAGCAGAAAATTTATCTGTTTTTTTACCTGTATGATGAAGGAAGAGGATAAGGCATTCATACTCCTTAGAAATTTTACTGAAGAGATTTAAAAACTCTCTCACTTTAGTGCTTGAATTAATATCTCCACTAAAAATATCAGTAAAAGCATCTACAATAATTAAATCAACTCCTTTTTCAGACAAATCTTTGTTGAGAAGTTTAATGATGTTGTTCTCACTATTTTCAGTAAGGTCAACATCAAATATAAATTTTAAATGATTTAATAAAGATTCATCTGCATTATGTTGATTAAATAATGCTCTTAAAGGTTTCTTTATAGAACTACTTACAGAATTAGGGTCATCTTCGGTACTAATAAAAATAACATTCTGTGTTTCTGTATTTAACTTGTAACCAACAAACTCATTTAATCCTAATGCTATAGAAAGAGCAAATTGTCTAAGGAAAGTACTTTTACCAGTATCAGAAGAACCAATTAAAGAAACTAAACCTTGTTTTGGGAATATAGGCTCTAGAAGAGTAGGTATTTCTTCAAATTCTGTTTTAAAAAGATTAAAGGCAGAATATTCAGAATCACTAAAATCTGCTGCTTTAGCTTTATTTCCTTTTATTACAGGTTTAATGAATTTAAGGTTTCCTCTAATTTCATCTTCAGATGGTATTATTACATCTCCAAAAGAAGTACTTAATGCTTTTGGTTTTTCATCAAAATCAGAATCATCTGGGGTTATAACTTCACCAAATGCAGAATCCAAACTATTAGTGTCTTTTTTAGCCATTATCAAATAGATTAAATAAGAACAATTGAACACATCATTTAGATGTCCAACGTCCATATTACTATATAGTGGACAAATATACAAAAGGCACACTTTTAGGCATACTTAATTATTAAATAACTAGAAAACCCTTGTAAATACAGGGGATAAGGAAGAAGGTTCGAATCCTTCAGGGCTCACTAAAGCGGAAATTTTATCAAACTTGATAAAATTTCCGCTTTTTTTATTTCCTATATTACCCGTCATTTCTGGGATTAGCGAGAAAAATGAATTTACTCTAGCGGTTCGAACTTGGTCTAATTCGTGATTATAGAAGA